>JBKQMK010000390.1:0-3819 GCA_052146735.1 Desulfomonilaceae bacterium | reverse complement strand
ACACGCAGTGGCACGATACGATTCACGATTTTGAAGACCACGTAGGTAAAGAAGAACGCGTAAGCTGCAATAAGCGTGGCTCCGCCTAGCTGCGTAAAGAATTGTGTCACGTCCCCGTGAAGCAGGCCGGTGACACCTTGGCCGGCAGTCCCCAGGTAGGTCGTCGCGCCGACGCCGTTCCATCCCGAGCCGTACGTGCCATCGGCGAAGATGCCGAGAGAAACGGCTCCCCACCAGCCGGAATATCCATGCACGGAAATGGCACCGCAAGGGTCGTCGATCTTTATCGTCCGCTCGTTAAATAGAACCCCTAGGCAAACGATGATACCTGCGACGATGCCTATGATAACGGCGGAGTTTGGGCTAACAAACGCACAAGGCGCGGTAACGGCAACGAGACCCGCGAGCATGCCGTTGCACGCCATCGAGATGTCTGGTTTGCCGAAAAGGAAGTACCAGAAGATCAGGGCCGTCGCCGAAGCCGCGACCGCGGCGAGATTTGTGTTCACGGCAATCACCGAGATCCGCAGATCCGACGCGCCAAGCGTGGAACCTGGGTTAAACCCCATCCAGCCGAACAGGAGAATAAAGGTGCCGATCACGACAAAGGCGATGTTGTGAGCAGGAAAGGGTCGCGGTTTGCCGTCCGGGCCGTACTTGCCGAGGCGCGGGCCGAGGATGGCAGCGAGCGCCATCGCGCTGAAGCCGCCTACCGCGTGAACAACGGTGGAGCCCGCGAAATCCACGTAGCCGTGGGCCATGCCCAAGGTAGTCCCCAACTGCGAGAGCCAGCCGCCGCCCCAGGCCCAACAACCGGACATGGGGTAAAGGATGGCGCCCATGAAGAGTTCGCAGAGGACGAATCCCCAGAAAGTGATCCGCTCACAGATGGCGCCCACGATGATGTATCCCGCCGTCTCCATGAAGACGACTTCGAAGAGTGTCAGGCAGTTACTCCCGGCATCGTAGGCAGGGCCACTCAGGAAAAAGCCACTGCCTCCCAGGAATCCCCACTGACCATTTCCGATGAGAAAGTGGTTCAGGGTAGGTATTCCCCCGAGATTCGTTGGCGCGGCATTCACTGCCACGGCGCCGAACTGGAAGGCATAGCCGCACACATAGTATGCCAAGAAGGCGAAGACGTACGCAGCGAAGTTAAGCATCATGAGATGGCCCGCGTTCTTCCTGCGCACCAACCCGCAGGTGAGTAAGGCGAAGCCCGCTTGCATGAAGAGCACCAGGTACCCTGTGACGAGAGTCCAGTTGAAGTTGGTAGCAATCCGGACGTGACCGACGCTGTCGGCCAGCTTGACCGCTAGGGGCTCTTTGGCCGCCTGCGCCTGGTACTCTTCGAACTCCTTCAGCTTTTTCGCATATTCAGGGTCGGCCTTGTCGGTCGGCTCGGTGACTACAAAAGAATTACCGGCCGCATCGATGGCGTTTGACTTGTCGCCCGTTGCAATTCCCGCGGGGTCTGGCTTCGGCTCTGGAGCTTGAGTCGCTGTTGCTTGTGGGGCTCCGGCTTGAGGTGTGGCTTCCTCAGCAAGAACCGGACTCACAATCACCATCCAGGCGATGAGTACTGCTATGTACGGAAGTACCCATACTGTTTTTCCTTTACCCATTCTCTGCTTCTCCTCTCGTTAGAGTTAAACGTTTCTCAAGCCGGGAAGATCTCTCGCCTTCGACCGCAAATGATAGTTTTAGGCGCGATCTAAAACCTGCACCCCAGCGTCAGAAAGCTTCCTGACCGGTATCCCCCGGTCGAATACCCATGACTTCTTCTCTACGGGTGACACCGATCTTGCCGGTACCAATTTTTCCTGTGAAAGTCCCGTTTAGATCGGGTTCATCGCGTTGTTTGCCTGCTCATCCTTGACCACTACAGCCAGACCCAGAGTCATCAGTAACAGCGTTGCCGCTGCTACCGAGACCCAGGCGTTGTCCGAGTCATGCATTTTCCAAACCCCACCCTGGCCACATCTATCCGGGCCCGCAGTCTGCCGACTCTCAGGTTGTGACCAGTCAGGGCACCCTATCCGCTGAAGCAGTTGAGTCCGTTGGCTTCCAAAGGTGGGCGAAAATTTGCCTTGCATTCTGCAATTTCGATGCCAGAATAGGCAGGAACCGTCTCCAATGGCCTTAACTTACTGAATGGACGGCAGGTTTTGTCTCCAGGGGAGAGGATACACTGTAGTGTTCAATAGCAATTCATCATACATAATGGTATTTTTGGCAATAATGGCTACGCGCGGGTACTAAATCGCTTCGCATCAATCCCGAACCTTTGTACCCGCAACCCCATAATCCTTTCGGAGATTCCCAACGCACGCGCAGCCCTGGCCCGGTTTCCGCGGGCAGCCTTCAGCGCGTCTACCAGCAAATCGCGCTCGACCCGCTCCAATGTCGCCTCCAGGGTGCCTGTGTGCGTCGTTCCACTGGCCTCGGCCGTCTGGAGAGTCGGCGGAAGGTGGTGTCCGTGGATAACCTGTTCTGAGCTCAGGAGCACCGCCCGTTCCATGCAGTTTTCTAACTCGCGGACGTTACCAGGCCAGTGGTAGGTCATAAGCATGTCGATGGCGGGGGTGGAAATGCGCCGAACCGTCTTATTGTTTGCCTTGCTGTATTTCTCTACAAAGAAGTCAGCAAGGATAGGAATGTCGGTCTTGCGCTCGCGCAGGGCAGGAATGTGGATGGGGAAGACATCGAGCCGATAGTAAAGATCTTGCCTGAATCTCCCTTCGGCAATCAACTGCTCCAGGTTACGATTGGTTGCTGTTATTATTCGGACATTAGTCTTGATAGTCGCGGTACCGCCTACGCGCTCGAATTCCCTCTCTTGCAATACCCTGAGAAGCTTGATCTGGGTGGTTGGAGAGAGGTCTCCGATTTCGTCTAGAAAAATAGTGCCTCCGTTAGCCAGTTCGAAACGCCCCTTGCGCGTCGCTATGGCTCCGGTAAAAGCGCCTTTTTCATGCCCGAAAAGCTCGCTCTCCACGACGCTCTCCGGTAACGCCCCGCAGTTGACCTTGATAAACGGCTTTGCGGCTCTAAGGCTGTTGAAGTGGATTGCGTGGGCCACAAGCTCTTTGCCTGTGCCGCTTTCGCCTCTGATTAGGACCGTGGTGTCGCTCTTCGAAACCTGTGCTATCAAATCGTAAACGGTTTGCAGGACCTTCGAGTTGCCAATAATATTGGATGGGTGAAAGCGCTCTTCGAGCTGTGATTGAAGCCTCAGGTTCTCTTCGAGCAGGCGATGCCGCTCCTCTTGAGCAGAGCGCCTCAGTCGGACCGCCTGTGCAATCATGGAGGCTATGATTGACAAGAGACGGACATCCTCTTCGAAAGACACCCCTTCTTCGAACAGGCGGTCCGCGCTGAGTGCCCCAATGACTTCGTTTTCCAACTTGATGGGGACGCAGATAAAGGACACATCCTCTTTACGTAGGCCCTTTCGGGCCCCGGTGCGATCGAGGAACAGCGGTTCATCAGAAATGTGGGGTACCACGGCCGGCCGGCCGGTTTTCACTACCTTGCCTGTGACCCCTTCACCCGGCCTGTATTTTCCTCGGTCCTTCTGGCTTTCGGACAGGCCGTGAGCCGCCTCAATGAATATTTCTCCTGTGTCACGGTTCAGGAGGGTCAGGGTCCCGCGCATCATCCCCAAGTTGTGGGCTATGGATTCAAGCACAGGCCCCACTACGTCTCTCAAGTCCATGCTGCGATCCAGGCTTTGAGAAGATTCCGGCGCAAAATCGCAGATTCAATTCAACCCCGCAGGCCGCGCAGGAAGCCGCGGCGCGAAGGAGCATTTGTATG
>JBKQMK010000389.1:0-23545 GCA_052146735.1 Desulfomonilaceae bacterium | reverse complement strand
ATCCGGTAGTGAGCCCCCATCTGCCAATTTCCAAAAAACATGTCCTCAAAAACCACAGGCAACCAAAGACTGCTCACAGTGGCTCTTCATCCAGAGTAGTCAGTCATTGAACGGTCACTACTGATTCGGGTGACACTATACTTAATTCAAGAGACCGAATGTAACGATACAATTCCGCGCCACGCGTTCCACGACCCCCTTGATCTGTTTGGGGACCTTGGATTCCCGAGTCAACAAGAACAGAGAAGTCGGCGCTTCCTGGAATTCAGATTTTACCATTCTCCATTATTCTTAACGTCCTTTTCTCCGCGCACCTCGGCCCATTGTGTTCCTAAAGTGGCCGATGGACCCGTCGGTGTCAAGCGGAAGAAGGGTCTGCTGGCGCCCGGCAGCCTCTCTGAGGGATGAAATGAGGGTACCGGGAGCAATCACTCGTACGACTTGTCTCATGTGCCGGGCAGGACTGGTGGCAAACTCCCCCCTCAAGAATTAAGTGTTGTATCCCCGGAACTTCTAAAGAGGTTACCACTTCATCTAGAGGCATTAGTTGGGCAAAATTGCATTGCACTGTCGAACACGAGACCTCTTCATGGTTTTATTTGCCCAAATGAGCATCAAAAAATCCGGCAATCTCTTGAAATGCCTCTTTTCCCTCCGGGAGGTCAGGTATCAGGAGATACTCGGCATGAGACATGCCCTCGAAAATCTGAAGTTCGGCTTGGATACCGGCCTGCCGGAGCTTTCGGTGCATCCTTACGGTGCATCCTTACGGTGCAGCTCAACAATAAATCACGGGTGCCAGAAGTGAGAATGGTCGGAGGGAACCCCGTCACGTCTCCGTAGATGGGTGAAAGAAAAGGGTGCTTCACATCAAATGACCCGGCGTAAAGTTTCGCTGCCGATTCAATCAACGCGCCGTAAGTCACTAGAACATCATCAATCTTCTCATTGGTTGCGAGCGTATCTCCCGTCCTGGTCAGGTCTATCCATGGAGTGCCGAGTCCGACGGCCCCGCAGACAGGGACATTGAGATCTCGCAGCTTTAGCACCAACGCAGCCGCCAAGCCTCCTCCCGAAGATGTGCCGACGATTGCGACATTTGTGGGTGAATAGGTTTTCAGGATCTCCTCGTATACTGCTACGGCATCGTCCAGTGCCGCAGGAAACGGATGATTTGGAGGCATCCGGTAATCCACAGAAACAGTTCTCGTGTTCCCATAGAATGCCATGAGACTTGCTTCTCCAATGCCGGCCTGGCCTCCATAAAAAACATAGGCGCCGCCATGGAAGTGCAAGAAAATCCTATTTCGGTTCTGTTCCGGAATGGATTCCGGAGTTATCACGAATACGTTCACACCGGCAATAGTTCGGTTCTCAACCTTCACCGGATACTCTTCGAGCAATCGCCGAACTCCCTCAGTAGCTGTTTCTTCCGTTTTGGCTTGAAGCTCGCGCCACTCGTCAACACTCTTAGGTGCAGTGCTCCAAAAACGCTCGTTGGGTTCCACCGGTTTAGCAATGGCTCGCTGCAATTCAGGACTAACCGTGGGCGGAACTGGGATAATACGCTCGGGTATCAGACGAACTCCTTTATCCGTGTCCCCTCTGGCCGATGAACTCAACTCCGCAAATTGCGCGGGCGCTTGGGTGGCGAAGCTGCTCAAGATCAAAACAATTGCAATGGCAATAATGTTGAGCATTGTTTTCACTCTCACGCATTTTTCATTTGTTGCGTCTTCTGGATGGGGTGCCAGGTCTTGAATTATCAAATTCTGGTCCATTCATTCCCTGAGATTATTCTACTCACTATACCCGATGTGATCCATTTATCTTCCTCGGCCCTGTGTTTTTTCTTCGGGTACCAGGTCAGGCATCCGCTCCCGGTGGCCGATGAATTTGTCGGTGTCAAGCAGAAGAAAGTCTGCTGCCAGCGATTGCTTATTTGAGTGATGTGATGAGGTAGCCCACAGCGTCTCGTGCCATGTCAGATCTTTTGTCTTCCTAGCCCAAGTTAACTATCCGGAACCGGCAGGTAGGTCATGATCGTGAAAGGAGCAGCCTGACTTCGCCTCAGAGGCCCACCTGGGACGGCTTCACCCCTCGTCACTTCTTTGACAGAGCGTTGGCCTCATTTCCCTTCAGGGCGGACAGTCAACGTTTTCACGACGTAACGTCTGACGAAAGGCATGACCCAGAAGATCCCCAGCAAGAGAAAAGTCGCCGCTCCCATCTTCCAGTGCAGCTTCCGGCCGTGTGCAGCCTTCCAGACCATCCCGGCAACTTCGGAGGGCTCAATCTTGACACCCATTCTCTCCATGCTGAACGCCTTGTTTTCGGCATTCGTCACCATCGGAGTGTTGACGTACGGAGCCAAGATGTCGCTGACGATAATTCCGTATCTTTCCAGCTCTATATCCAGCGCTTCTGTAACCGCGCAAATTGCACTCTTCGTGGCCGCGTAAACTAACAAATCGGGTACTCCGTATATAGCTGACGTGGATGCCATAGTGACGATCCGAGCTCCGGGAGTTGTCTTCAGGAGTTCCAAAGCGCAGTGAGTGCAAGTGAGCACGCCCTTGAGATTCACGTCGACGATCTTGTGACTGTCCTCTAACGAGACGTTTTCAAACGGTCCAAATTTTAGGATGCCGGCACTGTTGAACAGAAGGTCCATTTTGCCACCGGTCTTATCTGCAAATGAGCCCACCGCTTGTCGAACACTCTCTACGTTACAGACGTCCATTATCATTTGAAAGCAGTTCGCTTCACCAATTTCTGCCTGAAGCGATTTCAGCCCGGAGTCATTGATATCAAAGATCCCGACGTACCAGCCTTTTTTGGCGAAGAGCCGAGCCGTCTCAAGACCGATCCCGGACGCCGCACCGGAGATGAATATGCATTTCTTGCCGCTCATTTTCTCTTCCTTTGAGAATTTCCCGCTAAAGCGAAGCCCGGGCTTGTCGGGGGGAGATCACCGGGCTGCAGTCGTCCTCCGACCCTTCACTCCACGTGGGTTCACGTCAGGCCTTTTCCAGGATGTGTATGGCCATTGCGGCCTCTTCCACGCCAATATTCCCGCCTCCATTCTCCGCCAGAGCGATGCGGGCCTTTTCTGCCTGGCGCTTCCCCGCCTCCCCACGGATTTGAGTGACCAGCTCGTAAATCTGTGCCAGTCCGGATGCTCCGATAGGGTGGCCTCGGCATTCCAGCCCGCCGCTGGCGTTGATTGGCTTTTTGCCGCCAAGCTTCGTGGCTCCGGACTCTGCAAACAGGCCGCCTTCTCCTACAGGACAGAATCCCATGACCTCCGACTGGTGCAGTTCACCGTACGCGGTGGCGTCGTGCACTTCAGCAAGATCAATGTCCTCCGGATTCACCCCTGAAAACTCATAGGCCTGTTTTGACAGACGTTCGCCAATATCCACGCCGTCCAGATCCCTGTCGCTACCTTGTCCGAGTATCGACGCAAGTATCTTCACCGGACGGGCTCCCTTGAGCTTCTTCAGAAAACCATCGGAACAGACTACGGCAGCAGCAGCGCCGTCGCCCACCGGAGCACACATGGCCCTGGTAAGGGGATATGCGACAGGACGATCAGCGAGCACCTCTTCAACTGTCATGGGAATCTGATATTGAGCGAAAGGATTGAGCGATCCGTGGAAGTGATTCTTCGCCGAGATCGCTGCCAATTGACGCTGAGTAGAGCCGAATCGGTCCATGTGCCAACGAGCGCCCATTGCGTACGCGTCCATAAAGATGCTTCTACCCTCCCCGGGAGCTGAGTTGTCTTCCGGCAGATCGATGGCGAACGACTTGCCCACTTCCAGGATCATCTGTATATGCGACTGGAAATTTTCTATGTCCATACACGAAGCGTAGGCCTGCAAGGACTGAAGCTTGTTCGGACTTGTGATCTTCTCCGAGCCTATTGCAAGGGCTACATCGAACATCCCGGCTCTGACGCCTACGTATGCAAGATGCAACGCCGTGGAGGCTCCCGCGCACGCGTTCTCCACATTCGTAACCGGTATTTTGTCTATACCCATTCCCCTGAGTACGACCTGGCCTCGGATTGAGTGCTGATTGGCGAACATCCCCCAGAATGTATTGGAGAAAAAGGCCGCCTGCAGATCCCGCTTTTCCACACCCGCATCCTCAAGCGCCAAGTGGATGGCCTGTTCGGCCATGGATCGAACTGATTCATCGGGGTACTTTCCGAATCGAATCATTCCCGCACCAATAACGAATACATGACCCATACTTATTCTCCTCGTAATACCGGCGAGCGGTCGAACAGAGTGGCGCTTCTTTTGTAATCTGCGATGAATAACTCTTTCCGGGCAAGAGCTTGGCTTCTTTAGAGTTTGTGTGCCCCAGTGATCATCAGACTGTCGTTGGCTCCATCCTCTATGAGCGCTGCTCTGGCGTCCCGAAAGATCTTTTCGATCGCGTACTCCTTGCTCATGCCATAGCCGCCAAAAATCTGGACAGCCTCATTGGCGACTTCAAATGCCGTATTCGTACAGAACACCTTGGAAGCAATGGAATACTCAATAGATGGGGGTGTGTTGCAGTAGTTGTAGACGATGGCGGCACGGGACAAGGCTCTGGCCGCTTCCACCTTCATGAACATGTTGAACAGCTTGTGCTTGATGATCTGGTGCTCGAACAGCAGCTTTCCGCCCTGAATCCTCTCTTTGGAATATGCCAGCGCCTCTTCGTAAGCGGCTCGGGCGGTACCAGTGAAAATGGCTCCCATTGCGGCGTTAGCGGTGGACAGCGTGATATCCAGCATCGCTTCGTAGCTCTCCTGATCGATAAGCATGTAATCTCTCGGAACCCTCACGTCATCGAAGTAGATCTCCCCTTGTGATAAGGCCCTTTGGCCGAGCTTGTTCAACGCACGACCTCGGCTCACGCCCGGTTTATCCAATGGTATGATGCAGATGCCGCCGCCCGCCAATCCCATGGACGGATCGATGCTGAGATAAGCCAGAGCATGGGTGGCGATCGGCCCATTGGATACCCACGCGGACTTCTGACCGTTGATTACCCATTCATCTCCGTCAAGACGGGCCTTGAGCTGGCCCTTGATGTCCGGGTCTCGAAACACCTCTGTTCCGGGGCATACTTGGTCCGTGCCGTGGTTCGGCTCGGTTATGGCCCAGCATCCTATGAACGTAGCGTCATGGTTTTGGCAGAACGGATAGATGATTGTCTGTTCCAGTAGATCATTGGGCAGCATACACGCAAAAAAAGCGGGAAAACACGACACTCCGATGGCTACAGCGAAATCGGCGCTTCCCCAGCCCATTTCCTCCAGCACCATGTGGACTTCCAAAGGATCGAGCCCCAGCCCTCCGTACGTGTCGGTCATCAGCACGTTGTGGTAGCCCAGCTCGAAGCCTTTTCTCATCGTGTCCCAGAGCAAAGGGCTTTTGATCATGTCCTCGGCATCCGCGATCTTGTCCAGTTCTATGCTCGCGGGTCTGAGCACTTCCTCTGCGAATTTGTGGGCCTGCTCTTTCAGAGCGTTTTGCTCGTCCGTAAGCTCTATGTTCAGATCGAGATATGTCACCTTTCCACCTCCCTGGTTCTATCCCCTGAAGTTGCGGTAGGAGTAAACGTTCTCACCGTCGGGCGAGAACTCGCTCTTGAGAATCCTGTCCAACGCCTTCTCCGAAATGCTCTTGGGAATCTCTGCCACAATTTGCAGATATGAAGGTATGGAGTTCGGCTCCAGCTCTTTCTTGCACAGTTCATAAATGGAGCCCGGATCGATCGACATGCCTGGGAACGGTGCAAGAGCCGCCACTAGGTCGCTCTCTCCAGGTGCCCCTGAAGCGGCAGGAATTCCATACACGCATACTTCGCTCACTGAAGTGTGTTTTCCCAGGACAACCTCCACGTAATCAGGTTGGATGAAATCACCTGCCCGGCGGAGTTCGGTGCCTTTTCGATAATCGAAGAAATACCAGCCTTGCTCGTCCTTGTGGACCATGTCGCCAGATCGAAGCCAACCGCCCTTAGCCTTGTCCAGGGAGGCATCGGGCAGGCCCAAATAGTCCACTTTCGTCTCTCCGCGAACCATGCGGGAGATCAGTTCGCCTGTTTGTCCGACGGGAACCTCCTTATCGCCCTCATCAACCACCTTGAACTCCATCACTCCAGGCACGGGTTTGCCGAACGAGCCAATCGGACCTTTCCCGGCAGGCTTGAATGCAAAACCGCCTTCCACCGCGCCGTACCATTCGAGGATCTCGACGCCGAACCGTTTTTCAAAAGCCTCCCAGATGGACACAGGAGTCCCGGCGCTGAGTACCATCTTCACGGGACTGACCGCATCGTCCGGTTTCTCGGGCTCGTTGTATATGCCAGCCATCATGCCGCCCAAGAGTGAAAAAGTGGTGCATCCGTGTTTCCTGCAAATATCCCAAATCCTGCTCTTGGTGAATTTGGGGCTGAAAACAGCCTTGATGCCCATATTGAGCGCAGGAAAGAATGTTACGGCCTGAGCGTTGCCGTGAGTCAGTGAAAGTCCGTTGTACAGGCAGTCCTGTTTATTGTACTTCCAGCACAGTTTGGTAAGGATATTGAACACGCCTAGCCGATTGTTGCGAATCATCACTCCTTTCGGGTCGCCGGTGGTGCCGGAAGTGTAAATGATCTCCATGGGCTGCCGAACATCCATGACCTGCTGGTCCACAATCCGCCACGAATCGGCTTCAAATGTTTCGTTGAGAACGTGGAAAGCCGATGAAATAGGAACCCCCTGGTCCCGCTGGTAAGCAATGGAAACAAACTTCAGGTTGGGTAGATCCCCTGCTACCTCTTTGAGCGATTCCAGGCATTCACTCGACGCAATGACCGCCTTGGCATTACTGTTGCCGAGCAGAAATCTCAGTCGATCCCCACGAGAACGAGGGTCCACCGGCACCATTACGGCTCCGATGGTGGTCCCCGCCAAAATAGAGTATGCAAACTCGGGATAGTTTCTCATAAAGACTGCAAAAACATCGCCTTTTCCTATCCCGTTGTCGAGCAGCAATCGAGCCACCTTATTGGAATTCTCGTACAGCGCCTTGTACGTCAGCACGTCATGGTCTTGTTCGCCTCGCTCGAAGACGAAGATTTCTCGATCGGGCATTTCATCGGCCCTGATCTCGACCAGATGAGACGCTATGGCCTGATTGAGGTGTGTTTTCGATCCCATTGATACCTCCGATAGCCGAGCTCCACTACTCTTCTATGGCTCCTATAAAACCACGGTTGAAAGTCGGGAATTCCTTGTTAAAAATTTCGTCCCAGTACTCCTTGGTCCAATACTTGTGCCTGTCGAAATACGGATTCTGTTTGGCCACGCTCACCGACACGCTCACGACGATGTCCACGTCTTCAATGATAGTCATGGCTTTAGCCGCAAATGCGAACGAGCTGAACACCCGGCAATGCAGTCCCAGCCGCCATGCCATCGCAGCCGCGGCATTGGCCGCTATATTGAGATTGATGTTCCTGAACTGACAACTGGGTCCATTCGCCGTAAGTGATTCTACTTCTTCGGCAGCGTTCATTTCTGCGCAGGAGCGGTATCCGCAGGCGCCGCAATTGTAGTTGAAATGCGACCTGCGCTTATCGCCGATGACCATCAATGCAAGCGGCTCCTTCATCAATTCTATGAGGTGCCGTCCGTCTCTCGCGCCGAGAGGGGACATGTCTCCCAGAGACAGACAGTATTCGGCTATCTCCTGCATGTCGTCTTTGCCCGCTGTTACGATTCGTATGGTGTTCTTCCCATCGAACCTGAAACTGTTATGGGCCGCCACAGCCATCAGCTCGACGGCTCGATCCAGACCGCCAAGGAGAAGATCATTCATTTCCCGTCTTTGCATGTCACTTCCTCCCTTTTCTGATGCCTAGCTATAAATTGACCTGAACTGCGGCCAAAGCCTTTTGATTATACGATCGTTCATGGTACGTTCGTTCATCTCGTCGTACCTGAGTGGAATATCTCTGAACGGAGATTTTTCCGTGATGGAGATTGCCACCGCGAGTGCAAATCCGGTATCCCTGGGTAGGATTCGCATTTTCATGGCAGCCGCCCCTGCGGACCAGTACACGCCGTAATCGATTCCGAGGTTGCGGGCCTGCGAAACCATGCCGTCAACGGCAAACGCAATGTTATCCGCCCGAAACGTGCACAGAGGCCCGGTGAACGCTATTCCCGGTCCTTTGGGGAGATGTTCGGATTCACGCATGTATTCGCACGTGAGCTTACCGCACATGTTGCAGTTGATGTCCGAAGGATCGGTCAAGCTTCGGAGAGAAGTAACGATCAAGACTGCGTCCGCGTCCCGTAACATGGCTGCGTCTCTTTTGAAGAAAGCCCATGCCTTGTTCTCATCGGCCATGGATTCGACCTGCTGACACAAGTCCTCGATATCGCACTCGTCCTCTAGGATGTGGATTGTGCATTCTCCAACTCCCCCAACCCGTGGGGAGGTGGTTCCCGAAGCCAGCAAAAGCCTCGACGCTATGCGGGCGGCCTGTTTCCTGTCTTCTTCAAATTGCTTCAGACTTCGTTCCATAGTCATGTCTTGACTCCTCGATCTGTGCTGGAGTTCACTCGAACCTGCGCATATACTCTTCCCCCTGCAGGCGTGCACGAGTTACTCCATGCCCGTGCGGGAGGATCATTTCAATGGCGCAGATTGGGCAGTGCTAGATCAGAATTCCGTATTTGCGAGCGTGGTCGGGATAGGCCTGGTACGCAGGCTTGAGCAAAGGGAGCATCTTCAATACTTTCGGCATGGGGCCTTTCACTTTGATCAGCCCTTTGGCCAGAGCCACAGGCATGGAGACCTCCTTTAACCAAAACCTGTGGCAGGTGTCTCCGCTCAGGGTCATGGACACGGTGGGTTTCAGGTCGGCAGGCCCACAGATCACCTCACCGTCTCGATTCACCCAGATTTCTCCCTCGGGGTCGCTAATTTTGAAATAGATGACAAGGTCCGATTCGCGGAACCTCGGGCCGAAATCGGGATTCTGCATGAGCCTTCTGAAGAGATTTCCCAGCACGTCGTACATTTGGTCGGTGCTTCCAAATACTGCCATTGCTCGAACCTCCTTTGTTCGGAATGTGGGAGTTTGCCGAAGAGGCGCTTGTTGAAACAGGCCTATCCTGCCGGTCCTATCGTTTCACATTCAAACGAGGAAGAACCGGGGGATTACGTCTTGGTAAAAAGTCCTGCTCGCGCCCCTCTCCAAAAACCTTATATGAGTCTCGCCACTTGGCTTGCGAGGCAGAGGAGCCAGGAGGGCATAAAGATATAGAGTCTTTTGAACGGAGCAGGTGGGAAACTCTTTTACACAACAAGGTTTCCTACGGAACATTCCACGCTTGAATACGCATTGGTATCAAGTCCCATCAACCGTGTTATGGTAAGGCGAAGGAAACTTATCGCCCACTCAGTGGAATGGGCCTCGGGGTCCAGGAACCACCGGGTTGCAAGCCCTTGGTATATCGCAGAGACACTCCGAGCCGTGCCGTCCAGATCATTCAGGGTGAACTGTCCGGAATCCACTCCCTCTTTGAGGGCGACCTTGATCATGACAACCCATCGGTCGAACCAATCTCGAAACAGTGAGCCGTACTCCGGATCATGCGCAGCCAATGACATGCCGTCAAAAAGCATGGGATAGCCCACTTTGAGATCCGGATCATCTCGATTGAAAATCCACCGGAATGAGAGGAGCTTCTCTAGGGGATCGTCGTGCTGATTCATCGTCTCGAGCCCACGGGTAAAGACACGATTGAAAAACTCTCTGAAAGTCTCTTTGAAAAGAGTCTCCTTGGTCGGAAAATAATGAGCCAGACCGCCTTTGGAGAGACCAGACGCCTTCGCCACTTCCTCCAAAGTCACGCTGTTGGCGCCCTGGGCTGACATCATCAATAACGCGGCATCCAATATCTGGGATTTTCTGATTTTTTCCAGAGCGTGATTCGGGACCATTCAAAATCTCCATTATGGTAGTTGCCAAAAGAAATGACCGATTTTCCGGGGAGCTTGGAGAAGGCTTTCTTTTACAAAAGACAGCCCTCCGCGCCTCCCGCAGAAGACTCCATACTCTTGCCAAACTGATTGGCTTCGCGAGTTTGCTGCCATCGCAGCTTTTGGTGTTGTTCTCGGCCAAACACCCCACATCCTGGGAAACTTCATTTGAATTTCCACTGAGACAAAACGTTTGGCAGGCACCTTGGATTGTGCCCGCTCTTCATCCTGGGCCAAACGAAGAAGGGCGCTCAAATAACGCGACCGGTCGGATGACAATCCGTCTGGTCGGATTATTTACCATCAAAGATCATCAGAGCGCAAGATCTTTTTGCTGGTTTTTTGTCAGGGTTGTTAGAATTTGCTTTGAAGCTTGGGCAGTTCCCCCTACCCTGTAGCTGATGCAACCGCCACGTTTTGGCCCTCCGTAGCAAAATCAAATACGTATTCAGGAACTCCCCAATCATTTCTATCCCTGTCGAGCCTTTTCGGTCCGTTTCATTCCCTTTCAGTCCTTTTCAATTCCTTTGGGTCCACGGACTGCCGCTGACCCCACCCTCCCTACTCACGTGACGGTCCGAAAATCAGAAAACCGGTTACCGCTAACTTTGTGTCATACCAACTTCGCTGGATAAGCAGTGCTCTTCGCTCAACCAAGCCTTCGGTGCTAGCGAAGTTGAGCAGAACGATGGCGAGGTGACCAGCAGGACAGAAGGAGATGATGTCAAACGGCAACTGGATTGACCAAGACAACAACTACTTCCATAAGCCCAGCGGGGTTTCTTTGGTCCGGCTACTTAATCTCAAGGAATGTGTCGGAGGGGATGAGCCTCGACATTTCTCGGATTGGCCGGTACGTGTACGACTTTCGACCCAGCTTCATCTTTCCTACTGAGAAAGATTTCGGAGAGACCGGCCAGCGTTTTCCGAAATCAGCCACAAGAAATTAATACATTATGGTATGTCAGCAGCGATCTTAATACGTTTTGGTAGTTCCTCTCGTGTATCCGCGGTGACTTGTGTCGACGGTATCCGCAGGCTGATCGTGACGCAGAGCCGATGGCGCGAGACAATTGCGTGTGGTACCGAATGTGCAACATAGGGCCACATCACTGAGGTTCGAATCAAAAAAGGAACTTCAATTGAGGGCCAAAAGGACTGGATCATCGGGGCCGCACAGGACAACGGCAAGGACGCTTTTGATACGCGTTTAGCATGGCAAGGGCCCTTTGGAGACTAGTGTGCATGAGTGCCGATAAGCGGAAACACTTGTGTACTATTCACTGCCTCAGATCTTTTTGAGAAACTAGGAGGAGACATATGACAAAATCATGGGTCGGTTTCAGAGTCTGGACGTTCGCACTCATCTTGTCGCTCTCTTTGGCGATGTTGCTGAGCACGGGAGAAGCCAGAGCAGAAGGAGAGGTGAAAATCGGAGTCTTGCATTCCTTGACGGGAACAATGGCCATTTCAGAAACATCTCTCAGGGACGCGGTTCTGATGGCTGTTGACGAGATAAATTCCAAAGGAGGGGTTCTCGGCAAGAAAATCGTGCCAATCGTAGTGGATCCTGCCTCAAATTGGGATCTTTTCGCCGAAAAGGCCAAGGAGCTTCTGTTGAAAGACAAGGTTCCCGTGGTCTTTGGCTGTTGGACATCCGTGAGCCGAAAATCCGTGCTCCCTGTATTCGAGGCCAACAAAGGGCTGCTTTTCTATCCTGTTCAGTACGAGGGCGAGGAACAAAGTCCCAACATCTTTTACACAGGAGCCACCCCTAACCAACAGCTCATTCCAGCCGCGGAATATCTTATGAGTGCTGAAGGTGGTTCAAAGAAGAAGTTTTATCTCCTGGGCACCGATTATGTGTTTCCCCGCACAGCCAATAAAATACTGAAAGCCTTCCTCATTGCCAAAGGAGTTCCCGAACAGAACATCGTGGAGGAATACACGCCGTTCGGGCATGCCGATTATCAGACAATCGTGGGCAAAATCAAGAAGTTTTCAGAAGGTGGTGACGCATGTGTGCTCTCTACGATTAATGGCGACTCCAACGTTCCTTTTTACAAAGAGTTCGCAAATCAAAAGCTCACCGCGGACAAATGCCCCATTATGGCGTTTTCAGTGGCGGAAGATGAACTGCGCTCAATGGACACAGAGTTTCTCGTGGGGCACCTCGCTGCATGGAACTATTATCAAAGTGTGAATACGCCGGAGAACAAGGAATTCGCCAAAAACTTTAAAGAATATTGCAAGAAAAACAATCTCCCTGGCGGAGAAAAAAGAGTCACGGATGACCCCATTGAAGCCGCGTACTTTGGCGTGTATGTGTGGAAAAAGGCCGTGGAGAAAGCCAAATCTTTTGATCCTGCCAAGGTGACCGAAGCTGTTCTTGGTATGGAGTTCGACGCTCCCGGCGGCCCGAAGAAAATGGACGAAAAGAATCATCACACCTACAAACCCGTTCTCATCGGTGAAATACGGGCAGACGGCCAATTTGACGTTATCTGGCAAACAAAGGGATTGGTGAAACCTGAAGCGTTTAGCAGCTATTTGAAAAAGTAGGGCTCACGAGCGCTTACCACGGGTGAAAGGGCCACGGACACGTGGTCCTTCACCAATCCCAGGTTTCTCAATGGATTAACTATGTTGCCTTTGAAGAAACAGTCAGGAATCCTTCTCGTCGCATTGATGTTATGCGCATTGAGCAGCTTCAATTCGCACGCGACAACCGAATCCGTGCGCCACGCGTTAATCAATCTGAGCGATTCCGACAAAGCAGTACGTGAGCGGGCTTATGAAGTCTTAAGGAAAGAAGGTGATGCAGGCATAATCCCGATTCTGGAAGCCTTCCAATCGGGATTATTGGAGAATCGAGAAGGGCAACTGGTGATTTACGCCCCTAGAGTGCAAACCGCCAAACAGAAGCGAGAATATCCTCTATTGGACGCACTGACAGGAAAGCCTCTATTGGATGCGAAGCGCCAGCCACTCTATGCGGAGGAATTTTCGTCGTTCATGATGAAGGCGAACCGGACGGAACGCAAGGTCATAACCGCCTTGATCAAGGCGTTGTCACTCCAACATGCAGATCCGGAAAAACGAATAGCAGCCATAATGGCGGCTGGGGACAAGGCAGACGTTTCGTTGTTGCCGGATCTGCAAAGACAGCTACAAGCGAACCCCGAAAAGGATATTGCTGAGGCTCTTGTGGAGTCTATCGCATGCATCCAGATGGTGCACGGGACCGATGCAGAAAAACTCAAGGCAGTGAAGCTGTTTGGAGAAAATGGGTCCTCCCGAGGGGCCTTATCCCTCCGTAATGCCTTGGAGGACAAATCGAATAGTAATCCGGAGTTCAAGTCCGCGGTTCAAGATGCCCTGACTAGAATAGATCGCTATCAACAACGCATAAAACTTATCCAAAATCTGTTTTCCGGGCTGTCTTTGGGTTCAATTTTGATTCTCATGGCTTTGGGCCTGGCGGTCATTTTTGGGCTCATGGGCGTAATCAACATGGCGCACGGCGAATTTATGATGCTGGGCGCCTTTACTGCATACGTGGTATGCGAGTGTTTCAAACGCTATCTCCCGCCGGAGGCATTCAATTATTACTTTGTGTGCGCAGTACCCGCCGCCTTCATGCTGACCGCAAGTGCCGGATGGTTGTGCGAGTGGGCTCTAATTCGTCATCTGTACGGTCGCCCTCTAGAGACCTTGTTGGCAACATGGGGATTGAGTCTCGTGCTGATACAGTCGGTGCGAGTCTTCTTCGGGGATACGCTCTCGTTAGCGCCTCCGGAATGGCTGAAGGGTAGTTGGGAAGTGTCAAGAGACCTGGTATTCCCTGTCAACCGCCTCTTTATCATTGTGTTTTGCGCCGTATGCACCTTACTTTTTTATGTGATTGTGCAAAAAACGAAACTGGGGCTGCTGTTGCGTTCCACAGTACAAGATCGTGAAACCGCGTCGAGTCTCGGTGTCGCGATTCGCAAAGTGGACGGGTTGACGTTTGCCCTTGGAACCGGTCTGGCGGGATTGGCCGGGTGTGTCATTCCGTTGTACGACAAAATAAACCCAGGTATGGGGCAGGGCTACGTTGTGGACAGTTTCATGGTGGTAGTTCTGGGAGGAGTGGGCAAATTAGCCGGGGTTATTGTCGGCGGAGTCGGCCTCGGATTTCTGAGCAAATTCATTGAGCCGTTTTTGCAAGCAGTGTACGGGAAAGTGGCCGTTTTGGCCATGATCATACTCTTTCTTCAGTGGCGGCCGTCGGGTCTATTTCCATCCAAGGGTCGTTTGGCGGACGAATAGGTCGGAAATATGATTAACCACGAACCTAATCCGTTGGACGGGGATCAGGCATTGCGAAAGTTTCGCAAAAGGATGGCCCTCGGGGTTTTGATTTTTTTGTTTGCTGTCGTGCCTTTGCTTAGTTGGTATGGCCTTGTTGATGACACAAATGTCAACAAGCTCGGGCGGTACCTGTGTTTTGCGATCGTGGCACTGGGGATCGATTTGTTGTGGGGTTATACGGGCTTGCTCGGCCTTTGCCAGGCCTTCTTTTTTTGTCTCGGCGGCTACGCAGTGGCAATGCATTTGAGTTTGCCCCAAGGCGGAGGCAATGTCCGCCCGGAATATCACAACATTCCGCAGTTCTTTTTCTTTAATAATGTCGATGTGCTGCCGAGCTGGTGGAGCCCGTTTTCTTCTCTATCCTTTGCGTTGGCCGTTGCCGTGTTGATTCCAGCGATTATTGCCACGATTTTCGGTTTCACCGTCTTCCGGAGCCGCGTTAAGGGCGTGTACTTTGCTATCATCACCCAAGCGGTGGCTTGGGGAGCTTTCCTGTTGTTTTGCCGCAATGAAATGCTCCTGGGGGGAACAAACGGATTGACGAATTTCAATCCCGCATTGAATAGGGACTTCGGGTGGATTCTGTTTTTCTATTTGTTGACCGGAGTAGTGCTGGTCACGCTTTTTCTCGTGGCCAGGCAGATCACGAAAAGCCGATTGGGTCGTTTGCTCGTGGCGGTAAGAGATAAAGAAATGCTGCTGAATTTTATGGCTTACCGACCGCAGTCGGTCAAGTTGTTTGCATTCGTTATCGCCGCAGTCTTCGCTGCAATCGGAGGGATCCTGTACGTGCCGCAAAACGGAATCATAACCCCGAACATCATGCGAGTTGAGGATTCAATCTGGATGATCATTTGGGTAGCGCTAGGCGGTCGAGGTCGCCTGTGGGGCGCAATGGCTGGTGCGCTGCTCGTCAATTACGCTTACTCCATAACGACTTCGGATATGCCTCGCGCATGGCCGTTCCTTGAAGGCGGCATGTTCCTGGTCGTGGTAATGCTCTTCCCCAGCGGTCTTGTTGGTCTTTGGGACAGATTCGAACAGGACGTTGTTTCGGGAGTGCGCGTTTCCGGCATTTTGACTGCACTTGCTGTCGGATTTTTGGCCTTGCTTATCGACAAATCGAGCTGGGGTCCTCACATCCCTTACAACATCACCTTCTGGGTCGCGGCCGCAATGATGCTGCTGTTTGCGCTCCGAAGCGTCAGCCTTTCCGGTATGGTATTGGCGGCCATCACGTTCTTCTTTGCGATGGAGGCTCTCGGGCTCGTGCCAAAGGCCCTTCAAGCCGCATGGCTAGGTGTGCCTGTGAAGTACTATGTCTTGCTCGCCATGCTCGGCGGTATCGCGTTCACAAGCCGTCTAGGCGTTTTGCGACAGGCACTCGGGAGATGCTATGAGCTCGCCACTGAACATTGAGAGAATTGTTCCGATAGACAAAAGAGGTTCCTATCAGGTCTACTTGGAAAAAGTCATCGTTACTTTCGACGGCTTCAAGGCACTGGATATTGAAGAGTTCGGGGTGTACTACAATGAGCTTCGTGTCATTATCGGACCCAACGGCGCGGGAAAGACAACATTGTGTGATGTCATCAGCGGCCGAACTCCGCTCACCTCCGGCAATGCTTACGTCGGAGGCGTCGACATAATGCATGCCGGCGACGTGGAAATTGCCGAAATGGGTGTGGGACGTAAATTCCAGACTCCCACGGTCTTCGACAGCCTCACGGTTTATGAAAACATGGACCTTGCCCTGCCCCGGGCAAAGTCGGTATTGCCTAATCTTTGGTGCCGCCAGACGAAGGCGGAAGAAGAGAAAATCATAACGATTCTGGAGCGAGTCGGACTTGCCGCTGAAATGGGGATGCAGGCTAAGTATCTCAGCCATGGCCAAAGACAGTGGCTGGCTCTCAGCATGTTGATATTGGCGGAGCCCAAACTGCTGTTGGTGGACGAACCGGCGGCAGGCCTGACCGACAGGGAGACTGAAATAACGGCTGAATTGCTTCTGCAGCTAAAAGGACAACACACGATAATCGTCATAGAGCATGACATGGAATTTGTCCGAAGATTGAATTCTTACGTTACCGTGATGAATGAGGGTAGGATCCTCGCGGAAGGAAGACTTGAGGAATTACGACATAACGATGAAGTAGTCCAAGCGTACCTGGGAAGGTAATCGTGATGCTGAAACTTGAAAACGTGGCATTTTCCTATGGCGCAATTAAAACCCTGCACCAGGTGAGCATGATAATGGAGCGGAAGCAAATCACCTGTATAATGGGACGAAACGGCGTTGGCAAGACAACGCTCATGAAAAACATAATGGGAACCCTGCGGTCGAATTCAGGGAAAATATGGCTTGAAGACAAAGATCTATGCCCTCTCCCTGCCAACAAGCGCGCCAAGGCAGGATTGACGCTGGTTCCGCAAGGCCGCCACATTTTTCCGAAACTGACGGTTGAGGAAAATCTCCGGGTGGGATTGGAGGCTCGCACCGATGGGAAGCGGAGCATCCCCGACGAAGTGTACGACCTCTTCCCAGGGCTCAAGACGATGACCAAGCGAAAGGGCGGCGATCTTTCGGGCGGGCAGCAACAACAACTTGCCATCGCACGGGGGCTCGTAGGCGACCCCAAGGTAATCTTGCTGGACGAGCCGACCGAAGGAATTCAACCTAACATTATTGAAAGAATCGGGATGGTGTTGCGAGACCTTGTTGCGGAAAAAGATGTGGCGGTAGTCATTGTAGAGCAGTTCCTTGACTTTGTTAAAGAATTCGGCCACCGTTTCTACATTATGGATCGCGGTGCAGTCGTAGCTCAGGGGGCCACCACGGAGGTGACTGAAACTCTCATCGCAGCACACCTCCACGTTTAGCTTTGCAGGCGCGGGTAATCTCAGACCATACTCCGCGAAGACATTAACGTCGACGAAGCGGTTTATTCTTTCGATCCAGCCATTTTGCGGGCCAAGGAGCGTTTTGCAGAAAGGATCGTTTCCACCACTTCCGGCAAGCCTCGGCCGTCCTTCATGCACGTAAGCAGGGTCTTCCCTTGCCCTCGCATTTTTCCCGCATCGCGTATCATGACCTCAAGATCTGCACCCACCATTTCAGCGAGGTCGATTTTGTTGATTACCAGCAGGTCTGATTGCGTTATTCCCGGCCCCCCTTTACGCGGAATCTTATCTCCACCCGACACGTCAATGACGTAGATGGAGAAATCGGCCAATTCTCGACTAAAGTGAGCTGCAAGATTGTCGCCGCCACTTTCCAAGAACAATAGGTCGATATTGCCCTCGAATCTGGCCATTAGATCTTCCAGGGCACACAGATTCATGCTGATATCATCGCGAATAGCCGCATGAGGACACCCGCCGGTTTCCACTGCAACGATCCTTTCTTCTTCGAGCGCGTTGTTGCGAATAAGAAATTCAGCGTCTTCGCGAGTGAATATGTCGTTCGTCACTACACCGATACTGTATTCGTCACGCATGTTCGTGCAGAGTGCGTGCAGCAGCGCCGTCTTCCCGCTTCCCACTGGACCCCCTATTCCCACGGTGAAAGCACGTTCCGAAAACTTGCGGGCAGGAGAGGTGAGTTCTCGGAGTGTGAATTCACCAGGTCCGGGCATAGGTTCGTGCGAATGTCCTGTTTCCCTGTGCTCGTGGGTATGGCTTCCATGACTTTGGGTGGGCGTTTTTTGACTGTCGTGATGGTCAGACATGGACGCTCCTGATACTTTCCCCCAAGAGGCTTAATTCTGAAACAGATGGCTATAGAGTTTTGGATGATGCGCCTGCGCAATTTCGAGCGCCACAGCAACCTTGAAAGCTTGGTGGTATTCGAGGTCCAAGACACGGCTGATGTTCCCGTCTACGTGTTCGAGAGCTTCTCTGAGAATTCCTTGAGCCTCGTGCGGTCCGAGCAATCCGAGTCTTATCGCGGCGCTCATCTGATCACGTAAGGCAATGTACGCATACGCGGAAAGCGTCTGCCGGTGGGCAAGCCCGATGCTTCGTGATACGATTCCGAAGACGGGCGCGTAATGGGTAGACAACCCGTGTCGTTGCAGCCAATTTGTGACCTGATGAAAGTTGTGTTCGGGATAGACAGCCTTGACGACCTGCAGGAGACTCCTTCCCTGGGTAATGCTCGCTTTGCGTATGCACGGTATTGTTATAAATGCTTCCAACCTCGCGAAAATCGAAACGAGGATGCCATATTCTCCTGGGGCGCATTTGAACGAACTGTTCAAGAACGGAATTTCGCTACATGACACTTGAGTCAGAACGTTCAAAAGATATTTCTTGAAATCGGAGATATCTTTAATGCGACCGAGTTTAGCCATGCTCTCAAGGCCGTATGAGAAGGCGAAGCTCCCCAGAGGAAATGCGGAATCCGTAATCTGGAACATACGCAATTCCGGAAAAAAATGTTCCTGGGTGCTCATTGTTACCGGCCTTGTGCTCGCGCAAACCTTGTGATCAGGCACTAGAACAGATGATACATTTGCGCCAAAGGCAACTTCGTTGCCGGTTCGCAAATAAGATGCACCCCATCGGCATAAACTTTGTACGATTCCGGGTCTACGACGATCTCCGGGCATAGGCTGTTGAGCCTCAAATCCTTTTTGCCGATGGTTCGACAATTTCCAACACTCACCGCTTTTTTTACGAGGCCGTATTGACCACGGACATATTCCAGTGCTGCTTTGGATACGAAAGCCAGCGAGTGATGCTTGACCGTCGAGCCGAACGCTCCGAACATGGGCCTTGAAAAATAAGGCTGGGGAGTCGGAATGGACGCATTCGGGTCGCCCATCTGAGCCTGAACTATGACGCCGCCCTTGATCACCATTTCCGGCTTTATCCCGAAAAAGGCTGGTTTCCACAGCACGAGGTCCGCCAGCTTACCTTTTTCGATGGAGCCCACGTAATTCGAGATGCCGTTTGCAATGGCGGGGTTGATGGTATATTTGGCAATGTATCGTCTCACTCTGAAATTGTCGTTTCTTTCGCTGTCTTCGTCCAGAGGTCCACGCTGAATTTTCATTTTGTGAGCCGTCTGCCACGTGCGACAAATGACTTCACCGACACGTCCCATTGCCTGTGAGTCAGACGACATCATGGATATTGCGCCCATATCGTGCAAGATGTCTTCCGCGGCAATGGTCTCACCACGAATACGGCTCTCCGCAAACGCAATATCTTCCGGTATATTTTTGTCCAGATGATGGCACACCATCAGCATATCCAGATGTTCGTCCAGTGTGTTAATCGTTAAGGGCCGCGTCGGATTTGTCGAACTGGGCAGCACATACGGCTCGCCACACAGTCGTATAATGTCCGGGGCGTGCCCCCCGCCTGCGCCTTCAGTGTGAAAGGTGTGTATGGTCCTGCCTTTGAACGCTGCTATGGTATGCTCAACAAAACCCGATTCGTTCAAGGTGTCGGTATGGATGGCAACCTGGATGTCATACGTGTCGGCCACGCCAAGACACGCGTCAATGGCGGCGGGAGTCGTTCCCCAATCTTCATGTAGTTTCAGCCCCATCGCTCCTGCTTCAATCTGTTCAACAAGACCCTCCGGTTGAGAAGAATTTCCCTTGCCCATGAAGCCGAAGTTAAGGGGAAAGGCATCGGTTGACCGCAGCATCATCTGAATAGAATTGCTACCAGGGGTGCAGGTCGTGGCATTGGTTCCCGTGGCCGGCCCCGTTCCGCCCCCAATCATGGTGGTGAGACCGGAAGCCAGCGCTTCATTGATTTGTTGCGGGCAGATAAAGTGGACATGCGAATCAATGCCGCCCGCAGTCAAAATCAGGCCCTCTCCCGCAATGGCTTCCGTGGTGACCCCAACCACGAGACTTGGGTCCACTCCGGACATTATGTGGGGATTGCCGGCTTTGCCGATTCCAGCAATATGCCCGTCTTTTATGCCCACATCGGCTTTAAATATACCTGTATGGTCAATCACAACCACATTGGTGATCACCGCATCCAGAGCGTCTTTCTCCAGGATGCCCGAAGCTTGTCCCATGCCGTCGCGGAGGACTTTTCCCCCGCCGAACTTGCACTCGTCGCCGTACACCGTGAAATCCTTTTCCACTTCAATAATCAGGGCCGTGTCGGACAGACGCAATCGATCACCTGCGGTGGGTCCGTAGATTTCTGCATAGGCGGCACGAGACAATCGTCTACTCATTGTCAGCTCCTAAGAAACCCTTTTCTCTGGCTTTAGTCAAAGCGACCACTTGATTGGCCTCAGAGAGTTGCCCTGAAATAAGCCCGTGACCGCCGTACACTTTCCGTTCGCCCGCTATCTCCACCAGTTCGACGGTCTTGGATTCACCCGGCTCAAATCTCACCGCTGCCCCAGATGGTATGTCCAGCCGGAACCCATAAGTCCGCCGCCTGTCAAAACGCAACTGGGGATTCACTTCAAAAAACGGGTAATGTGAACCTACCTGGACAGGTCGATCGCCCATGTTTGTCACCTCCAGACTTATGGTCGTCCGGCCTTCGTTGAGAACCACGTCTCCGTCATCACATATGATCTCTCCCGGCTTGTTGTGGACAATATTGTCCGCAGCCCTCACCTCATCCGTCATGGTCAATCCACTCCCGTAAAGCGCCAGCGAAGGGTCACCAGACTCTCGGCAGATAGGATCGTGCACGGTTACAAGTTTAGTGCCGTCGGGAAACGTGCCCTCAACTTGCACTTCGTGAATCATGTCCGGCACGTTAGGCAATACACTGTTTATTCCCAGTATTCTTTTCCCAAGATTCATCAAATCGGCAACGCTGTGCCCTTCTCGAATGAACTCCAGCAACTGGGATGCGATGAGCGCTACGGATTCGACGTAATTCAACTTTAGTCCGCGCGCGTATCTTTTTTGCGCCAGGAATCCTGCATTGTGCAGAATCAACTTTTCTACTTCTCGTGGTGACAGCCTCATTTGCGAACCTTGTGACTAATATTTTCTCTCGGCCGGGTTAAACCCGAGGTAATCTTGCTGAGACGTGAACTCGTAGATGCGATCCGTGATCCAGGTTAACGAGGTCCTGTTGTTTGCCAGCGCCCGGAGAATATATCCGTGCCGTTGAACAGAGTGGATCGACGCCAGAGTTTGGGAATCAGACTTCCGGTATCGGTCTATTTCCTTGGCCAGCAGATCTTCCAGAGGAGCCCACTGATGACCCACCATGTACACATTCAAAAGACATGCCAATCCGCTGAACAATGCTGGGTCACGGTAATCGAGATGGTCAGGTTGGAACTCAAACCGATCATCGACCAAGGGATTACTGTCAATAAGCGCTGTAAATTCAGAAAAATACCTATCAAAAGCAAAGCGCTCGCCTGTTTCCAGTCGCCCGGCGAGCACCCACTCCGTCACCAGGAGAGAACTCTCCGGGTGGACATTCCATTCCTGTTTCTGTTCGAAATGGCTACCAGAATGTAGGACCACCGGATCGGCATTAAGAACGCACAAAGTGTTCCCCTCAAGGACTCCTTTGACGGTCTGTGAAGACCCTTTGATAGGGCTCCCGTAAATTTGCAAATTACCCACGGAACCAATGTGCAGCCGAGCGCCGTTCCGGCAGATCACATTTATACGGACACTATCGCCGTCAACCAAGCCCCCGCCATAATTTGAAACAAGCACGTGACAGCTCGACGCCTGTACATGAGGATTCAGGATCCTGATAGGTGCCGCGCTTCGACACGTGATCAATCGAGACGCACCTCCCGAAATCCCTACCTCCAGGTAGCTCCAATTTCCTTCTGCATTGGCCATGTCCAGTGGCAATTTCGATCCCAACATTTAAAGGAATTTCGTAAATGGCAATGGCAGCGCTTAGAGCATATCATGGACATCATGCACAAACTATATGCGCCGACAGCCCCAACCTCTTCCGCTTCAAAGGCCAACTCCTGATAAACTGGGGTCTGTGTGTTTATATAACTATGTATAACTACATATATAGTTACACCTGCATGCCTGTAAACGCAAACCGAGAAGAGCGGATTATTCTGAACTGTTGTCTTCACACTGGCGCCCGCAGATCAGAGATTTTTCCGGTGTTCCTGGGCAGAGGACATCAATTTCGAGAAGCGGTAAGTCAGCCTTGGAACCAGAAAGACGCGGGGCGGCTCTATGGAACACGAATGGCTTCCAATGTCAGATTAGCTTCATGGCGAGTCATGGTCGTGGTGAAAGACCAGGCTCATTAAAGACACCCCTTATGTATTCGTGTCCACCGGCAATCGCCATTATGAAAAGCCCTTTATAGAACGCCGTCGATTCATGGCAGGGCTCTGGGAACGGGCAGGGGTCAAGACCTTCGGGGGGTACATGCGCTGAGGCGCTACGCGTCACTGCTGGCAGATACGCATGAGGTCAGTGCCAAGACCATTCAGCGGATCTTGAGACACAAGAATGTCACCACAACGGAGAGGTACATTCAGAATATCAACCGCGACCTGGGGGCTACCATGAGGGGCTACCAAATAACAGCAACGGGCTAGGGAATGAACCCTAACCCTTTGAATTTCCTTGGCGTCCCCAAGGGGATTTGAACCCCTGTCGCCGGCGTGAAAGGCCGAATTCGGCTCTAATAAATACAACGACTTACCCGAGAACATCAGTCATTTGAATCCCTGTCGATCCTTTTCACTCCTCAAAGTTGCGTACATCACCCGCACTAGAGTGAGACACATGTGCAGCCACTACTTCCTTTTGCCCGATACTCCCGCTCTTTGTTCGAGTAGCCGTCCGCATGCAAAATTTTGGTTGACCCAGAACAGTAGGGAGGGGTATGCTCGAAAGCCTATAAAAAAGCCCTTTTCATCATCCTGACGATAGTTTTGCATCTCTTGGCTTCTATGGGAGGAGCAACAGGCCGTGTTCGGTGACCGGGAAACTAGCCGATTTCATCTTCGGGTTTACGCTTAGGAGCCCTCAGGCCAGGAGAGGATTGGCAAAGTACTCACGCTATTAAGCCCAATGGTTGAGGGATAAGGACCGCATTCATGGAATTGACGGCTTCCATCCTAATCATGCAGGCGCTGCACGGCCTCGTGTACGGGATGCTCCTTTTCCTGGTGGCATCCGGCATGACCCTGGTCTTCGGAA
>JBKQMK010000388.1:0-3654 GCA_052146735.1 Desulfomonilaceae bacterium | reverse complement strand
TTCCAGCATAAGCCTCATCCCGTGCCGTGCGGTCCGATCACCCGACTCCATAGGAGGTAGATTTGCCCAAGTAAGCCTCTATAACTGCGTCATTGCACTGGATTTCAGTTGGGGTCCCTTCGGCTATCTTCTGCCCGTAATTGAGCACAATGATGCGGTCCGAAATATTCATGATAAGGCTCATGTCATGCTCGATAAGGACCACAGTGACATTCATATCTCGAATTTTGTGGATGAGTCTTGCCAGACTTTCAGTTTCCCCGGGGTTCAATCCGCCCGCGGGTTCGTCCAATAAGATTACCTTAGGTTCAAGAGCCAACGCTCGTGCTATCTCCAGATGACGCTGAAGACCGAACGGCATCGAAAGAGCATCTACATGGGCTTTGTCACCGAGCCCAACGAAATCCAGAAACTCCATAGACTTTTGTCGAATAAGCTTCTCATCTCGGCGGCTTGATGGGAGTTTGAGGGAGCATGTCAGAAAACCGGAAGAAGTCTTGATGTGTCGGGCGACCATCACGTTTTCCAGCGTGGTCATGTGGCGGAACAGTCGAAGATTCTGGAACGTTCGCGCGATCCCGATCTCTGCAATCTTGTGTTGGGGAAGATCTGTGACGTCGTTCTCTTTGAAACAAACTTTTCCCTTGGTTGGCGGTATAGCCCCGGAGACGACATTGATCAGAGTTGTCTTTCCCGCGCCGTTCGGGCCGATGACCGCTGTGATGGAGTCAGCCGCCACGCCTGCAGAAACGTTTCCCAGCGCCATTACGCCGCCGAACTTGACGAAGATTCCTTCGACTGAGAGGATCTCCTTCACTTTTCACCCTGTCTTTTCTGTCTTTTCCCGCTTCAGCAGCCCTTGAAGCAATCCCACAATGCCGTTAGGCATGAACATCATGATGACCAGCAATATCAAGCCGTACATAAGAATGTCATAATCGTGAAAAACTCTCAGGCTCTCCGGCAGGATCGTCATAATTATCGTACCTACCACCGCGCCCCAGACGTTCATCATTCCGCCCACCGCGACCATTACCACGAACATGATCGACTCATTAATCGAGAATGTTGCAGGGGATATGAACGTCACGTAGTGGGCGTACAGAGATCCCGCAATTGAGGCCATGCCTGCAGATATGATGAAGATGCCGAGCTTGAGAGGCGGCGTGTCTATTCCCATGGCTCGGGCCGCTTCCTCGTTGCCGTGAATAGCCCTCAAGGCCCTGCCGATTCGCGAGTGAATCAGATTGAGCGCAAGGATCATGGCAATGAGCACAAAAAACCAGATCAGATAGAACCACTCCGCCGGAGTAGACACTTGCCAGGGGCCTATGCCAAGGGTCGGTATTTGTCCAAACCCGGACGGACCGCCGGTCATGGCACGAAAGGGCTCAAGGGCCTTGGCCAATCCCTCAGGAGCATACCCGGCTTTTTCTCCGAGGAATCGGATCAGCTTCGTAAAATCTTCGGTGTCTGCCAGGGTAATTATATGAATGATTTCACCGATGCCCAGAGTAGCCATAGCCAGATAATGGCCCCGGAGCTTCAGCGTCGGAATCCCCACAAGAAATGCCACCAGGCTATTTATACCTACACCTGCCAGAATGCCGAACCAGGGGCTGCACCCGAACTGAGCAGTCAAGATGCCTGAAGAATATGCTCCGATCGCGAAGAACCCCGCCTGTCCGATTGAAATCTGCCCTGCATATCCGAGCAAGAGCGACAATCCTATGCAGATCAGAGTAAAAATCCCTGCAAAATTGATCACCCGCAGGTAGTAGGGGCTGGTCACAAAAACAGGAAAAACGATGATCAGGACGGCGAAAAAGATCAACGTGGTGAGGTTACCGCGCCCCATAAGCTATTTTCTCCAAGAGGTAATCGCTCCGGCTCCGCAAATGTCCGGAACCAGGAGGCCGACTGTGAGCCGGGAGATTCAGAATTCTTTGAATTTTGCAGCTTCAGCACTACCGAACAGCCCGCTAGGTTTGTAAAAGAGCACCGCAAGCAGGATAATCAGAGAGATCGCGTCTTTGTACCCGGAAGAAATCAACCCCGTTCCGAGAGCTTCAAGGATACCAAGTATGAAGCCAGCCGCCACCGCACCGTAGCCATTCCCCAGGCCTCCGAGGACTGCTGCCCCGAACCCTTTTAACGCCAGCATGGGCCCACGATCGTAATCCATAAGAGTGATGGGTGTAACGAAGTAACCAGCCACCGCACCAACCAGGGCCGACATGGCAAAGGACAGCAATATCATCCCGCGGTCGTTGATCCCCATGAGTTTTGCAATGTCCCGGTTGAAAGCACAAGCTTTCATAGCCTTGCCGGTCAGGGTAAATCCGAAAAACAGACCCACCAGAATTACCACCACTATGATGGCCGCCACTACCAGCAACGTTTGCGGCAACACCGTGGCACCGAAAATGTTGATCGGCTGCTCCGACACAAAGTGTGCCATGAAGTACGGGTCCTTGCCGAAGGTAAACATTGCAATCCCGCGTATCAGGATGGACAGCGCGATGGTAATGATGATCAGTTGAAGCACCGAGGGGTTTCTCATGGCTTCTACGGCGATGCGCCTCAACAACAGGTAGGCTGCCGCGGTTAAAACCAGCATTACAACTAGAGCCGGGCCAACAGTGAGGCCTCCTAAGATTCGAGCCAGAGCAAAGAATATGATTGCTAGGCCAGCGTAGTGGAACGTCGTCAGCCGATCCGTAGGCTCTATGGCAAATTTCTCCATGAGCATGCCTACAAGCGTAGTGGTTCCCGCCGCGAGAACGAACCCGACCGGTATTGCATAGTGCGCGGGCACACCGAAATTTTTCGCGCCGCTAACAAACGTTACCCCTAAGAGCCCTCCCAACATTACGAACTCGCCCTGAGCGAAATTTATGATGCTCGTGGAGTTGTAAACCATAGTGAAACCAAGGCCCACCATGGCATAAATGGCTCCGATGGTGATTCCTGAAAACACGTACTGTAGGATGTCTGCGAACGAGACCATACTCTCGGCTCCAGGCAGGAAAAACCGGGACGGCCGTTTGAGGGGCGGCCGTCTCGGTCGACGAAGAATTCACTCTGATTTCGCCTATTTCTTTTGCGAAAGAGGAATAATCTTGCCTCCCTTGTCGACAGTCAACATTTCCAGGGAGTCATTCTTGTCCAGGCCCGTGTGGTCTTTCGGGCTCATGTTGAAATGGCCCGCGATCCCAACCCAGCCCTTAGTCTCCTCTAAACCGTCCCGGATCGATTTTCTCGCCTTCGCGAGATCCATGTCAGGAGTGATCTTCTTGGCTTTCATGGCGTTAACAACTAGCCAAAGGGAGTCGTACGCGTGACCGCCGAAGGTGCTCACGGGTGGGCCGTATCTCTTCTCGTATTCGCTCTTATAGTTCATGAGGACTTTTTTCTGCCAGTGGTCCGCTGGTAGTGAATCCGCGACTAGAAGCCGGCCGGCCGGGAAAATTATTCCTTCTGCTGCCTCGCCGGCGGCCTCAATATATTTGGGATTCCCGAAGCCGTGGCTCTGGAACAATGGGATCTTCATTCCGAGCTGTTTCATATTCTTGGGCACCAGAGACTGTGCGGGCTCAATGGACCAGTTCACTACCGCACCGGCTCCGCTGGACACGATCTTTTTCAACTGTG
>JBKQMK010000387.1:0-4499 GCA_052146735.1 Desulfomonilaceae bacterium | reverse complement strand
TTTAAGGTTGGAATTTCGGCCTGTTCCCCTTCCAGCTGTTCCGAATGGGTACTTTGCAGCAGTTTTATGAAAACACCGGTCGGAAATTATGGATGACTTCAATTTCCAGTCCGACAGACTCCTAGATAGCTCAAACTAGCCTGGCCCATCGGTCAAGCTATCCCCAGCTGTCGAGGAAGCCGCTCTTTGGCGAATGGCTTGGGAACGGAACCGGGAGTGGCCGGAGCAGCCACCCCGGTTCAACTTCACTAGCGGAAACGTGCCGACTGAAACATACCCGAGCATTTTCAACGCAATGTCATGAAAAAGCCTAGGGTAAAGGCGCACCTTCTCGGAAGAGGGGCTTTACCGATTCTTCGTCATAGGAACACAGACTGGTATCGGAAAGCTTTTCCGCGAAATTTAGGCCCTTCAGCCTTCTTCCCACCTTCTTTTCTCCGTCACCTTATCCAGGAAATGCTTAGATCGCGATTTACACAGTCCCAAGAACTAATTGTCGATAAATACTTGCGTCGCTTCTTAGGGCTTCCTACATTTTTGATATATGATTGAACGCGTGTTCTCAACTGAATGGCCGAATCTGCGGAAGGAGAAGGCCATGATAAGACCAAGTAGTTTGCTCGTCGTTGTGTTGGCAATCGGTATGTCTCATTTCAGTATTGCTGCTGAGCCACAGAGCAAACGCGGTGCGGAGATAACGCAACAGATTGAGCAGTTCAGGCACCAATTGCTGGAGCAAATGACAAAGGAATACCAAGAATTCAAGCAGGAAGTCATAGCCCGTACCAAAAAAGACCTGTTGGAATTTACTCAAAAGTTGCCCACGGAAACGAAACAAGACGTGAAAACGTGGAAACAACAAATCGAACAAAAGAAGTTGCAGCTCATGGGACAGGCCAGGCGGGAATTGGACCGGAAAATTACCCAGTTGGAAGAGGAGATGGATCAACTATTGGAAAAAAAGAGACAAGAACTTCAAAAACGGCAGCAAAAACAGCAGCAAAAATAGTGCCGTCAAACATGTTGCCGCTCGATGTCTTCCAGGTCCGTTGAATTCCCTTTGTTCCTGATCATTCGCATGGCAGGCGCGCCGAGACCAGGCAAGGGCGAAATGTATTACTTTGGCGTATGGAATCGAGTGGTAAATCCGTCTAAAAGGAGAGAAATTAGCCGAGGGAGAGATCTCATGAAAGCGAACGATGTAGCGAGGAAAGAATTGCTCGCCCTTCTAGAGGGCGGAAACGCCCACATGAGCTTCGACGAAGTAATAGCCGATTTCCCATTGGAGCATATCAACAGCAAGGCCCCGGATACCCCCTATTCCTTCTGGCATTTCGTGGAGCACATCCGCATTGCCCAGTGGGACATTCTGGAGTTTATCCGCAATCCGCATCACGTTTCGCCGAAATATCCGGAGGGCTACCGTCCAGGGCCGGAAGAGAAGACCGACGAAAAAGGATGGCGGAAGAGCATCGAAGGGTTCTTGGCCGATCTTGAGGCCCTGAAGGGAATCGTGCGGGATGGGAAAACCGACCTGTTTGCACCTATTCCTCATGCTCCGGGTTACAACATCTTCCGGGAAATCGTCCTCGCAGCGGATCATAACGCATACCACATCGGCGAACTGGCCATCATGCGCCAGGTGATGGACCTCTGGCCCGCTGGGAACAAGTATCTCACCGGCAAGCCGGATTAACTATGACGAGGGTTGCCTTTTTTCCCTGTCTCTTTTGTAACTTTCCTCGGATTTCTTCCGGGCCAACCGCAGCGTTTTCCCTTCTTCTTCGGCTTCCTGCCGCGTTGTCGAGGCCGATTAAATGCCCGCGGAGAGCTTTTGGCAATGAGTAGCCGACTCCAGATTGACGTTGACAGTTTTCCAAGGGAGAGTTACGCTCGGATAACCAAATGCAAAGTTCTACATTATTTGAGTATCATCTAGCTTAGCCGTCTCGTTGCATCATCTTAACTCCGGCAGTCTGTCGCGATGCGAGAGACCATAGAATGCTTTGCTAACCTGTGCGACAGCCGCAATAGAAGGGGGGCTCGCCGCGTAATCCCTGCCACCTTACCTTAATGAGGTTTGAAATGTAGTTCGGGAGGAACGGACGATGAAAAAACTCAAGCTGTTGGTGATTTCCGACACTCACCTGGGGGAACCGACTTCATTACTTTCCTATCCGCAGGGACTCTGGCATCTCTGGGAGAATCTGCGGACACTTTTCAACGGCTCGACAAAGGACCCGCTCGAAATCGACGAACTCATCCTCCTCGGTGACATCCCTGACCGCACGCTCTCTTCCACCTCCGAGATCATAACCCACACGAACGCATTCATTCAGACTCTCGGGAGCGCTGCGAACATCAATAAAGGAGTATACGTCCCCGGCAACCATGACCACACCCTATGGACGAAATATGTTCTGGGCAAATCGGCCTCACGGAAGAAATGGGACATAACGAAACCGGCCGGGGAGAGGTTGATCGGCCCCGACGATTACAATCCCGCGGACTATGCGAAAGAGCTGCTCACGGTCTTTTTCGGATTCAACAAAGGTTCCGCGTGGCGGCGTATCGTGGATGAAAACCGTTTTGAATTCTATGTGGCAAACCCGCTTTACGCCAAGGTCATAAAGGACAAGGCTGGACAGCTCAGGACATACGTATTCGCTCACGGAACCCACTTCAAGAGCGAGGTGTGTGCACCGGAGATAGTCTGGGATACTATCGACAGGCTGGAGTTGGATTCGCTCGCAGGACTAACTCTGCAGACCGGGGGCGATGTCCATGACGCTAAGAATCTTCTGAATCTGGAACGTATCGTAACGCCGTTTGTCGATTCGCTTTGGCCCAGTTCCGGAAACAACTCCAAGACCAAGGCCAAGGAGCTTTGGTATCTTTATAATAGACTGAGAAGCTTGACAGTCGTCCCGCGACAAATCGGGGATATCAGCGAGTGCTTCGATCAGGCAGCCCTGAAAGCCCAGCCCGCGCCGGATCGCGTGCGGCTCCTAGTGACGCCAAACGGCGATTTCAACAGTGGCTCTATCCAGAGATGGAAGGATTGCTTTTTGCCGCACATGCTCACTTACCTTAAGAAGGCGAAGCTGCTGAACCCAGCGGTCACGTTCGTGTATGGAGACACGCACGAGGGAGGGTGGGGCTATGACTGGACCGCTGCCAGTGGTGAGGTGATACGTATTTACAACACAGGCGCTTGGGTCGTGGACGAAAGCGGACAGCACCCTCCGTGCCACATTTTCGCCGTCGACGAAGATGGGGAGGAATACATGGCCGATATCTCTTTCAACTCTGTGTCGATAGATGGCGAATTCTTGCTCAGTCTCGCGGGTAAAGAAGTGACTCTGGGAAATGAGCGAGTGTCTGCGGTCTTTCGTGCGACGATCACTTTGTTACTGGAGGCCCTGAAGAAAGCTGCTCCTTGGGGCGGCAAGCCGAAGCAAGCGTAGCCTCACAAGGAAGTGAATCCGATGCCTCTTAAATATTTGATTTGTCTTGTAGTACTCCTGGGTGGCATATCTGCCCTTGCCGAGGATCCTACTCCCGTAATCCGCGAAGAGCACAAGGTCATTGTGGACGGAATTGAAGAACACTGGCGTCTTGAATGGGCAAGCCCTCCAAACCCGGCATGTTTTCCAGATGAGCCGGACGTGTGGTCGACCTGTCCCTGCAACGGTTTTGCCTTTGGAGAGCGAGGCGATTTGGTACTCGTGAGAAAGGAGCCAGGACAAGAAGAGGAGCGTTTTCAGCTCACACAGCTCTTTAATGGAGAGTTTGACGCGCCGGGGAACGTGGGCGAAGTAATTTTGCGCCGATGGGACGTTGACAAAAAAGATATGGATGAGAGCACATCGCCGGGTTTCGCTTCACGTGTACGGGCTCGTCCGGTTGCCACGGTAATGCGTTTCGGGGACTATGACCACGATGGCAGAGCAACCGAGTTTCTATTGCAGGTGGGAACATTACCCTGCGGGAAGCAGATGAGTGTAGCGATAGGAGTTTCTCGCCACACCTCGCGCTTACACGTTTTCAGCACGGTCGAACACCCGGAACGGCCCTTGGTCCTGCAAGACTGGGAGTGGGAATCTCTGCGCGCTGCAAAGGCTCCCACCAAAGTAACAGATTGGAAGTGCGGCGATCACGGGTCGGATGTGGAGACAGAACTGGAACTGAGCGCGGATGAGAAAGGTATCCACGCTACAAGGTGGGAATACAAGTGTGACCGGGACGGGCGTCGCGGAGAACTTATCGAGAAAGAGATTCTTTAAGGCATCTCTTACTCAGTTCTTCGGGCATGTGTCGGTGTACTTCTGCTTGTGCCGCCTCAGGGCTTTAAGAAAGTCTTCATTTCCCTGAATGCTCTGGCGCAGTTCCACGGCCACATAAGTATCCCAGGCCAAGCCCTCATAGATGTTTAGCAGCTTGGAAACCCTGTGGGTCTTGGCATACTCTTGAAGCGCCGAGTTCAAGTTTTGCAGGGC
>JBKQMK010000386.1:0-5129 GCA_052146735.1 Desulfomonilaceae bacterium | reverse complement strand
AATTTCTACGATCCTTCTCAGGTCATGCACCCTCCTTAGTGCAGTCGGCTTTGACCGGCAGGCAGCCGGTAATGGTTTACGATTCGTGACTAAATTGATCCGTAACATTAGTATGATGTGGTGATATGGGGGGATTTATCGTTGGATTGTTGCCACAACCCTGGACAAATTGTTTCCTGTTTCCCGTGTCGCTATATATACATGTGCAAAGGTAGGAAATCTTGTACACACTTTTTTGACCTAAAAGCAGGCGAAATGGACTTAACGCTGCGTAATAACGGGAATTAAAATATTTCATTTTTTTTGCATTTGATTGTCAGCAGGATGTTGATCGCGGACTACTTGACCATTTCCCCAGTGATGATGGGGAGACGTCAGGATGGAGAGCGGCGAGAGGAACAATGATAGGGAAATGAAGGGCAATAATGCAATGCCGGGGGATCGGCTGCAACGTGTCCGCAGAAAACGGCCCTTGAACGAAATTATTGGCAAACTGAAAACGACTACGAAATCCATCGTTTTTACCGATGATGACATAGACGGTCTTTTCTATTATTACTATGGCCAAGGGTACACATATTCAACACTCGCCTCTTTGTATCCCACACTGGATTTTAGAAACAAGTTTCATCAAGATCATATCTTCCCCAAGAGATTCTTTACAAGCAAAAGACTCAGCAAACTGGGTATAGATCCGGATCAAATAGACGATTATTTGCGGGAATATAATTACTTGGCAAACTTGCAACTCCTTGAGGGAATTCCAAATCAGGAGAAAGCAGGGAAGGACTTTAAGACATGGTTATTTGAGACCTATCCCGGTAAATCTGACCGAAAAGATTACATGAAAAAGCACTACATTCCTGACGTGGATCTTTCTATTAAGAATTTCTTGCAATTTATCCAGGAGCGCCAGTCTCTTATGACGGATGCTTTTAAGAGCAAATTAGTTTAGATGTCAGCGTCGCCACATTGTTCCCAGTTGACGATTGAAGACCAAGCCCCCTCCTGGCGGACTTCTTTGGGATCGGGTTATGGACAATGCTGGTCTCCCTTTGTCGTCGTGTCTTTTGGTGTCCATCAGGAGGGGAATTTTTGGGGGCGAAACGGGAATGGGCTCGCCGGAAACCACAAAGAATAGACTCCACTGCGCCCTCCCAGGTGTCGTATAATCAATTCTGAGTGATTTTCTGAAATAGGTAAGGGGAAGGTCAATCTGTCCGCGCAGGATATTAGGCCAGAAAAAGATTGCTTTTGCAGGCAAGGAAATCAAATATTCTGATTGACTGGGGGAACTGCGGTGATGTACATTCACAATCAGCACCAAACAGACTTTTCCGCCAACATGACCACGGATTTGTCTCCCTTGGGCATTGTGGGGAACCACACAGGGGCGCTTACGGGGCCAGAGGAACTCTCCTTGGAGTGGTCAACGGCTCAAAGAACTTCGAACTGGCAAGCCCGCCGCATAATTCCGGATGAATGCACTGTGAATGAGTAAAGATGTTCTGAGGTATGGCATGACGTCGCACTATTTGAGGATGGTCACTGTGGCCGTTATGGTCAGCAGCACACTGCCGATATTGGTTGCGTCGGCCACATTATGGAGAAAGTTCAGAGAAGCTCCTTTCGAAGCCTTTGATTCAATCACAATGACTGTGGTTGCGCTCCTCGGGGTGGCAACGATTTTCAGTTCCTTGGCATTTTTGTTGTATAGGCGGCTGAGTGGGAAATTAAATCAGTTATTTATGGAGCAAGCCCGCTACATTGACGCTCTGCCCGATCGGTATCTCGACGGAGCGCTCGTGCTGGCAGCCGCGCTGAGTCTTTTCCTGGAACTTGCAATAATCAGGTGGTTGGCAGGCGTCTTTCCTTTTTTTGCCTTCTATAAGAATTTTACGTTGATTGCGTGTTTCTCTGGACTAGGCCTAGGCTATGCGATGTACTCCCAAAGAGCTGTTTGCCTGCCCTTGGTGCTCCCTCTCCTTGTGTGGCAGATGCTTCTCTACCTCTACATGCGTTTCGGGATGCCTCAAGATTACAATGTGTTTATTCGCCTGTTTACACCGTTTACCGAACAGCTTCACGTGGGCATCAACACTACGCCGCGGCACCTCCTCTTCTTCATCTCAACCTATTTTTTCTTGGCCGTAGTCTTCCTCATGACCAGCCTTACGCTCGTGCCGGTTGGACAGCTATGCGGGAGACTGATGGAGCGCCGATCCAAGCTCAAAGCTTATGGCCTGAACCTCTTGGGAAGCCTTCTCGGGGTTGGCTTAATACTATTTACCAGTTATCTCTGGTTGCCTCCTGTGGCGTGGTTTGCTCTCGCTTTCGGCTTGATACTCATATACCAGCTCTTTGCTCGAGCACTTCTGGTGATGGGAGTCGTTTGCTCCACCCTTGGAGTGCTGGTGCTCTCATATCAATGGTCGCCAATGGTTCATGAGATCTATTCTCCCTATCAGTTGATCGAGTGTACCAAAGGCCCCCACGGGTTGTTGGAGATCTGTAGTGCTGGTTTGTATTTTCAGACAGTATCGGATTTGTCCACGGAAAACGCAAACCGCAATAACGATGCGACTTTACGAGATCTGGCCAATCACTACGAGTTACCGTTTCTGGTTCACGAGAAACCGAAACGGGTTGCCATTTTTGGGGCCGGGACGGGGAATGATGTTGCTGCGGCCCTCCGCATGGGAGCTGTCCAAGTGGATGCGATCGAGATAGATCCGGTGATAATGGACTTGGGAAGGGAATACCACCCAGAGAAGCCTTATGCCAAAGGCAATGTGAAGATGATTGTCAATGATGCCCGAACCTATATTCGTACCACCGACAAGAGATACGACATGTTGATTTACGGCTTTCTTGACTCTCATGGCCTGCTAAGTCAGGCGTCGAGTGTCAGACTCGATTCATTCGTCTACACAGTGGAGGGTTTGGCGGAAGCTCGCAAGTTGCTTAACGAGAACGGCACTCTTTGGCTGACTTTTGCGATCACTGGGGCTGATTTCGGCCATAAGCTGTACTTGATGATGCAGAAAGCTTTCGACGGTCGCGGACCGCTGGTTCTTGGTAGAGGTAGCACAGTCACTTACGTCCAGGGAAGAGACCACACGCCCGCTGTTACAACAAAGCTTCTGAAGGAGTTGGGATATGAGGATCTCACCCCCGTATATGCGGATGAGTCGCTTCGGGCGGATGTCCCAACGGACGACTGGCCATTCCTTTATATGCCAAGGAGGGTCTATCCCTGGTCGTATTTTCCAATGGCGGCAATCGCAGTGCTCCTTACGCTGCTAGCGAACCGTATCCTGCTGCGGACAGGGTTGCGCTTGTATATCGACAACATGGTCTATTTCTTGTTGGGGGCTGCATTTCTGCTTATCGAAACAAAAGCGATCACCGAACTCGGGCTGACCTTTGGAAATACTTGGCATGTGATAGGAATCGCCATAGCCGGCATATTGGTAATGGCATTCTTGGCAAACAGCTTTGTTTCTCGGTTCGGCATTTCTCGATTAGCAATCCCTTACTGTTTGCTGCTGCTGAGTCTGGCATTGGGCTACTATGTAGCGTCAATTGGTGGGTTCACTCCCAATTTGTGGGGACGCATTGCGGCAATCGCTGTCCTGACATCGCCAATATTGTTTTCCGGCCTCGTGTTCTCGAGCTTACTGAATCGCAGCGGACAAGTCTCGGGAGTAATGGCGGCCAATTTGCTAGGAGCGACGTGCGGCGGGCTTCTTGAGTATAACTCCATGTACTTCGGATTTGGTTCTCTTTACATTTTCGCAATGATCTTGTATCTGCTTTGCGCTGTTGTCAGTCCTCCTTTCGCTGCTCAAAGTCAACTAGCACAGGAATAAGGTGAATTGAAATCTGGGGCCCAATAATCAAGTATCCCGTAGTTCTCGCAATTCGCATGACATCCTACACAATACGGCAGAACACGCCTGAAGGTCTTTCCGCATTTGCATTATTTAATATGACAAATTGACCCACTTTTGATTTACGGGGACACGGAGAGGAACGTCCAGAGAAAATTATCCGAGAGCTCGTTGCACGACCCATTCCTGGTGTCCAAATGGTGTCCATCGGAAGCGAAAGTTGGGGAGAGGCGGAAAGAAGGACTTGCGAAAGAAGTGGAGAGAATTAGTAAGTTTTGTGGGCAGAGGCAGTTTGCTCCATGATGACCGAAAATCTTTCCGTCTTTTTTCCGTACCTTTTTGAATCCTGATAAGGACTCATAAGGTCTAATGGGGTTCAATGGGTCTTGATTTTTCAGGGGAATTGCTACGTGACCGCTTGAATAGTGAATGGTACGCTGGATTCACACGGCAGGGGTCGGAGGTTCAAATCCTCTCCCGCCTACCACTAAAGGACTAGGGAACTCAGGACGTTAGCTTTACACGGGCAGCGTCCTGATTTTCTTTGTACACCAGATTTCCCGTGACTTTCCCGTGACTTTTTTCGAGCGACCATCACTTATCCCTCCTCGGCGATATCGAGTTCAGTCCAGCCGTGGTCAAAGGACATTGAATCCACCGCGTCCAAAAGCACCTGGTCAGATACCCGTATATAACGGTCTTGCACGGAACGCTCGCCCGAGTGACCCACTATGAGGTTTCTTATTGCTGGATCGATACCGGAACGCTGTGCGTTGGTCTTCCAGGTGTGCCTAAGATCTCGTCTCTGGAGACCCCGCAGCCCAGTGGCCTCTATAGCTTTGTCCCATGCTTTCCGAACCATGTACCGATCAATGGGCTTGCCCTGGTAGGTCCCGCAGTGGTCCTTGTATCGTCCCCCATAGGTGAAGATCAGACCCATGGCGTGAACCACTTTCCCATCATCACCGCTGCGGAGCGATTCCAAAAGCTGAAATGGTTCTTTCCTCAACGGGACCCTTTTGGGCCTCAGCTTGGTCTTCTTATCGCTCTTGCCCTCTTTAGTCACGGCCGCGGGCAGCACCAACATTCGGCGCTCGGGCTTATACATTTCCCATCTGAGATTGACCACCTCGCCAAACCTCATGCCGGTGTAGTACATCATCACGAGAATGTCCCGTATCCACCATGAGTGATCCAGCAAGCGGCTAAAATCTTCCCACGACAAATAGGTGTCTC
>JBKQMK010000385.1:0-7590 GCA_052146735.1 Desulfomonilaceae bacterium | reverse complement strand
AAAAACAGTAGCCTATCAATGCACGCGGAACGGGATTTAGTCAAGGATATTCAGCGCTGGACGGCAAACTTTCAGTTACCAGGGGAAATCATGGGTCCATGCGTCATCGCGAGGCGTGAAATCCCGCGTTTCGCGGGAAAGCAATCTAATTACACCATTTCATAAACACGGTCGCGGAAATGGGGTATGAGGATACGCCGCCGGGCGGCGTACTGAATGCAGGGGCGCCGCTTGGAGAGTGTCTCAAAACTCTTCGGACGACCAAAATCGTAGCACGAATTCCCTCACCCTCGGTCCCTCTCCCAGAGGGCGAGGGAAGCTAAAACCGCTCCAGCTTTACTCCCTCTCCCTCCGGGAGAGGGTTGGGGTGAGGGGAGTGAAGTACGTATCAGCCCCAATCGTGGCACGATTTGAGGTCTATGCCGACTTTTGAGACAGCCTCCTTGCCGCGCCCTCTGCGGACAGGGCAAGCCCTGCCCCTACAAAGCTGCCGCCTGGTCGTCATTCGAGCCTTCGGCGGATGCGTGACCGAATTTATGAAAGGGGAGTACTAAGCGCTCAAAAGAAAAGATTGCTTCGCTCTGCTCGCAATGACGACCTTTTGCCGGCCTTAACTGCGGGATTGCGATGGTCGCTCAAAAAGACTTGACGTCACCCGACGACCGGTCTACTATGAAAAGGTCGACGCGGGATCACACGACCATGAGCAAGGAAAACACTAAAGATAAAATACTCGCCCACTCCGCGCAGATAATGCGCAGAAAAGGGTTCAACAACACCGGCATTCAAGAGATTCTTCAAAGTGCCGGCGTTCCGAAGGGCTCTTTCTACTTCTATTTCAAGAGCAAGGACGACCTGGGGCTCGCCCTGATTGACTACTATGCCCAAAACTTACCCGCTCTGAGCGCATCATCCTTGACGAGCCCCGAGAGCCCGCCTCTGCAAAGACTCAAAGCATTCTTCGAGGGGCGTCGCCTCCTCTGCAATCAGGAGGAAGGGCGGAGTGGATGTCCGATCGGAAATCTGACGCAAGAAATGGGCATCCTGAGTGACGAATTTCAGGCAAAGCTCAGAGAGGTTTTCAGAAGGATTAAGGGTGCGATCTCTGAATGCCTGGAACAGGCACGGACCCGCGATGAAGTTGAACTTCCTATGGACCCGGATGAGACAGCGGATTTCATCCTCAATAGCTGGGAGGGTGCTTTGCTCCGGATGAAGGCTGAAGGAAACACCGAACCGCTTTTGCTTTTTGAAAAGATGGTTTTCGACCGTCTGCTAAAGCGGTGATTTTTTCGAGCAAAGCGAAATAGACCAGTCTACTAGGAACACGTTACCAAGTCAGTATCCGCAGAGATTTTGCGGAATGAAGTCGCCACGTGCGGCAACCATAACAACAAGGAGGAGTCATCATGGCGCTTGTTAAGACAACCCCACCCGAAAAGGCTGAAGGACAGCTTGCAGAACTCTACGCGGAAGTTGAGCAGATGTTCGGAATGGTTCCCAACAACGTGCGACTGCTCGGAGTCAGCCCCGCTCTTCTGGAGAATCAACTACAACTTATCGGGCACTACATGGGACACGCCACGTTGAGCACCCCGTTTCTTGCCATGACACGCATGTTGGTCTCCAAGGCATGTCATTCGCCATATTGCCAGAATCTCAACTCAGGACTTCTCTTAAAAGCGGGCTTCACCAAGGAACAGGTAGGCGCGATGCAGGCAGATCCGACACAGGCTCCACTGGATGAAAAACAAAAAGCTCTCCTGCTGTTCGTCTTGAAGGCATGCGACAATCCCCACTCGGTAGCTGCCGAAGACGTTGACCGTCTTGGATCCCTTGGGTGGAGCGAGGTGGATATAGTAGATGCCGTGGCTCATGGTGCGAGGATGGTGGGAACCAACATCCTTTTCGACACGTTCAAAATCGACAAAGACTGATCTGCGCCCAGGGAACATCGGGCAGCATCTCATCAACTCTCTTCCATGTACTTCCTATACGAAAGGAACCGTAATGACAGACGTTTACAAGAGATTGGCGAAGAAATTGGACGGATTGCCCAATGGTTTCCCTTCCACGGAGAGCGGGGTAGAACTGAAAATCCTTCAAAAGATTTTCACCCCGGAAGACGCCGAGTTGGCGCTGAAGATAAGGCCCATCCCCGAAACGGCCGCCCAAATTGCGGAGCGTCTGGGTAAGCCGATTGACGAAATGGACGCCCTGCTGGACGCGATGGTGAAAAAAGGGCAGATCGGGTCAACCAGAATGAATGATCAACAGGTTTACCTTTTCTTTCCTTTTGTGTTTGGGATTTGGGAGTTTCAGCTACGCAGATTGGACAAGGAACTCGCCGAATTGGCGGAAGAATACCAGCCTTCACTTATGGGGGGAACCTTCGGACAATACTCTCCGGCTTTCATGAGAGTGGTTCCGGTCAACATCCAGATAGACGCCCAGCACCAGGTGCGGCCATACGAGGACCTCCGGAGCACTCTTGAGAAGGCTAAGTCATTTCAACTCATGGACTGTATCTGCAAGAAGGAGAGAGGGCTCCTGGGTGAGCCGTGCAAGCATCCGATGGAGGTATGCATGGCCTTTTCCGATCATGAGGGAGCGTTCGACAAATATCCGTTGGGCAAAGCCATTTCTAAGGAGAAAGCTATCGAAGTCGTCAAGCAATGCGATGAAGAAGGGCTAGTGCACTTAACGTTCAATGTGCAGAATGGCCAGATGTTTGTCTGCAACTGCTGTTCTTGCTGCTGCGGCGTCCTTAGAGGAATGAGGCTCTATAACGCACCGCATCTTATGACCAAGAGCAACTATCACGCCGCCATAAATCAGGAGACCTGTGCTTCCTGCGGCGTGTGCGCGGACGAACGATGCCCTGTAAAGGCAATTGCCGAAACAGACGACGGATACGAAGTCCAGCAGGATCGCTGCATAGGATGCGGGGTTTGTGTCCCAACGTGCGCCACGGATTCTATCACGTTGGAGCGCAAGCCCGAGGCTGTCCACGAAGCCCCTCCCGATCACCTCATGGACTGGTACTTCAAGCGGGCCGCAAGCAGGGGAACAAAGATAGTCGTGGATTAAACCCTTTATTGCAATTCGTGTTGAATCAGTGACAATCCTGGACAAGAAATGGCGGGGCAGGCGACCCCCTACCCGAAAGAAGCAAGCTAGACGCCTGTCCCACGGGGAACATGGTGTCTCTTGTCGGAAAGTGAACAGGAGTCTCTTATGACTACGGACATACGAATCTGGTTAAATGCGATTATTACCGGGTACGTCAATGACTCGCCCCAAAACTCGCTAAAGATGGAACCTGATGAAAGGGCTTGGGACGAGGTTCTGGTCGGTTATTCCGCGGGGGCTGATCCGCTCTATGAGGCATACAAGGATGTGGTAGCGTCATTTCACTGGACGCCGCTCGAAATCTTTCGCCTTACATTTCCTGATGTGGATGTCAGTGCCGACAATCTCACGGTGATCAGTTGGATTCTCCCCCACCGCGAGGCCACAAAGGCGGATAACCGAAAGGAGACTCTTTATCCATCCAGGCGCTGGGTTCATGCCCGCTTTCCGGGTGAGGAATTTAACAATCATCTCCGGCGGCACATTGTCGAAGAACTCGGTCATGTTGGTATAAAGGCTGTTGCCCCGGTCCTTTCTGCTCAATGGAACCTGGAGAGGTCTCCGAAACACGGATTCACGTCGAAATGGTCAGAACGGCATGCGGCGTACGCAGCTGGCCTGGGAACGTTCGGCCTTTCTGATGGCCTGATCACCGCTAAAGGAAAGGCTCATCGCGTTGGTTCGATAGTCGCAAATTTGGAGGCGCCAATTACCCAGAGGCCCTATGATGATCACCACGCTTACTGCCTGTTTTTCTACGATGGTTCATGCACTGGATGCCGCAAGCGGTGTCCGGCTGGAGCCATCACCAAAGAAGGGCACAACAAAGACAAGTGCTGGATTCACGCCGGAATGACCTGTGCCAAGTTTGTCAAAGAGAATTATGGATTTGAGGGCTATGGCTGCGGGCTCTGCCAGACAAGCGTGCCGTGTGAATCGGGGATTCCGAAAAAGATTCTGAAAGCAATGAACAAGACCGCCACAGGGAAAAAGGAAAGGACGGACCCATATCTCTGACCAAAGACCTCACAACAGGTCGGGCAATCTCCAGCCAGCATGTCCCCACCCGACAAGCTCTCGGTAACAGACCGAGCCACTCAAGACCTTGCTCAGTCCGGCATTACTGATTCATGCCCAAAAGAAGGGGATACGGCTCCGGGCTTTGTGCTGCCGAACGCTCTGAGCAAGATGCTGTCTTCGACGGAAATGTCAAAGCATGGGCCTGTGGTGACCACATTACAACGTGGAGCTGCGGTCTTTGCATGACCGGAGAAAAGCGGGCAAAGCAGGTAGGGTGCTCGTTCGGAACCGTAGCTCCAGCAGCTAAATGACCCCCGGAAAATCCAGGGGCCATTTAAGTGCAGAGTGGTTCACAGGCCGCTTATGTTTCAACAGTCCCGCGGGGAATTTGATCTTCTGCTGGGGCTCAAGCTTTACTTCATAGTTTCCTTGGCCGCGGTCAGCGTATTCTTCATGAGCATAGCGATTGTCATGGGGCCCACGCCGCCCGGGACCGGGGTAATAGCAGCGGCCTTTTCCTTGACCTCTTCAAAGGCCACGTCCCCCACCAGCTTCCAGCCTCTTTCAGTTCCGGGAGCATCTACGCGATTGATTCCTACATCGATCACGACCGCTCCCTCTTTCACCATGTCACCTTTGCAGAACTCCGGTACGCCGATGGCAGCGATGACGATGTCAGCATTACGGCATCGTTCTTTTAGGTCCTTCGTCTTGGTGTGACACATGGTTACCGTGGCGTTCCTGTCTCTTTGATCGAGCATGTTAGAGAGGGGACGGCCCACAATGTTGCTGCGACCCAGGATGACAACGTCCGCTCCCGCGGTTTGGAAGCCGCCGCGGTCAATAAGCTCAAGCACGCCAGCCGGTGTGCACGGCAGGAAACGCACCTCACCAATGCTGATCAGGCCTACGTTATAGGGGTGAAAGCAATCTACGTCTTTTTCCGGCAGGATCGAGCGCAAAATTTTTGTTTCCTCGAAGCCCCTGCCCTTGGGAAGCGGGAGTTGGCACAGTATGCCGTGTACGGATTTGTCTTTGTTGTAGCCGTCGACAACATCCAGGAGCTGCGCCATGGTGGCTTCCGCGGGCAGTCTGGATTCAAGCGATTTGATCCCGATATACTCGCACGCCTTCTTCTTGTTGGCGACGTACACCTTGGAGGCGGGGTCTTCACCCACGAGAATAACCGCCAAGGAGGGTTCCAATCCCTGTGCCTTCAGTTTGAGGACCTCTTCTTTCATCTCGTCTTTGAGTTGCTGGGATACCTCATTTCCACTGATAATTTTGGCCGACATGCAGTCTTCCTCCTTTATACTAACGACTTAAATCAGTCCCGTGGCCTTTGGCCTGATTAGGAATGCAGATTGTGTCAATGCTGGACACTCCGACCCATCCAGCGGAAGTCCTTGCAAGCAAAGCGGGGTCATTACAATTAGTCTCCCCGAGATCTCACCAAATAGCTCTAATTTGCCTCAGGCTCCAGTGCTGCCGCAATCTTTTCGATGGCCTTGAGTATCACTGGATCGTCCAACGATGGGGGGCGGTTCTCCAGGTCTGCTGTGGCTATTTCCTCCGAGTAGGGAAGAATCCCTATTAGGGGGATGCCGTCCAAGTTGCTGTGCAGAAAGTCTTCCTGCTGAGCACTTCGGACTTTGCTCCCCACCGCCGAAACCTTATATAGGCCGATGTCCTGGGTAAGCTGCTGCACCTTAACCGCAGTCTCAATGCTTCTACGGCCGGGCTCCACCACTATCACCAGCCGGTCCATCCCTTGTGCCGTGCCTCGACCCAAGTGCTCGATCCCTGCTTCCATGTCCATTATCACCCGATCCTTCTGATACAGAACCAGATGGCTCATCAGGGCCTTCAGAAGGACGCTCTCCGGACAGATGCAGCCCCCTCCGCCTTTCTTGACGGTACCCATGACGAGCAGGCGAACCCCGTCCTTTTCCCGGCCCAAGGATTCGGGGAGGTCATCCACGTGAGGATTCATCTTGAAGAAGCCCCCTACCGTCCCCGGCTGGACGCCGGTTCGTTCGTAAATGAGCTTCTCCATTTTGGCCACGGGTACGAGGTCGGTGGTGTCTATGCCAAGGGCGGAACCCAGGTTGGCGTCCGGGTCCGCATCCACTGCCAGGACTCTGTAGCCTTGCCGCGCCCAGTAGCGAGCCAACAGACTACTCAGCGTTGTCTTGCCTACTCCTCCTTTTCCGGATATCGCTATTTTCATGTCGATCCTCTTACCGGGTTACATTTTGCACGTCGCCTGGTCTAAACTTGCTCACTCCCGCGCCTCGAAGGAAGTTTGTCAACGACCGGCTTTCAACAATTCCAGCACAGCCATTTGTCCTGCCACTGCCATGTCTTCCGCGCTGAAGAACAGATCCGCGGTCTCATCGAACAGGACAGTGGCCTCCGGAGGAAACTCATCATCTCCTTTCCAGAGGATGCACGTGATGGGAAGGCAAGGGAAGTAGGGGAGTTCCACAGCCGCGTCCCCGGTCTCAAGGACTTTCCCCTTCAGTTTTACTGCAGCGGCGATCATGGGAGCAGGATCTTTGCCGAAGACCTGGACAAGGATTTCCTTTGTCCTACGGTTGAAAGCCGGCTCGTAGAAATGGCCGTCCTTGAATTCGCGGAAGTGTTTCAATCGGCCCGTGGGTTGCCTGCCGTCGGCATTGTTCAGGTAATGTAGGGTGAGTATAGCCAGCCAGATGGGGGCCTCTTCATCAATTCCCTTGATAGAGAAGCGCTGGGTATCCACATTCAAGACGACATCTCTATCCAGGTGCGAAACAATAACTGACCGACCCTGGAAAAGGGCCCCTGCCTTGACCGCGACCCTACCTGGATCTTTTCGCCCGAAGATCTCCAGCCCGATTTTCAGGGCTTGCTCGTAATTGTCCTGCTTAGGAAGCTCAGGGCGAGACAAATCTTTTATGTTCAGCATGAATCGGCATCCAGATTAGGCCGGGTCAGGGCAGATTATTTCTTCGTATGGATGGGACCGCTGCAATGGCGGTTCGCGAAGCGCCCTTCCAGCTCCCACCGGTCCTCTTCGAGACCTAATTCTCCGTTGGTACTCTGTTTCGCAAGTTGGATGACGTTTTCTCGCTGGTACCCATTGGAGACCGCACAAATACGTGACCTCCTCTGCTGTTGCAACACTCAGTAGGACCGGCATCTTGCCGGTCATTCGGTGTTACCACGGACCGGCAAGATGCCGGTCCTACTGAGCAAATGATACCATACTCGCGAATCTGAGCGCTTATATGGTCAAACGCCGCGCTGAAACAACATTGTCAAGGGCTTTGAGGGCGGCCAAAGCGTCGTCCCCAGCCTTGGAGTCAGTGTTGAGGAACAGAAGCGCGGGTCCCCCTTGTTCTTGGCGGGCAAACTGAAAATGTGAGATGTTGACCCCTTTGTCGCCCAGCGTGG
>JBKQMK010000384.1:0-2726 GCA_052146735.1 Desulfomonilaceae bacterium | reverse complement strand
TTCCCGACGAGGCAATCCCTATGCTCAAGACGGCGGTGGGTCTTGCCGCGCGGGCAGACGCTTATAATGTGCTGGGGGCTGCTTACGCGCAAAAGGGTGAATACGGCCGAGCACTGGAGGAGTTTCGCGTGGCATACAAAATCCAGCCGGGTTTTCCGGGAGTCGCAGATAACATTGCCAATGCCCTGATCGACCTTCACGATTACGCGGGCGCTGGCCGATTCTGCTTCGAAAGTGGTAAATTGGGGTCGCCCTGTGCGGAAGAAACGTTGAAAAGGATGCGTGAAAGATAGTTGACACGTGCGGCCGATACCAATGCGTCTGCAAACGGGTGACAATCCCGGGCAAGAAATGATGGGGCAGGTGTGTCGCCTGCCTGAAAGAGACAAGCAAGATGGGACTGTCTCGAAACCAGAAATTCGGCTGGGAAATGATGAGCGTCTTCTAGGGGCTGTTTGCGAACCGACCGAAATGAGGGCGGGGCGAGCGGCGCCCCTACGCCAAGAATATCTCCGGACACCATTTTGAAACAGTTCCAGATGCCAGTCCCACCAATGAGATTGCTTCGTCGTTTCGCTCCTCGCAATGACAAAGTAGGTCTCCCCCGTAAGGCATCTGTTTGAAAGCACATTCGTATTAGATGTCGTGGTCAAGGATTCCCCATCACGAAACTCAAGGGCTCATAGGTAGTGGTTTTAACGTGATAGATTCCTATCAAAGAAATCCGGGCGGGCCGTATGTTCCCATGGATCACCAACAGCGAAACTCCTTGTCCTCCCCAAGACTGACCCTGATTGCCGCCTTGGCAATCGTGATAATTGGTGTGGTTGTCTATCATAGGATTCCCTTCCAGGAAATTGGAAACTATGACGAGATGATATGGGTAGGAGCGGTAGAGCAGCCCGGTTTGGCAACATTGAAGCGAATACTTACCTGGGACTTGACGTGGGGCGAGGCCGGCTCAAGGCAAACAGGCTATTATGCCCCTGTGACCGCCGCCAGTATCATGATGGATCTCTGGCTGGGGACAGCCCTGGGAGGGACCGATGCGGTGCTCAAGACCACCAACCTGGTGCTGCACCTTCTCAACTCCCTCGCCGTGCTATGGCTCATAAGGTGTCTGGGTTTTAGCCCCTGGATTTCGTTCACGGTGGCCTCGATCTTTGCCATCCACCCGTTGCAGGTGAGCACGGTGGCATGGATTGCAGAACGCAAGAATTTGCTGGCGGGGCTTGCGTACCTGACAGGTCTTCTCTGTTATTGCAGATATAGGCAGACGGAAGAAAAGCGCTTCTATTGGGGAACTTTGGCGGCCTATTGCCTGAGCCTCCTTTCCAAACCATCGGCAGTTGTTTTCGGACCATGCATGATCATAACGGACCTGTTGCTGTTCGATAAGAGACTGACTATGCGGTCACTGTGGAGGGCCGCACCGATTCTGGCACTCGGCATTTTATGGACAGTGCTGGTAACCACCACGGAAGGCACCGTAGCGCATGCACCGCCGCTATGGGATAGAATTCTGCTTTTCCCGTTCAAAACCTGCTTTCTCCTGGGGAAGTTCTTTTTCCCTTCCGGCCTAACCCTGATCTATCCTCCGCTCGGGACTGACGTAGCACCCATTCTGTTGTGGGTTCCCGCGATAGTTTTCGCCATCCTTGGTATACTTTTGTTGGCCTTGCATCGCCTTGTTCCAATCTGGAGCATTCTGTGGGGCGTGAGTTTTTACATTTTGAATTTGATGCCGTCGTCAGGCATAGTGCCATTCGCCGGGATGAATGAGCTTTATGTGGCAGATCACTACCAGTACCTGGCTCTTATCGGTGCGTCGTTGGTGATAGCCGTTGGAGCGAGCAGCATCGCCAACCGGTGGCCCGACCAGAAGGCCCTTTATGGGAAGGCAATCTTCACGATAACGTCTGTTTTTGTGCTGAGCATGGTTTCTATTTCACTTGTCCCGATCTGGGATAACGGCGAGACCCTGTGGAAGGACGTGATAGCCAACAACCCGACAAGTGGCACCGCGCACTACAACTACGCTCACTACCTTGACGACAGAGGACGATACGGGGAAGCAGTCTCCCATTATAGAAGAGCCGTTGCCATCGATGAAAATCTTTATCAGGCTTACAACAATTTAGGCATTATTATGATGAAACAAGGGCGGTTAGACGATGCCGCGCAATATTTTGGAAAAGCCATTGACAAGAATCCCAGGTTCGGAGAGCCGCATCTGGCCTTAGCCAAGATTCGGTTTTTTCAAGCTTCCTACGGCGAAGCCCTGGAACATTGCCGCAAGGCGCGCTTGTACGGAGCAGATTGCCGGCCCGAAGACCTGGAAAAGACTATACGTGATAAAGCAAATGAGTCGAACAGGTAAGCTACAGCCAGACGAACGCTCTACCGAAAAAACCTTTCCCCGCGTCTTGTGGGGCGGAGGCGAACAGGTCAAGCGCTCGGTGGAGCAGTTGGTAAAACGACGGACAAAAGGAGGAGCCAGGGTAACTTATCGTGGATTGGAGATGGCTTGTTCATGTGGCTTCAGCCTTTCCATTGGCTCGGTTATAATGTACCGTTATTTCGAGATCGCCAACGGGCCGATGCTATGGCAGGCATGAAAAAGGCCTGTTACAATATTGTGCAAGAGCCGAGAGAATACCGATGGAGAATAGAAGCCTTCGTGGCTGATCCTGGCGGATACGCATGGAATCTGATTACTTTGAAAA
>JBKQMK010000383.1:0-6726 GCA_052146735.1 Desulfomonilaceae bacterium | reverse complement strand
CACCGATCATCTCAGAGGTTGTTGCCATGAAGATGAACTATCCGAAGTCAATGGTGGCCGGGGACGGACTTTCAGTGGTGCTCCGTCCCCTCGTACGTGATGACACACGGGCTTTGAAGAGTTTTTTCGCCATGGAACGGCCAAGGGAGGAGTGGTTCCTCAGAAAAGACCTGACAGATCCAGGCATCTTTGACCAATGGATTGAGAATTTAGATTACGGCCCAGACCTGCCCATAGTGGCCGTGAGAGAGGACAACGGTGAGATAATAGGCTGCCTGATACTGAGTTTTGCGCCGGCCGGCTTCAACCGACAGTTGGCGCATCTTACCGTAACTGTGCATCCTGCCTACCATTGGTTCAATGTGGGAACATGGTTGATCCACGATGGTATAGAGGTGGCCATATGTTGCGGAATCGAACAAGTCGTTGCCGATTGCGTTGCCGACTTAGAGGGAAGTTTCGCCCATGTTCTAAGAGAATTGGGTTTTCGTAACGTACAAACCTTGAAGCGCTATGTCAGGGCTAGCCAGGGCAAATTTAGGGCTCTCCTGGTTATGACGAAAAATCTGCGCAAGCACCGCTGTGCCTTTCAGCCTTCCAGGCTGAAGCGGATTCTAGGCGTTCCCAAGAAGCTTAGGAAGATGGCGAGCTGCGTCGGTGTTGAGGAGGGCATGGTTGCTGCGGGTTGAGCAATTTACAGATCAGTCTGCTCGACTTGAGTAGTGGAACTGGCTTCAGAAAGGCGGTTCGTGTTCTTGCAAGGATTAACGGGAATTACGCATCATGTATTTGCTGGGTAGCAAGGAAAACCAAAGGGGCACTGGAAGGGAATGCTGCCTATAACTGATGAAATCAAGCAAATGGTGGGCGCCATCAACCAACTGGTAAAGAGCGTTAAAGCCCAAAATGTATTGCTGGCAAAGATTCAATCACAAATGGGGACGTTCATGTCAAACTCCGGGTAGTTAAGCTTATTACGTGACAAGCTTGACGCTGTGCACGAGACAATATCTGTAGCTAGCTGCTCTCTCACGCTTATATCGCTTCTTAACGGAAACAAAGCTTGAGCAGACATCGCGGTTACAGGGTCACTATAGCGGATAGAGGTTATTGTTCTATTCCCAAGCCGCGGCAAGACGAGCTAAGAGTTTCCTGGTTGGCAGCATGTGTTGACTGGGGCACAATTCCAACTACGAGGTTGATCATACATGGACAGCAAATTATTGGAAGCCGCAAAGGAAGGCGATATCTCGGCGCTAAGAGGGCTTTTAACGGCCGGAGCAGACGTGGAAAACAAAGACCATTTCGGCTTGACACCCTTGATATGGGCCTCTGTTATGGGTTTCGTGGACATCGTGAAGCTGTTGCTGGACCGGGGAGCAGATCCTAATGTCACTGACGTTTACGGTGCTTCAGCACTGATGAAAGCCTGCCGCTTCGGAGCCAACGAGGTTGTGTTGCAGCTTCTCTATCGAGGCGCAGATGTCAACGCCCAAGACGACTACGGTTTAACCAGCCTTATGAGGGCAGCGCGCGCGGGCCATATCGATGTGGTGAGATCTCTCCTCTCTGCAGCCGTTGACTTGGAGGCAGCGGATCAATATGGGGCGACAGCGTTGATCATGGGAGCCTATCGCGGACGTGCAGAAGTCGTAAACGAGCTATTGAATGCTGGAGCTAACCCGCTGGCTCATGACAGGAATGGGTGGACAGCCTCTGTATGGGCGCTCTCTCGGCACCACACTGATGTGGTCGAGCTTTTGAAACAGAAATGTGGAAAAGCAGCAAACTCAAAAGGCCAGCTTTCAAAGCGAATTGCATGATACAAGATTTCGTTCATTGTTCGCGTCTTCGGAACTGTAATCCCCGCGCGGGCAAACCAGAGCGAAGAAAAGTGAGGATAGATTTCAGCAACATGAAAAATAAGATCATCGAAATGCCGGGATTGTCTCGGGAGAATGTTAAGGTCCTGTCGAGGGTTGATACACTGAAAAATCAGCGCAAAACATGGGTCCAGATTGTCAAAGTCGTTGCTGAGGAAGGCTTTAGCCGTGCAGGCGGGAAGCCTTACACGGTGTTTAGTTTGGCTACCTTTTATAGCCACTGTAAAGGTGCAAATCGATGACTGTTTAGCCTATCCCCGGGATTTGAATGACAATGACCACATGTGCCATGCAGAAAGTACATGTAGAGAAGCACCTGCTCGTGGGCCCTTGGGGGCGGCTCGTGCCATTGTGACGTGAAGACCAGTTCTCAATGCGTGCCACCGTAATCATCCAGGACCGAAAGTAGCCGCTCGCGGCACAACCAGCCGGAACCGTCCGGTCTATTCACGAAAGGAGTTCGGGCCAATGCGAGTGATCACCGTTTGCGTGGGGAGCGCCTGCCATCTCAAATCGTCCCATGAGATAATAAACTATTTTAAAGAAGCGATGGCTGAAGCCGGTCTCGAAGGAAATGTGGAGCTTAAAGGAGCTCTCTGCATGGATCAGTGCACTGAGGGGGCCAACCTCCTTATAGACGACCAGGTTTTCCACGCCAATTCTATCAGCGAGGCCCAGCAGATTTTTCAAACAGAGATACTCCAGGAGGTAAAGTAGAAGGTGACGGCATCATGGACTCAGTTAGACCCAAACGAGTACCGTGGAATAGTTGAGCAAACTGAAGAATCAGGTGTCCGAATGCTAAAGGATTTCGCCAATATCCGGAGAACCAACAGATCAGGAATCCTGGCTTACTATGGATATCCGATTTCTTAAGGCTCAATGGAGAACACAAACGACAAAATCAAAATCTTGCAAAAGCAAGCATAAGGCTTTCGGGATCGAAACTTCTTCCTACTCAGGATCTACACTCTACACACGACCAGATACGAACTGGTCGGATGACACATCAAAATACGAGGTGAGCTCTCACGCCGTAGACCGAAATTTTGGTGTCCCCGACTTCGGTGGACCGCGATTCACATCATCATGTGCAAGAAAACATCGGGAATAAGAAACTTACCGCACCGCGAAAGAAGAGAAATAATCGTGCCCACTTCGGAAATCCTGGACGACAAGCTGATCCTGGCGGTGGAGACGAGGAAGATGTCCTGGAAATCATAGAGGAGGAACTCTCGGACGCTGCAAACATTACTTTGCATGCTGCCACGACCTGTAGGCAAGCTCAGCAGTCTCTGCTCTCCTACACGTGCGACTTCGTCATTCTGGATATCATGGGAGTTGGAGGTTTCTACCTTTTAGAGATCGCAAATAACGCGGCGTTCCCTGTCGTGGTGATCACTGCACACGCGTTTACTCCGGACGCCATGAAAAAATCGATTGAGTTGGGTGCTCGTGCTTATTTGCCTAAGCAAGACCTGGGTTCCTTGATCCCATTTCTTGAGGACGTTCCGATTCTTAACTACCGGTCTGCCTGGAAAAAAGCCCTCACGAAATACTTGAAGCTAATTCTAGCCCATGATTCTCCCCCTCCTTCCCCCGTTTTTGAGAAGCGCTCCAGGAGCGGGGTTAAGGTCCGTGTTCCAAGAGCCCAATTACAACCCATAAGATAGGCCTTCTTTAGAAAAGTCAATGCTGTCAATGGGTTTCAATAATCGCGCATCGGTCAGGGTCCTATAACCCTCGTGAGTCCACCCGGCGTGTCCGAGGATGGCCATACGGATACCGCGGTCCACGGACATGGCATTGGCTTTCCATGTATGCCGCAAGTCATGGAACCGAAGATTGGGAAAGCCAGCCAGTACCCGAGCATCCTCCCAACCTCGTTTCAGATTATGGCGCACCAATCACTGTACCGTTATATAAACGGTCAGAACTCTCTGACCGAAACTGGTACACAAGCTTAGCCCCAGGCTAGGCCCATCAGCGGCGTCCAAATGCGGACGTCCAGCCTTGAGACACCCGGACATGGGCTAACCTATTGACATCACGGAGCCTACTCCGAGGTGTGTTCCTTAACAGGACATTTGATTATCATGGCTCATATCTGGGCACCTCCCACTCAGTCACCTCCAGTCTTGTAACTCTTTAATTTTACCAGCTTTATATTTAAAATCGAAGTGCATGCACTCCGTGGCATTCTAATTGCATTTTGGACCGGCAGGCGCGAATGCGTGTCTGGCTTCTAGCATCCGCGGACCAGGTCACCTTTAAATGGAGCGGATGTACAGGGTCCAAATGAATTGAAGGTTCCGTGATGTCCGGCGTTCCAAATACGAGCACAGCCGCTTCAACTAGATCTTCATCACGCCCGATGATGGGTGAACGGCAGCGCCGCATCATCCTCGGGACGAAACCCCAGGAGGCTAAAATGGACCAAAACACATGCTACGAATGTATGGGCGTTGTCTCGACTTTCGTCAGGACGTGTCCGCATTGTGGGGCCCAGAAACCGGGCAATGGAGTGCCGCACGCGGCATATATGGCGGGTACTCAATCAAGGGAACTCCCAGAAGCACTTGACTGGGCAGTCTCGAAAGGCAACACACAGGCCGTCAAGACGTTTCTCAGAACGATCCCCGATTGCAAAACGAATACATGCGATTGGAGTGGGGCTCTGTTTTGGGCGTCGCGTTTCGGGTCCGTCAAGATGGGAAGATACTGCGTCAACAATGGGGCGGACGTAGATTTCCGAGATACAGGTGGGCGCACGCCGTTAATCGAGTCTGCCGGCTGCGGTCATTTGGAATTTGTTAAAATGCTCTTGGAAGAGGGAGCAAACATCTACCTGGAAGATCAGAGTGGAACCAACGCATTGAGCAGAGCGGCCAGTGCAGGTCACGCAGATATTGTGAAGAGGTTGTTGGCGGAGGGGGCGCAACCTAATTACCAGGCACTTCAGTTCGCCTGCGCCAACGGGCACCTGCCTGTAGTTGAAATCCTTCTGAAAGCCGGAGCTGACGTTAACGCTGCGGTGGAAGAAGGGCTTACGCCGCTAAAGTGGGCCATTTGCGCGAACCATCCTCACCTTGTGAAATTCCTTTTGGCAAACGCGGCAAATCCCGAAACTAAAGGAACAGATGGAGCTCCTCCAATTGTCCTGGCCGCCAGTTTGCAGCATGGATCGATTGTCTGGGTGCTCGTGAAAGCTGGAGCAGACGTGAATACGCTCGATTCAAGCCTATCCTCCGCTTTGATCTGGAGTGCATGCTGGGGCCAAGTTCAGACCATGGAACTTTTACTGGACCATGGTGCAAACGTTAATGCGTGTGATCAATCTTGCGGCACAGCTTTGATGCATGCGGCAAGAAGAGGGCACTCTGAGGCGGTAAATTTGCTTCTGGAGCGTGGCGCAGACGTCAACGCAGCCGACGCATGGGGGGACACGGCTTTGATGAGAGCCAGTGAAGGAGGCCGATTGCCAATCATCAGGGCGCTCTTGGCAAGAGGCGCAGCCGTTAATTCAGCGGACGCACGGGGCCGGACGGCCCTGATCTTGGCTGTTGCCCAAGGCAAAAATGAGGCTGTAAGGCTCCTGGTGGAGAAGGGTTCAGACATCCATATCCCGGACAAAGGAGGATGGACTGCGGTCACTTGGGCTATGACCTTGAGGAAGAGCGATCTGATGGAACTGCTCCAAGGCAATGGAAATGGGAATGGGAGCGCAAAATTTGAGAGGATGAGTCCGTCAACCATTTTTCTGGGATCAGAACGTAGGCTGTGTTGCTTTGATTAGTAGTGATTTTCGAAAGCGATGAGACAATGGCCAGTTTCTCAAAAGTAGGTCGCATCGATTGGAATCTGTGCAACGGTTTGTTAGGTCGAGAAACGTGGTGAATTCTGAATCTTACAAATGGAGGACAGACAATGATGTTTAAGAGTCTTGTGGTAAGAGAAGCCATCGCGGTTGCAATGGCCGGACAGCCAATAGCGGTCGCGAAAGTGACGGTGACCTTCCTACCTCATAGAACAGCAACCGTTCTTTTCGGCCTCGAGCGACAAGATCGTCCGGGTTCGGTGGAGGATGTTGCAGACGTTGTTACCCAGTTCGGCGCCAGTCTGAACACTATTCATACGTCGCGACAGGAAGCCTCGGGGCAATTACGCATTTACGGCAATCTGGACATCGAGACAGGAAAGATTCCTGCATTTCGAGATCAACTTCGAGGGTTCAACGAGATCCTTTACTTCAAGTCCATCGAATAGGGAAGCGCTTGGCCCATTTCACTCAATTGGCCTTTCGGCCAATGTGGCTGGTCAGTAGGAACTAAGAATCAGTAGCTCTGATCGAAGAGGAATTCCGATGCCAACACGCGAATTCGTGCGAAACAAGATGGTATTGGCGGTGAACCAAGAGCAGGATGTACTAGAGATCATCGAGGAAGAGTTCTCCTTTGAGACCGCCAATGTGACTCTCCATGCCGCCACGACCTTCGAGAATGCTCGGGAGTACCCAGTTTCGTACACCTACGATTTAGCGCTCCTCGACATTTGGGGGAGTCGGGATTCGATCTTTTGGAGATCGCTCACAACGCCGGTATTCCCGTGGTCATACTTACAGCACATGCGTTCAGCATTGAAGCTCTTAGAAAGTCAATTGAATTGGGCGCTAGAGCATACTTACCGCTGGAGCAGCTTGGTTCCATGACACCATTTCTGGAAGATGTCCTGAAACTCGACCAGCAGAGCGCCTGGGAAAGGGTGTTTGACCAGGTTGGGAATTTATTCACCAAAAGGTTTGGTTCCGATTGGAGGAAGTCGCAGATAGAGTTCTGGCCTGGAT
>JBKQMK010000382.1:0-14306 GCA_052146735.1 Desulfomonilaceae bacterium | reverse complement strand
ACAACCACACGGCCGAAGGTGATGAGAGAGGCCCGACTCTGTGCTTTAGGGGTCTTGCAAACGATGTTTACTACATCCTGGAAACCGATGTGCGGCGGTATGCCGATTACAGCGGCACAGGCAATACCCTGAACGCAAACCAAGCGATCGTCCGAAGACTAATCCTCGACAGTCTCCATTACTGGGTCTCGGAAATGCACGTGGACGGTTTCCGCTTTGACCTGGCTTCCATACTTTCACGGGACGAATCCGGACGCCCGATGGAAAATCCGCCGGTGCTCGAGGACATTGAGTCTGATCCACGCCTGGCTGGGATAAAACTTATTGCAGAAGCCTGGGATGCAGCGGGGCTCTATCAGGTGGGCACGTTCGTAGGGGACAGTTGGAAGGAATGGAACGGCAGGTTCCGGGATGACATCCGTAGTTTTATGAGGGCGGATAACGGGACGGTGCCCAGAGTTGCGGCTAGGCTGCTGGCCAGCCCCGATATCTACGGCCACGAAGAACGGGAGCCGGAACAGAGTATCAATTTTGTCACCTGCCACGACGGTTTCACTCTCAGCGATCTGGTTTCCTATGACCACAAGCATAATGAGGCCAATGGCGAAGAAAATCGCGACGGGTCCAATGACAATCTGAGTTGGAATTGCGGGGTCGAAGGCCCCACTGACGATCCTGACATTGAGCGCCTGCGTAACCGGCAGGCCAAGAATTTTATTGCCATCACTCTACTTTCACTGGGAGCGCCCATGCTCTCGATGGGGGACGAGATCCGCCGCACCCAGCGAGGAAACAACAACGCCTACTGTCAGGACAACGACATCAGTTGGTTCGATTGGGCGCTGGTTCAGAAACAGGACGATCTTCATCGTTTCGTCAAATACCTCATTTTCAATCGGTTACACCGGGGCACTTTGGACGAAGATGAGGACACGAGTCTCAACGAAGTCATACGTAGAGCGAACATCCAGTGGCATGGCGTCAAGTTGAACCAGCCTGATTGGAGCTTCGATTCGCATTCTCTGGCCGTAAGCGCCCACACTGCGGCCACTGGCATGGTGCTTCACCTTATGCTGAATGCACACTGGGAAGACCTTGAATTCGAACTGCCCTCTATAGGGTCCGACCAGACGCACAGTTGGCATCGATGGATTGATACGTACCTTGAATCCCCTGACGATATATGCGACTTGGCAGACGCTCCCGCGATTCAGGGCTCTACGTACCTGGTTCACCAGCGGTCGATTGCGCTCTTGCTGGCAACAGCCTGATCATTTGATAACGACAGGAGAGAACCGAACATCGTGAAACTTTCAGCACATAAAACCAAGATTGTATGCACAATTGGACCCGCCTCAGAATCGGTTCAGGTCCTTGAACAAATGATCCTGGCAGGAATGAACGTAGCTCGACTGAACTTCTCCCACGGAGATTTCGCAGATCACGAAAGGAGAATCGACTCAATCAGGGAGGCCGCCGAGGCTGCGGGCATACCCGTAGCAATTATGGCAGACCTGCCCGGTCCTAAGATGCGAATAGGGCAGTTGGCCGGTGAGCCGGTTGAGTTGCAGCCAGGTTCCAACTTCACGCTGACCACCGACGATACCATAGGAGACGAGCACAGGGCCTCCGTGACGTTCCCGCGACTGCCTCATGCGGTGAAAAAAGGGGACGCTTTATTTCTCAACGACGGGTTGATCCAACTGCAAGTGTTGGGAGTGGAGGGTGGCGATGTCCAATGCCGAGTAGTAGTGGGCGGAGAGCTGAGATCCCGAAAAGGGCTCAACCTTCCCGGTATAGATCTTGGAATCACTGCATTCACCGAGCGAGATCGTGATTGGCTCAGATTTGCAGTGGAACAGGGAATTGATGCGGTAAGCCAATCCTTTGTCGAGTCTGCGGCAGACATCCTGGCAGTCCGCGACGCAGCGGCAACGCTCGGCGGAAATCCACTTATTATAGCGAAGATAGAGCGCTCCAGGGCACTCGATCAGATGGAAGGCATCCTGCACGCGGCGGACGGGATCATGGTGGCTCGGGGCGACTTGGGGGTGGAAACCCCTATCGAGCGGATAGCGGTCCTGCAAAAGCAGTTGATTCAGCAAGCAAATCTGTTGGGCAAGCCTGTGATCACAGCTACCCAGATGCTGGAATCAATGACAAGAAACAGGCGGCCCACCAGAGCGGAATCGACAGACGTTGCCAATGCCATTCTTGACGGGACAGATTGCGTAATGCTCTCCGAGGAGTCGGCAATGGGGCAGTACCCTGTGGAATGCGTAGCCATGCTCGCACGTATTGCGGAGACAGTGGAAGCGCATCGCAACTATTTCCCCGCGAGACAAGCGTTAACAGCATGCGATCAGGACGGCGGCACAGATCTGGCAGATCTTGTGGCACTTGGCGTGCTCACAGTGGTGGAACGAGTTACACCCGATGTCGTGATCGTTCCCTCCAGAAGCGGCCGAACCGCCAGAATCTTGAGCCGTTTCAAGCTCCCCACGTGGATCACGGCCGTAAGCTCTCAAAAGGCTACGTGTCGGAACCTGCTATTCTCGTATGGAGTTTGGCCCATCCATGAGGCCGATCATCCCCACGACTGGAAGGCTTTTGCACGACAGTGGCTTGAAGCCAACGGAGTCCACCCGCGTCTTGTAGTTTTGACCGAGGGTCCCTCATCCAAGTACCCGGATACCAACAATCGGATGGAGATCATCGACATGAGTCGTTAGACCCAAATCAGCGGTAACCTCATGAAAGAGCTTACCTTGGATCGCGGCACCTTGGATTCATAGTGCCACGGATGTACGAGAGGTTTATCGGAGCTCGCGGTGTTTCGATGCTTCGATGTAGTTCCCTGAGCACGGGGATCGGAATGGAAGGGGACCTATGAACCGAACCTATCATTTGGTAATTATCGCGGCGACGGCCATCAGTATTGTCATCGTTTCTGCTGTTTGTTGGCATTCGGTGCACGAGATCCATTATCTGAAGTCCTTTTATCCACAGCAGTTTAGCGTGGAGGAAGCCTACTATGCGAGCGGCGTGGAACTCATAAAGGTTCTGATCATTAGCCTGCCGTTTTTCTTTGCTGTTGTTGCAGGTTTTGGCATGTTGCACTTTTGGAAAAGGAACTCTTAGGTCACAAGGTGCCGCGGATGTGCTGAAGCTTCATCCGTGCATGGACGAGTCCACGATGCGGGGGACGCGCCCGTGGTCCCCATGTTCCGAAAAAAAATGGGGCCATAAAAGAAAGCGGGTGATAGCGATTGAGTACTGTAGACTCTCGTCGTCCGGCCGCAAAAAAATGGTATTCTGTTCCGGCATCGACCTTCGGACGGTAGTTGAATAAGCCAGTATCGAAACATGGTGCACTTCGAGCGCGACAATCCCCTTTGGCGTTTTTCACCGTACATGTGGGGACGTGTGAATGTCTTGCTTGGTCTGCACCGTCAGATTCTCCAGGATCTTGACAAAGGGTTTGGCACGTTAATGGATGCGGATTTGGTTGGCCGCGCCGAAGCGTTTCTGTGGCTTTGGTTGCTTGGAGCGTATGAAATGGTTCGGACCATGTGCCAAGCCGAATCGTGCTTTTCGACCCAGGCACTCAACTCACTGCGAGAACTCAAAGTTGAACTCAGCAAAGTGAGAATGCCTTCGGCGAAAATGGAATACGCCGGGAAAAAAGGGAAGCCAGTCACATCCTATCGATCTCCCGCCGGAATCGATGCCGAGAACAAAGATCTGCTCATTGGCCCTCCGGAGGCTCCTGTTTCCGGGCGTAGTTTGCTGGCACAATTCCAAACAGTCCTGGATTCTCTGAAGCCACAAGATGTTATTCGTGCCCATTCAGACGTCGAGTGAGGCTGCATAACAGCGGTCCCGGTTCGCCTCGTACCTATCAATGATGGCGTCAAATCAGGCGGTGACTCATATCAGGCCGCATGACGTGGTTCCTCCATGTCATGGCCATTGCGCATCGAATATCTTGACGCATAGTACTACGTCACGAGCCGGAGCAGACCGGGAGATGCGATCTTCCCTGAGCAGGAGGATTACCTACGTTTCGCGGGAGTCTTGCTGGACGGTTCAACTCTTTGAGGAAGCGTGCTACATCAAATGGGGAGGCACATTAATGCCGCGTGTCAGTCAATTCTACGGTGTTGTCATCTACATGTACTTCAACGACCACTTACCATCGCATTTCCACGCAGAGTACGGCGGCTTTGAGGCTGTATATGCCATTGACACACTCGACGTCTTGCGCGGTCAGTTGCCGCGACGTGCTCATATAATGGTGATTGAGTGGGCACTGGCGCATCGCAATGAGTTGAGAGATAATTGGCAGAAGGCTCGAGAACAACAGCCCTTAGCGCAAATTGATCCGCTGGATTGATTGGAGAAGCAACCATGAAGAAGTTAGGGCCTCTTGTGCGCGTTCGCAGCGTCGAACCGCTTCGAGATTACTGGGTACTGGTTATCTTTGAGAATGACACCCAAAGGGAAATAGACCTTGAGCCGTATCTGCACGGCTCCATCTTTGAGCCGATACGCAGCGATCCGCGCATGTTTCGGGCAATGAAAGTCGAGGGCGGCACGGTTGCATGGGGCAACGGAGCGGATATCGACCCGGACGTTCTGTACTACAATCTCAAGCCCGCCTGGATGGAAGAATCTAAAACGATTAGTTCGCGAAGCTCAGATCACCGTACTGACTAGCCAGCGGATCAACCTAACAAGCAACCACAGGGCAAATTCATCGCCATAACTTAATTGGTAGAACTGTCGAAGACCAGTTTGACTTGTTCAGATCAGGTGCTTTCCTGCCAAAAACCTCAAGATGGCCTCTGCTGTTTCATCCGGACGCTCCATAGGGACGAAGTGGCTCGTGTCCTCAAAACACTGAAGGACCGCGTGGGGAACTTTGCGCCTGAACTTCTTTGCCGCGGAAGATAAGAAAACGTCCGATTGCGAGCCGTAAAGAACTAGAGTGGGCACCTGTAGCCGAGGAAGAAGGCTCCACACATCGGTCGGACACACAGCGAAGCATCGGGCTTCCCAGGCCGGTTCGCAGCACAGCGTTATGGTTTCGCTTTCCGTCTCTTCTGTACAATGCCGGACATATCCTTCAAGGAACCCGTCTTTCCAGGAGGAGAAAGAATGCTTGGATCTGTAAGCATCGACCATGGTCTGTTGGTCGGGCCAGACCCTTTTTCTGTGGGCCGCTCCGGAAACAATCGGAATAAAGCCTGTCAGCCTCGCCTTCTGGGTCATCAGGAGAAGCAGGTTCAAAGAGGTCGTGAGAATGGTGGGGTCAATGAGGATCATGGCCCTCACCAGGTCAGGACGCTTGATAGCGACCATCATGCTGGTGACAGCGCCTCGGGAATGCCCCATAGCGATCACAGGTTCGTTCAGATGCTCGAAAAACCGTTCCATGTCCTTTGCAAAGACGTCCCAACTCTCCAATTTCTTGGGATCCGCGGGAGCGGCGGTTGTTCCGTGTCCGCGATCATCCATGCCCAAGACACGGAGCCTCGACCCTAGCCTTTTCGCCAAAGGACCGTACATTCCGGCACAGAATCCCGTAGCGTGGGATATGTGCGCCAGCGGTCCGGCGCCGCCCCAATTCACATAGTGGAAAGGCCCGTCCGGGGCCATGAAAGTGTAATCGTGCTGCATACTTGACCTTAGGCGCGCCGGAAAAAATCCGGCCGTGACTCATGATATTTTAATCGCGATGGCTCCTGCCCCGACCATTAACGCCGACAGTAGGCGGAGGCGGCTGATGCGCTCCCCTAAGAAGTAGACTGCAATGAGCATCGCAAACAAGACAGAAGTTTCCCGGAGCGCAGCCACCAGAGCAATAGGTGCGTGGGTCATAGCCCAAAGTGCAATCCCGTACGATCCTACAAGACATGCACCGCCAGTCAGCCCCCTTGCCACGTTCCGACGTAAATAGCTTGTCACCTTCCTTGGGCGCAGCATCAGTGACGCAAGAATGACAGGGACAGCAGTCAAGAGCAACATCCAGCCTGTGTAGCTGAACGCATTGCCGGATAACCGAGCACCCTGTCCGTCAACAAGGGTATAAACTACGATCACCCCGGCATTTGAGAGGGCGAACAATAAAGAAGAAAGGCTCAACGATCCTGAACGCCACGAGTCGAATGAAAGTACAACCACACCAAAAGAGATCAGCAAAACCCCAATCCACCCAAGCACCGGCGGAAATTCGTTCAATAAGAGGGCGGCGGCAATTGCAGAGAAAGCCGGTGCAGTTCCGCGCATAATTGGATACGCGAAGCTGAGTTCAGCGTGGTGATAAGCTAAGGCAACAAATATGAAATACCCAACGTGAATTACGCTGGAGGCTATCAAATACGGCGAACTCGCGACGTCAGGAATTGCCATAAACGGTAACCAGCATGCGGCAAAAACACTGGCTCCAGCAGTAACGAGAACGGTGTCCAAAAACTTGTCTGCTGCTGAACGAACTACGGCATTCCAAGTTGCATGTAGCAGTGCACCGAGCAAGATCGGCAGCATCACATCGACGGACAATGCTTTTCCTTTCAGCTATGGCGTCACTCACCGACATTGGCGCCAACAGAGATCGCCACCGCGGCGAAAAATCGAGTTTATCAGGGCGCAGGATCGGCGGTCAAGTCGCCTCTTGCCTCGTCTCTGAGCCTCATGATATCAATAATTAGTCTGGGTCGAATCAAATGATTATGGGAGGCAAAGTGAAACAGGACGAAAGATATTTCACGATATCGGATGAAGTGTTTGAGCGCTTCCCCGGCTATGTGCGGGGAGTAGTGATAGCTCACGGGCTGACGAACGGAGAATCCCCTCAGGAACTCAACTCATTGCTCCGCTCTGCCGAGGATTTCATCCGCCAAGAGCTGAATCTGGAAAAACTGGTCGAGCATCTGAGAATAGCCTCCTGGCGGGAAGCTTATCGGTCCTTCGGCGCGAAGCCGAGCAAGTTCCGGCCGTCCATTGAAGCGATGGTGCGACGTGTTTTGAGAAACGAACTGTTGCCCTCAATCAACACATTGGTTGATATTGGAAACGTGGTTTCTTTGCGTCATCTGGTCCCGGCAGGAGGCCACGCAATTGATGTGCTTACTAGTGACATGGAACTGCGATTGGCGGCGGGGGATGAACTGTTCACACCGCTGGACTCGGAACAGGTTGAGAACCCCTTGCCTGGGGAGGTTATTTTCGCGGAAGGCAAGACCGTATTGACACGACGGTGGACGTGGCGTCAGGGGAGGCACACGTTGGTTCAGCCGAATACGACCGCGGTTGAGTTTAACGTTGACGGATTACCACCGGTTCCGATTGCCGAGGTCGAAAACGCCTGCCGTGAGATAGCGGAATTAATAGAGAAATTTTGTGGGGGCCACACGCGGCACGAAATTGTGACGAAGGCAAATCCAAAGATTAAGCTCGAATAGTTTGACTTGATCTGACATTTCTTTTGCCTGGTCACGACTGCTTAAGCCGCAAATGTAAAACGAGGTCTTAGCTATTACACATAAGGCCCCATCCGGTAAGTTGAACCTTCGGTAATTCTTGTTGACAGGTCCCATTCGCCCGTCTTTCCCTGATTGGATTCTTGAGAAAATGGCCTGCTAACGTCTGAGCACTTTTCGAAGTTCGTTGAGGGCTGCGTCTTGAATCGCGGTGATTTCGAATCCAGCCATGCATTTTTGGCTGTCTGAATCCGTCTGCAGCACCCATCGACATTTTGCCTCGAACCTTACGGAGTTGCAATCGGCCATCCCGTTCAAACGTACCACTAAGGTTCTTGTTTCGCCCACTCGCGCCTGGATTCCACACACTCCTATTCCGTTTTGAGAAAGGTCCCGCACGAACCCGTGTTTGTATGGATGATCGCAATCCTGAACTCTTAGTGGGAAATCTATTGGAATTCTGGCTTCTTGTCTGACTCCTCGGACAACTGTAACTTCGTGATTCAGGGTAGACCAGCAATCAAGTTCACTTTGATCCAAGAGCTTGGAATGCAGTAATTTGTCTAGCAGCCTACGAAGCCCATCTAGAGAGAGTTCGTACTTTTGCCGCAACTCCATCACTGATCTTCCACAACGGATGTCCTGAACGACTTGTCTGCCATTGATTCTGCGTAGCCTGACCACTTACAATCTCCGTGCTTTCCCTTTTAAGCCTTTACAGCACTGCGATGGAAATCGGCTGGTCGATTGGACGATCTGATCCCAATCTTCCCAAGTCGCGGGCTTAATTGGGGTTTGTCTGGACGTCTTTGACGCGGCCCACTCTGCGGCTCGGTCCATGAGCTTTCCGCGGCGAGGACGGCTATTTACCTCTAGAGCGGGCCACTGGCCGATCTAGGTATCTCACAAGAAGGTCGATCAGATCCTGTCGTCCTACCCTCTCCGCCCTCATTAGAGCGGTCATACCGTCTTTGTCGCTTGCGTTGGCATCGGCCCCAGCTTCCAACAACAGCTTAGCGATCTCCACGTGTCCTCGGTGACATGCCTTCATGAGCGCTGTGTTACCATAAGCATTATTAATGTTTACGTGAGCTCCTGCTCTGAGTAAAATCCTAACGACTGATACGTAGCCCTTAAATGCTGCCTTCATGAGCGCCGTGTTTCCGTGCTTGTTACCGGCATTGACAGCCGCACCTGCTCGAATAAGAACCTCCACTATTTGCACTCGCCCTCCATCGCAAGCGCTCAGCAAAGGAGTGTCGCCGTTGCTGTTGCTTTGATTCACATCAGCTCCGGACCCGACCAGCAGAGTGGCCATGGTGGGGTTATCTGACAAACAAGCAAACATTAGAGCACTATTCCCGTCTATTGTCTTGCAGCAAGCATTGGCCCTGTGTTTCAGGAGCAACTCCACTATTTCGGCATGGCCGGTGTCAATAGCAAAGATAAGGGCCGTATTGCCCAGCGCGTTTTCGGCGTTCACATCGGCCTTTCGTTCCAGCAGCAGTCTTGTTACATCCGCGTGACCCTTGAAGGCAGCTCGCATAAGGGGGGTGTTCCCATATTTGCTGCGGGAATTGACGTCCAGTCCGAGATCCAACAGATCCTTCACCGCATCCAAAAGCCCTCGACTGGCAGCCTTTAGTAAAGCCTTCTTGTTGGAATCTTTCCCACTCTGGATGTCTCTCGGAATGTTAGTCACTACGTCTACAGGATCTGGCGGATTCGGAGGCGCAATAAAAGGGTCAGTAGGCACGTATTGAGTCTCCGGGCTGAATCTCTCGCTCTTTGATGCTGAGATACGACAATTATTTCTTAGGGCCGTCGAGGCATCAAGCCTAATTGGCCGCTGCGTCGGTGTAACGTTAGACGATTCACCGTTCGGCTCTATGATCAACGTGTCTGTGAATTCACGGGCCAAGCTTTCACATCGGGCGCACGCCATATTCTCTTCCGGCATTGGATTGCCACAAACCGGGCATTTTAAGATGGCTTCGTCAGCCCCTGTGAAAGCCCTCATGAGGTCGCTTTCCGACAAACTTTTTCTTTCGTACATCTCCAAATCCGACATCAGCCCCACGTCAACCAATCGCCTCATCAAATAAGGTAGAGCCTCAGGTTTTACACGGTATTTCTCCTGAAGCTGCGAATCGGTGAAGCCCGCGCGAATGTCTTGAACAATACCATGGGCGCTTATATTACGCTTAGTCATTGGTCGCTTGCCTAAAGCACGAAGCAACGGATTTCTCCATTTCCGGCTGAAACGAGGTAAAGCGGAACTGACCAGCCCGATCTCCCGTGGGATCTACACCGTCCGAGCCGTTTCCATTGAGTTGCTGAACTCCAGGTGATCTCAAAGCTCTCTTGCTCTTAAACATTCAGGTGCCTGTACCCTCGTTTGCTACTCCTTCCAGTGCTGATTTCAATTGCTTGATCACATCATCTGCCTCGTAGGGTTTGCGAAGCACTCCGACGAATCCGTATTCTGTGAAGTCCGCCATCACAGGGTCGTTGCTGTAACCACTCGATACAATTGCTCGGACGTTCGGGTCAATTTCGCGGATCCGCAGCAAGGCTTCCTTGCCGCCCATTCCGCCAGGTATCGTCAAGTCCATGATTACAGCGTCAAAAGGCTCCCCTGAATTCCTAGCCTGCTGGTAAACGGCTATGACCGAGGCCCCGTCTTTGACCAAAGACACCTCGTAACCCAATTGAGTCAGTAGCTCGGCAGCCAAGTCCCTTATTAATTCCTCGTCATCCATCACGAGGATCTTCCCTTTGCTACTACGGCCTCTGTTCCCAGCCTCGTGCCCGAGCGGGCTCCTGAGCGATGCCTGTGAAGCCGGAAGGTAGATGCAGAAGGTCGTACCAATGCCGACTTGCGAGCCCACTGTAATCAATCCGTCGTGCTTCTTAATTATGGAATATGCCGTGGTAAGGCCGAGACCGCTCCCGGTCTTTTTAGTTGTGAAATATGGATCGAATATCTTTTGGATATTGTCCGGCGTGATTCCCATACCTTGGTCCCTAATGTGGATTCTAACGTAGTTTCCAGGTGTTATAGGAATCACAGAGTCTTCGTCAACCGAGCAGTTCTCCGCTATTACGGAAATCGTGCCCCCCTTTGGCATGGCTTGCAGAGCATTGATGAACAAGTTGTTTACTACCTGGCTGACTTGTCCCGGATCGATTTCAACACTCCACAGGTCATGGGGAATGGAGAGTTCGTAGCGGACGCTAGATCCTCGCAGGACGAATCCAGCGGAATCTCTTAGCAGTTCAGCAACGGACGCCGTGGTCTTTATCGGCAGCCCTCCTTTGGAAAATGTCAGTAGCTGATGGGTCAATTCCCGTGCACGTTTCGATGCGTCCGCCGCTGCCTCCAGCCGGTCAAAGGCCCTGTGATCAGGAGTAAGGTAGGTCTGTGCCAAAGAAATATTGCCCAGGATTCCCGTCAGGAGGTTATTGAAATCGTGGGCAATACCACCCGCAAGAATTCCCAGAGATTCTATTTTTTTGGACTTGACTATCTCCTCTTCTGTCTTTTTCTTTTCTGATACATCCAGCTTGAGCCACCAGAATCCCGATAGACGTTTATTGTTGACATTGCCTATAAGCGTGTTTTCAAAAAACCGCACACCTCCGGGAAGATCGGTTTCTCTGGTATCGAAAGAACGAATCGGAAACTGCGTTTGGATCCACTGTTTGTACAACATTTCACTTTTGCTCGTGTATGGTAACAACACACCAAGCCTTGTGCCCGTAAGCTCCGATATGCTATGTCGACTGTAGATGCTGGCAAACTTCTCGTTTCCATCCACTACTCTGGCATCCAATACAGAAGAGAGCAGTCGGTCGAAAGGTAACGAACACTCAAGTTGCCTCGGCAATGCGAATTCGGCAATGCCAATAGGAAGAATCTTCACCAGCTTCTTGTATTTCTGAATACTGAGAAGCTGCTTTTGAGCCGTCAAGTTTTCAATCTGGACCAAAACCAGCGGTTCACTGCCCAATCGAATCGTGCGCAGATGAATTCTGGCCCATATCTTCATTTTTCGGATCTGGAGAACTCTCTCCCTGACCTCTGGCCTCCGCTCCTCAAATACCTTCTCCAGCAACAACTGAGCCTGTCGAGCCTCTCCGGGGTTAGGAAAAAGAGAGGAGAATGTAGCGCCCTTTAAATCAAGGCTGTCGCGAACGGTCTTCATGAAAGCCGAGTTGGCAAATCTGATTGCATGCGAACGGGCAACCAATAGTGTAGGTACGGGTATCGCTTGGAGCAATTTTGCGAAGGTGGAATGATTGACCGTGGAGAGATCGAAGAAACCCGGCTCGGTTAGGTCCGGACAAAAGAGAGCGTTGAGATCTATGGTCTCTGTAGACTCTTCGCTCCGTGCCGAAACGTTTCCTGTCGAGTTTGTATTGCTGCTTAGTAGAAAGGAAGGACGATCATCGTGGCCCATCTTTGTCTCCTCAACGTCGCTCGACGGAACGCTGACCTTAGAGGCTAACCGTAGGCTTTTCCCGCACGATCCCCAAGACGCCATGTTCACGCCGGCCGGCCGGAGGCCATCTCCGGCGGACTTTGTTAAGGCCGACTCAAAAAACATCTCCCTTACGGTCAGCCGTCTCGGGTTGAACGCAATCTGATTGGTTCAAATCCATGAATAGCGCTACCAACTCCTGATGACCCTTATTTGCCGCCAACACGGGGGCCGAGTAACCGTACATATTCTTAATGGAGACCTCCGCCCCAGCATTTAGCAGAAGCTTAGCCACATCCAGCCGGCCATAGGCCGCAGCTCGCGCAAGCGCTGTGTTCCCTCGACGGGTAGTGTGATTAACATCGGCCCCTGCCGCCAAGAGAAGCCCGACAACGTTGCTGTGCCCCGAGCTGGCAGCCTTAATGAGGGCAGTCTTTCCGCTCCCGTCCACAGCGTTTACGTCTGCTCCCCGGCTAAGCAACAGTTTGGCCACATGCGGATGGCCATTTTTCGCGGCCCTTATCAAAGCCGTATTGCCTGACTGGTCGGCCACATTGACGCCAACTCCTCTGTCCAGCAAAAGATCGACCAATTGTGCTCGTCCAGTATGTGCAGCTCGCAGAAGCGTTGCGACGCGAGGGGGTTCCGGACCTGGAAAGTCCCTACCTGCTATAAGAAGTTGTTCGACAGTTTCCAAATCCCCTTTTGTTGCCGCAGCCAAGACCTCATTCCGGATTGCATCATCGTCAAGTTCGTTCTTTAAGAGGTCCCGTGATTTCACGTTTGTGTCCTCAGAGCTCTGATCTGAATCTTCGGAGGCTAATGTCGCGGTTTCATCATCGTCGAGTGGCGAGACATCGGTATTTAACAGGAGGTCTACGATTTTAGAGTGCCCTTTGGATGCCGCTCTCTGAAGAACACGGTTATCCGAGTCAACGACGGCTCCGCGAGAGAGAAGCATCTCCACAATGTTCACACGGCCCTTGGATACTGCCTTGGCCAAGGGCGAATTCCCGCGACTGTTCGTAGCATTAATCTCGGCGCCTCGATTCAAGAGAAGCCGGGCCACCTTCTCGTGTCCCTCACTGCAAGCCTTCATCAAAGCAGTCTCGCCGTAATTGTCAGCGCCGTTGATCTCAGCGCCGTTGTCCAAAAGCAGGCCCACCATTGCGGTCTGGCCCTTGAAGGAAGCAAAGAACAAAGGTGAATTTCCGTGGACGTTCTGCGAATTCGGATCCGCCCCATGGTCGATCAATAGTTGAGCGATCCTCAAATGCCCCTTGAATGCCGCCCTCATGAGGGCCGTATTGCCGTAAGAATTGCGGGCGTCAACTGTCGCCCCTGAGCCCAGCAGCAGCCTTACCACCCTCATATGCCCCTTTGAACCGGCCTTCATCAGGGGAGTCTCACCAGAGCCGTCAGAGTGGTCGAGATGAGCCCCAGCGGCCAAGAGACATGCGACCACCTCAGGATCACCTCTAAGAGAAGCCACCAGAAGAGGAGTCATCCCAGTCTCATCCGCATCATTGGCATTCGCGCCTTTCTCCAGAAGGACGTTCAGCGCTGCTACACGTCCAGCCGCGACTGCCGAGAAAATTGCCGAACGGCCACCGGCGCCTGTCATATTTACATCCGCTCCGTTTGCAACTAGCAACTCAATCAATTCTGAATGACCCCCGCAGGAGGCCAGCATTAACGCGCTGTTTCCCGAGCCATCATGCATGTTAGGGTCGACGCCCATGGCGAGTACCACAGCGGCCGAGTCGCAATCTCCCGTGGCCAATGCCTCGAGCAAGGCTCCGTCAACATCAGGATCGTCTGTATCAAGCGTCAAGCTAGTAGAAGAATCCTGCAATCCCCGCTCATTCGGCTCTCTGCGTGCGTTGGTTGCTGTCAGGTTTAGCGCTAAATCATTCAATTACCCTGTCCCCCCATTCGGCAACCGGCTTCATCCATCTCGTCAGAGAAGCTGTTGCCCTTCTGTTACCATGCGTGCATCAATGCTGCCCCGAGACCATAGCCTGATATCCTGGCGGGGGCATTTTGTGTCCTTTCCAGAATTGACTTCTCAGAGTTCACTCTGGCTCCTTGATCAATGGTTCGTGGTGGGATCGTTGACCCAGGAACCGAGAAGCGTACATTTTGGTAAAGCTCATGGATATCCCCCCTGGAAGAGGTGCCGCTGCAAAATTCAGCAGCCTAGAAAGCGGTTGTTAATGTCCCCCTCGGGGAATGGGAGAAAATCCCTCGCCTTTAGGCGAAGACTTCAGTAGGCTTGCGGTATTATGAAGAACTACCGTAAGACCTCGCATGCTGTTTATGACATCAAATTCCACGT
>JBKQMK010000381.1:0-8404 GCA_052146735.1 Desulfomonilaceae bacterium | reverse complement strand
AACAGTTGGAGCAGCGCATCTCCGAGGTCCCCAAGGGGAAGACATTGCTCGTTCATTGTTCCACAGGCGTACGAGCCGAAATGGCCTACAATATCTTGAAAAAGGCAGGATACGATGCAAAGTACGTGAAGGCCAAGGTTGATTTCGACCCAGAAAAGAAGGGTCAGTACAAGATAGAAGAATGACCGCCAGAGTCATGGGGTGAGTCCCTCGTTGAGGGGCTCATCCTATTCTTTTCGCTCTCTTCAAGGCTCCTCCGAATACCGCTCCGACTCCCCGTTCCCTTCAACACAACCTACTTGTCAATCCCAGATCGAGGTGATAACGTTGTCTGGGGCTGCCGCTAGACCCCATACATCGGCGCGATTGTGTCGCGAACCCGGGAAAGCATTCTTTCCGAAGCAGCCTCCCGGGCCACGTTCTCTGTCACGGGCCTCTCCTCTTAGCACAGAGGCGATATGTTTCGCATATTCAACTAAGCCGGATTGGGTTAATGGACTTTCACTGAGAAGGAGAAAGCTATGGGCATCTGGGATCTTGTGAAGGGCGAACTTATTGATGTAATCGAATGGCTCGATGACACGGGAGATATCCTCGTGTGGCGCTTCCCTGACGAGGATCATGAAATAAAGATGGGCGCCAAGCTTACTGTGCGGGAGGGTCAGGCCGCGGTCTTTATCAATGAGGGTCAGCTTGCGGATGTCTTCACGCCTGGACTCTACAGCCTTACCACGCAGAACATGCCCGTGATGACCACCTTACGGTCTTGGAAATACGGATTCGAGTCCCCATTCAAGGCCGAGGTCTACTATGTGAGCACACGCAATTTCCTCGATCTGAAATGGGGAACTCAAAACCCTATTATGATGCGCGACCCTGATTTGGGAGTAGTCCGACTTAGAGCGTTCGGCACGTACGGTATCCGCGTCACGGACCCGGGAGCGTTCATCAAACAGGTGGTGGGCACTGATGGATGCTATACCACCGAGGAAATTGAAGGACAGCTTCGAAGCATGCTCGTTTCCGCGTTCAGCGGCATGCTCGGAACATCCAAGATCGCGGCTCTGGACTTGGCTGCAAACTACAAGACCATGTGTGACCAGGCTAGGACGACTATGGAGCCGGAATTTCAGACATACGGGATTTCTCTCAGCCGCTTCGTAATCGAAAACATCTCGGTCCCGCCCGAGGTCGAGAAGATGCTGGACACTCGCTCCCAAATGGGAATCGTAGGAGATATGGGGCGTTTCACCCAGTTCCAAACCGCCCAGGCCATCCCTGAGGCAGCGCGCTCAGGTGGGGCGGGAGGATTCACAGGAATGGGAGTCGGCATAGCTATGGGACAGCAGATGGCGGGCGCCATGACCGAGGGCCTTGCCCAATCCAAGGCAGAGCAAGCGGCTCCCGCTGCCCAGACACAGACTGGGGGAAAATTCTGTGGTCAGTGCGGAAAGCCAGTCTCCGCAGAAGCGAAGTTTTGCGCTGAATGTGGGGCTCCTCAACAGGCGAATTGCCCTAAGTGCGGGAAAACCAATGTCTCGGGTGCCCGATTCTGCCAGGAGTGTGGAGAGAAGCTGAAGTGAGACCACGCTCACAGAAGGGGCTGGAGGGGACACTTGTCGCACAGGGGAATTCTCTTGCAGTAGAAGTGGCCAGCAGCGACGAGCTGGGCATGAAAGTCGTTGAATATGCCTACGTCTAGGGGGAGATTGGCCTCAAGCATACTCTGCATCGTGTCGTAATCTGCGTTTCCACTAATAAGTCCGTGCCGGTAGAGAACTCTCTTGGTGTAAGCATCTACCACAAAGATTGGTTTGCTTGCTGCATAAAGAATGATGCTGTCCGCCGTCTCCTTGCCAATGCCCCTTACGGAAAGCAATTCCTCTCGCAACCTAGCCAGTGGGGCGGAAAAGAGCGAATCCAAATTCCCGCCGTGTTTCTCCACTAGCTGATTCACGAAGTTTCGCAGGCGAATAGCTTTCACATTGAAGTAGCCAGCGGGTTTTATGAGCTGTGCAAGCTCCTCGTGATTGGTGCGGTATATACCGACCGCATCGAGCATGTCGGCTGCTCTGAGATTGTCGATGGCCTTCGCCACATTCCTCCACGAGGTGTTCTGGGTAAGTATTGCGCCGACGCACACTTCAAATGGGGAGTTTGCGGGCCACCAATGTCTCGGGCCGAACCACTCAAACAGTGCTCTATACATGCTCACTAAGAGCGTTTGGGTAACCACCTTCTTCTTGGGGGGCCTGTCTTGGTAGGTTCGGAGCACGACCTGCTTCATACGCTCAATTCCACTTGATTATTGCTGATTCCGGACTTGTGAGAACAATTACCGGCTAAGAATTCGGCTGCCAACTTAAAGGATTTTCCTACCAAAATAGACTCTTAACGATCGTTTTGATATAAAGGATGTTCCCCTAATCCATTTCGGAGTTCGTGTCGTGCTTAACATGCAGGTGCTCGCTCTGGCGCTCATTCCACTCCTGTCCGGCGTTGTTCCCCGCGACGGAGCTATGGTGTCCCCTCTCGCGCTACTGGGTATCGAAGAGCGTATTTCAGCCGACTTCATAGCTGGGACCTGGAAGTCTTCCGATGAGTTCTTTCGGTGGGGATTGACCGACAAAGAAAAAGCGAAGGTCAGGCAATTCAAAGGCCAAGCCCTCATGTCCCTTCATAAGGACGGCACGATGAAAATGGTTAATCTCTTCAGGCCGGATCAAGGGCGATGGGAGTTATCAGCCGACGGAGTTGTCTTTTTTGATCCGCGTTATCCGGAGCGAGGTTCCCAGTTGCTGCCTGTAAAAAAGCGGGATAAGGACAGGATATGGCTCCTGCTCCCCTTCGCCGGAGGAGCGACTGGTATAGGTATGGTGCGGGTTCCCGACGGAGAAATGACCCCTATGGGTATGCAAATTGTCAAGGACCCGAAGAAACGCTCCAAGAATTCGTACCGCCCGCGAGTTCCCGTCAGACAGGAGCCCGTAAGCCCTGTCGCTCCCTCTGATGAGCTGAAGACAGAGACACCGGGGTAAGCGCGCACCAGGTCCAGAGCAGCGACACCCCCTACCCGCTTCGATGCATGCCTCAGAATGGCCTTGAGAAGCTATTTGTCCCTGGCCACCACATCTCCTCCCAGCACATCCGTTGACTTAAGGGGCTTCAGGGCCTGATTGGCGACGGCATTTTAGCTGACGATCCTTTTCGAGGATCCGCTGCAGGACCGCTTTGAGGTGTTCGTCCCGGACAGGTTCCAGCACCTGACGCACCATTCTCACATCCTTGTCGGTGGGTGGGGACGGAGCGCAGGCGCTAGGTTCAAGCGCTTTGGACCCGGCCCAGGAACGCTGATGAAAACGAATGTCCGTGATTGCGGCAACACGGGGTGGGAGGCATGAGTTTATCTTTTCCAGGAGCACGTTCTTTATAGCGGCAATTTCGTTCATCCAGACGGAAGAGTCAACCACGACGTACAGTGTCGAGCCGACCAGTTTTTCCGCTTGCGCGTGGCTCGACACGGGGGCTTCCACAATCTTGGGCCACAATTGGATGACGTTGTGACGAGAAAGAGCAGCTTGCAGTCCCAGACTGCCGAGAGCGCTTCTCAGGGCCGTGCCAGCTGCTACCGGTTTCTTGTGGATCTTGTATTTCATGGCAATTGAGCTGTGACGAAAGCAGGGAGACGCTCCTCGCATCGAGGAAGTGCCTCACGGTTCAAGCGCATTCAGACGGATCTCCCTGGATCTTAGCGATGGCGTGCTCCAGAGCGGGCAGAACTGCTTCCAGGTTCTCTATGGCCCCTTTGGGACTCCCAGGAAGATTGATGATCAGGGTCTTGCCGCGAACGCCAGCCACAGCTCTGGAAATCATGGCATGCGGTGTTTTCCGAAGGCTGGCCAGCCGCATGGCTTCCGCCATCCCCGGTACAAGCCTCTGCACCACAGCCATGGTCGCCTCAGGCGTAACGTCTCGCGGCGAGAGACCTGTACCACCAGTCGTCAAGATCAGGTCTGCACCATTCTCGTCAGCCCATGAAATCAGCATCTGACTGATCGCTGCTTTGTCGTCCGGCACGACCGAACTCCAAGCTACGTCCATGCCGAGCGATTGAAGCAGTTCGACCAGTTTGGGACCCGAGGCATCGCTTCGCAGCCCCTGGGAGGAGCGATCGCTAACGGTTAAGATGGCCGCACGCAACATGTTTGGCGAATCCGGCATTGCTCTCGCCGTTTTCAACTTTCCGCGGAATGCCACGCTGAAAATCGCGTACCTGCATATCACCCGCTTCCAGTTCTTGTCTGAGGAACCCCGCGGCCTTCCATGGGTTGACCTTTGAGCCGCACGTAAAAATGTCAACTGCGGCGTATCCATGCTCGGGCCACGTATGGATTGTCAGGTGAGACTCCGCGATAACCACGACGCCGGAGACGCCCTGAGGGTTGAAATCTTGAAACGCTGTTTTCAAGACAGTAGCCCCTGCGACCTCAGCGGCCTGGGCCATGATTTTTTCAAGGTAATCAAGGTTGTCGATTTTTTGCCTGTTACAGGACCAAAGCTCGATCAGAAGATGAATACCCAAAGCTTTCATCGTCATCCCCCGTACCGAGTCGGCTGTTTGCCTCTCGAAGAAATTGTTACTATAAACGTACGGCCAGTGACCCGTCTTTGCCAAGTGGTCGACCGGGAAACATGGCCCACCTCCGCTGCCCTCAGTTTTGACCGATAAACAAATAGCCTTCAGGGGAACTCCCCCTCCCCTGGGCACGCGGTCAACGATTTGAGGAAGCCGGCTTCCTCACCCGTGGAGGTCAGGGTCTCAACCTTACGAGGAGGAAACCATTGGTTTCCCCACTCAGGTCAAGCCCTCCAGTCACAGATTTTGTAGCAATGGAAACGAGAGAAAAGGTACAGGCCTTTAAACCGGATAGGCAGTCTCCTCCGCAAGGACGGTGCAGAGAAAGTATGTAGGCGATTTTCCGGTTCATGTGCCTGTCCCGGGGCAGTAGCCCCTTGATGAATTAAGCGTACTTATCTGTCTTTTTTCTTGTCACTTGTCAAGCAAAAAAGATCCCTCGGTCATTCAAAATCTATTTGGAAAAACTACCGTCTTTTCGCCAAGTTCAGCGTTGACCGGGCCCGCCGTGAAAAAAGGAACTGGATGCCGGAACACAAATGGACACGGCCTCTTCAGTCCCTTTTGAACTAATTGCTGATAATCTTTTTGCGCCGATAATAATAACCCAAGTTTCATTCTCTGACAAGAGGCCAGTCCGAGGTCCTCGACATAGTGCGCGGTCTGCACTCGATCGTTTATGTGGCCGGAGGACAAAGCCGGGCAAGACTTGCCGGTTCCCCACATCTGGGGCAAGTTTCGCGGCACGGATCGAGTCGCGCTCTGCAGTGTCCGCAATATCTTGGCGCGTCTGTTTCCAGGAGAGGAACAGCGAATCCGCACCGGCCGCACCGGTCAGAGCTTTCCAGCGTGTAAGCGCCGCAGTTGGGGCAACAGATTAGTGCTCCGTCTCCCAGAGACGGAAAGGGATAGTTCTTGCTAAATGCCTGAATCCTATAGTTCATGAGCCAGCCCATAAAGGCCATGAGAGGGATCAAGGAGAGCATCGCAGTCCCAGGATAGACGGCCACAAGAAAATTGTAGAACCCATGCAAGGAGGCAGCTATGAGGAATCCCTTAGTTATGGTCAGAAGTTCCCCCTCCCGTCGGAAACGCGCCAGGCCCATCGAATAGCCCCACATTGCGGCAAACATTACGTGAGCCGGCGTGGCAAACAAGGCCCTCGGCACGACGATGGCGGGCCCGAGAAGCCCCATGTATATCGTGTTCTCCACGGAAGCGAAACCGAGAGCAGCAGTTGCCGCATATACGATACCGTCAATCGGTTCCTGGAAATCTGGCTTCCGGTAAATGGAAATCCATACTGCGACCAGCTTGAAGAACTCCTCGATGGGGCCGATGAGCAGGAAGCTCACCTCCGCAGAGCGAACGAGGTTCTCCTGATGCAGACCCGCGCCGGTGACATTCTCCACAACAAGTGTGGGAATGGTGCAGGCGCACCCCCAGAGGAACACGCGAACGACGTTCGTGAACGACCTCGAATTGCGACCGGCCTTCCGGTGAAAATATAACAACCAAAGCAGTCCCGGCACAAGCCCGAGAATCGGAAGAACCGTCACCAAATCATTACCTCTGAATTGACTTTGTTGGCCCTGGACCGTATAACACAGAGCTACCGAAGAGCCAAGGGTTCGAGGGAAGCAACGAGCCAGCAGGGCAATGCTTCAGGCGCGAAGGACAAATCACGAACGATCTTTCCAATGCAAGGACCGGCATCATGCCGGTCCCACGGCGCAAATGGCACAATACTTGTGAAAGGCTGCACTAAGTCCGCGCTGAACACTCCGCTGGCCGGCAGCTCTAGAGATCCGTCATGACGTTATCTGCTGTGCAGTATCAATCTTTACACTCGCTGGACGAACCACTGGTCGAGGTGGAGAGCCTGGTAAAGTATTTCCCGGTTAAAGGAGGATTCTTTCAACGGGAAGACCTACAGGTTCACGCTGTTGACGGCGTTGACCTGGAGATTTGCCGCGGCGAAACACTGGGGCTGGTCGGGGAGTCCGGCTGCGGAAAGACCACGCTGGGAAGGATCATTCTTAGGCTGGAAAAGCCCACGTCAGGGCGAGTGCTATTCGAGGGACAGGATATAAGCTTTGCGGGAAGAGTCGAGATGAAGGAAGTCCGGCGCAAGATGCAGGTCATCTTTCAAGACCCGTATTCCTCATTGAACCCGCGAAGGACGATCGAGAGCATTATCATGGAGCCTCTGATCATTCATCGGATAGGGACCCGTTCCCAACGACGAGAAAAGGTCGTGGCCCTGATGGACGATGTAGGTTTAAGACCCGAATATTTGAAACGGTACCCTCATGAATTCTCCGGAGGTCAGAGACAGCGAATCGGCATCGCGCGAGCGCTGGCACTGAATCCCAGCCTGATTATCGCCGATGAGCCGGTGTCGGCCTTGGATGTCTCAATCCGTTCGCAGGTATTGAACCTTATGGAGGACCTGCAAGAAAAGTACGGCCTGACCTACCTCTTCATTTCGCATGATCTCTCTGTGGTCGAGCATATCTCGGACCGAGTTGCAGTGATGTACCTGGGGAAGATTGTGGAGATAGGATCGAAAGAAGATATCTACGAACATCCAGTCCACCCGTACACCGAGGCATTACTCAGTGCGGTGCCTATTCCCGATCCGAAAGCGAGACGAAAAAGGATAATTCTGGAAGGTGATGTTCCCAGTCCGATCGATCCGCCGGGCGGGTGCCGTTTCCACCCACGTTGCTGGTTGAGGATACCCGTGTGCTCCGTAGTGGTGCCGCCCCTCCACGATGTCGGAGGTGGCCACAGAGCTGCCTGCCACGTCCGGGCCCCCGCGTTTCCGGAAAAAGAGATGGAAGCCATGATGTCTACCGCAACAGGGCAGGAGGCTTGAGTCACCAACCTTGATGGGAACCGTTCCCCCGGAGGTCATGTGATGCCGGACAAGAGTATCAATGTCGCAGTTGTGGGCGCTGGGTCCATTGGAGGCACGACCGCGGCCTTTCTGGCCAAAGCCGGATGGAATACAGAGATCGTCTGCAAGCACCAGGGAACAGCTGACCTTGCCCAATCCCTTGGGCTGCACGTCTTTGGCCTCAAGGGTGTGCACTACGTCCCTCTCAAGGCCGTAAAGGATATCAGGGACCTGGCCGGGCCTAAGGAAGTCGTGCTGCTTGCCACCAAGGCCACCGACTGTCTTGCGGCAGCGAAGGATCTGCTCCCTGTGCTTTCGCCGAATTCTATCGTTGTCTCCCTTCAAAACGGTATATGCGAAGACGCTTTGGCAGGCGTGTTAGGCCGTGACCGGGTCGTGGGATGTGTAGTCGGCTGGGGGGCCACAATGCACGGCCCTGGAGAGATTGAGGTGACCTCACCCGGGGAGTTCGTAATCGGCAATATCGACCATCGACCCGATCCGCGATTGCCGTTGTTGCAGGAGATGCTCAGTGCAGTTGTCCCGACCCGCATTTCCGGCAATATCATGGGGGAACTATATTCCAAGCTGGTGATCAACTCATGTATCAATTCGCTCGGTGTCATTACCGGACTGAATCTCGGAAAACTGTTGGCAGCCAGCAAGGTCCGGAAAATCTTCACGGCGCTCATGCGGGAAGCTATGGCCGTAGCCGCGGCAATAGAGATCAAGGTCGAGCCGGCTGGAGCCGGAAAGCTGGATTACTACCGTTTCCTGGGCGGATCGAGTTTTACGTCAAACCTGAAGCGAAACGTCCTGATCCGTATCATCGGATTCAAGTACCGCCGAATCCGATCTTCGAGCCT
>JBKQMK010000380.1:0-11689 GCA_052146735.1 Desulfomonilaceae bacterium | reverse complement strand
CGGCTCGAGAAGAATGAGACCTGCCTGTCACTGAACGTTGGCCGGCAAGATGAGACAGTTTCAGATGCCGGTCCTAATATTCTTTTTCAGGATGGTTACCCGTTCACCGACCTTTCCAGGTGGGCTTCCTCTTTTCAAGAAAAGCCTTTATCCCCTCTTGCGCGTCTTCAGCGATGAGGTTCAATGTGATAACATTTCCCGCATATTCGTAAGCGTGTTGTTCATTCTGTTCGATCTGATTGTAGAATGCCTGCTTTCCGATCTTCAAAACTAACGGACTCGCTTCCGCGATGGATTGGGCCAGGTCCACCGTAGTCTTTTCCAATTCAGCCTCAGGTACCACCCTGTTTACAAGACCGTACTGCTCTGCTTCTTGAGCCGAAATGAGACGGCCCGTCATCAACATCTCCAAGGCATGCTTGCGGCCCACGGCCCGAGTTAGTGCTACCATCGGCGTGGTACAAAAGAGTCCGATTTTGACGCCTGGGGTTCCGAACCTCGCAGTCTCATCCGCCACCGCAAGGTCGCATGTGGCGACAAGTTGACAACCTGCAGCGGCGGCCACCCCGCGAACCTGTGCTATTACGATCTGAGGGATCTGGTGAATCATGGTAATCATTCGTGTACACTGCTCAAAAATAAGCCTGTACTCGTGATCGGAGCCATTCACCATCTCTGTAAGGTTATGGCCGGAACAGAAATGCTTGCCATTTGCTTTGACAATGATCACCTGCAACGAAGGATCTGCTCCGAGAATTCCAAGAGCCGAAATCATTTCTCCGATGAGATTTTTCGACAACGCATTGAAGGTTTTTGGAGAATTCAGCGTGATCGAGCCGATTTGACCCTGGGAATCAACGATAATGTTCCTGTATTCCATAGTCCTTGCACTCCCTGTAGCGAATCGAAATTGTGGCGAAGCCTCCTCCAGAAAGCCTGCTGCATGCTGCGAGACCTTGGTGAGAAAAGGAGCCTTGCCCACACCTCTGCGCCCCGCTATTCTATATCACGGGAAGCGGAACTGTCCAATCTGGCTGGCAGAACTCGTCTGTATTCCCGCGCAGTCGGATATACAGAAAAGGTCGTAATATGACGAGCTATTTTCCGAAATACTTGTTTGAACTGATGCCCGCAAATCGTTCGCACCACATTTTCCCAAGCGTCGCAATAATTGTGGCCGCGCTCCTCTGCGCAATGCCTCATTTGGGGCTGGCTCAAAATCCGCCCAGGTCGACGGTGCCAACAGTCGGCCAATCAGCCAAGATTCACCTGGAGCAAGGAAAAGCGCAGTTGGAGATGAAGCGATTCGCCCTTGCCATCCGCTCTCTCTCGGCCGCAATACGGCGAGATCCGCGTCTTACCGAAGCGTATCTATTACGTGGCAAGGCGTATGATCAGGCCGGAATTCCCGAAAGGGCTATCAAGGATTTTACTCGTTATATAGAACTGAATCCGTCCGATCCCAAGGGATACCTCTCCCGCGGAGATGCAAAGAATTTCAACCTCGAGCACGAAGCAGCCGTGCAAGACTATGCAGCGGCCATAAAACTAGCTCCTTCCTCGGCGGCTGCGTATCTCGGTCGCGGACTGGCCTATGCGGGTCTGGCCAAGTACGATGAAGCCATAAAGGACTATCAGTGGGTACTAAAGATTAATCCTAATAGTGCTGAGGCCTTGGGGAATATGGGCGTGGCGTACATGCTGGCCGGGAAGCCGGTTGAGGCAATGAGCTACTTTGAGAGAGCGCTGGAGCACGAAACAAACCCCCAGTGGCGAGCCAAGATTCAACAATGGCAGGAAAAACTCCTGCAAGGCGCGAGCGCTGCGAAACAGAGAACTAAAGGACCGACCCGGTGACGGATTGGCTTGGCGGTGTGTCGACGGTCAGCCTCTGGCGGCGACCTTAATCACATCTGGTAGGCAGGGTCGGCTACAATCCACTGACGGACAAAGCTTCGACCAACAGCGAAGGCGCTCCCATATTGCCGAAAAAACGAAAATCATCAGCGACTTCTCGAACACTGCCGAAAAGATCGACAATGTTTCCCGCAATCGCGATGCCCTTTACTGGATGATCCAACTTCCCATCTTTGATTTTAAATCCTGTTGCTCCGACTGAAAAATCCCCACTGACAGGGTTGGCTGTGTGCAGCCCCATAAGCTCAGTGACCAGCAATCCTGACCCGGCAGCCGCGGTCAGCTCTTCCCGAGTGGATGTACCTGGTTCTATCAGAAGGTTTGTCACGCCGTTCACCGGAAGGCCCTCGAAGCTTCCCCGGCGGCAATTACCGGTAGACGATGCTTTGAGTTTCCTGGCATAAGACAGGTCGAAAAGCAGTGAGCGCAAGGTTCCGTTTTCAACAACATGAGTGCGTTGCGAAGGCGTCCCTTCTCCGTCGAATGGGAACGCGTAGTCGCCCCTCGCGTCCAGCCCGTCATCCACGATGGATATCTTTCTTGAAAAGATGGGTTCGCCCAGCTTGATCCTCGGGGAGGCAAGCTTCTTGAAATGGTTCTCAGACAGAAATGAATGGGAAAGGACGTGAAGAAGGTCGACTGCTACACTATTTTCCACCACCACGGGCATTTTGGCCGACGGGAGTGATTTACCCCCCAGGCTGTCGAGAGCCCTATGGGCCGCCTCGGACGCTACTGTAGCGGGATTTATCTTTTCCGGAGATCTGGCCTGTTCCATCCAGTATGCCATCTCTTGCTCACCGTTCTGTTCCGCCATCAATTCGACCCAGGCGCGCACCAAACCGGCTTCGCCGTTGACGTCCAGCCCGTTAGAATTTACGAGTCTTACTGCCACGATCATATCGGAATAGCCAGCTGACCGAATAGTGGTGATTCTCTTGTCCTCAAGCCTGGCTTTGCTTTCTATGGCCCTGGCAATCTCCGTCTTGTCCACTTCGGTAACTCTTCGCAGAGAGTCGTCCATAATTCTCTCTTGCAAGACAGAAAGAGGAGCAGGTTCCGCAAGCTCCGCGTCGGGGTCGGACGGCATCACTTGGGACATAGAAAGAGCCGTATCGACTGATTTTTGTAGACTCGAAGAATCGAGCGCTGAAGTAAACGAAAATCCTGCTTTCGACTCTTTGATTACCCTGACAGCCAAGCCAGAAACTCGAGCCTTTTGAAGCGTGTCCATGACCCCATCTTTGAATTCAACACGAAAGCTCTGGGAATTCTGATGGAACACTTCCCATTGCTTCACGGCTTGTTTTTCGAGAAGCCGACAGGTGAAGGCAACTGCGTCGTCCATGTGGCATCCTTACGGTAGAGATGATGCAGACCTTATACGAAAACGGCCGTTACTGCGAGAGGCTTTTCTAAAGCGAGACTTTACGTCATTCCGGCAAAAGCCGAAATCCAGTCCCGCGTTTCGCGGAATTTCGGGACTCCGGCTTCTGCTGGAGTGACGATCACGCCTATGGCGTGACTGGTGGGATTATTCTTAAGTCAACGGTGTCGACTCCTCGGCCCCCTGCCCCCGCGTATGTGAATGGTTGCTCTCCACCATAAAACAGTGTTGACAAAGAGCCCAACGGAGGATATGAATAATAAGCAGGAACAACAGATGATCGTCACCAGCAAATCTTATTTTTACTTTTATTTTAGCAGAAGGAGCGGGATGCTGCTGCGCTGAGTAGGACGATTTTACATATCGGAACACAAAGCGGAGCAGAGACTCCGCTTTTTTTTTGATTTTTGCGGCCACTTGGTAATTAAAAGTCATGCTGAAGGACCCCGGCCAATGACCAAACCATCAGTCCACAGAACCTCAGCGAAGCCTTCGGGCGCGGGACATAAGCGGCTCGGCATCAACGACAGGCTCGCCCTCATAAGCTTGATGGATGAGGGGGTGCGCCTTGGTTCCTCCGATTCTCCGATGGTGGCCGATCTGTTTTCCGAGCTTGGGGACCTAGTTGATGCCACGGTATCAGGCGCCAAAATAGATCGACTCAAATCGGAAGATGCCCAAAATGGGTTCAAAGTCTTCGAGATCAACGCGGAGACAGGAGAAAACCTTGGCCGTCTCCACATGTTGTACCTTAAGAAGCCGATCCCCTGTTACTATCTGGTGTACGTCGAGGTTGCAGCCCCATTCCGGAAAAAGGGGCTTGGGAACCGCATCCTCTTGACATTCCGGGATTTTCTCATAGAGAAGTCTGCGGTGGGTATCCTGGACAACATTATTCCCGAGGAAGAGCCTACCTACGACATCTACATGAAACTCGATTGGAAACCCGTCGAGGAAATTACTGGTACACCTGCTATTGACGGTGAGAGCCAGTACATGGTCTTTGTTCCGCCGTCACTCGCGGAACGTGATCTGAGAGATGCAGTCCTAAAGCTGGTTCACCATCTTAAGAGAAAACGACCCACCATCGACATGAGGGACAACGAATTGATGGTCCGGCGCACCATCGACGAGTTCAAAGAGCTCTATGCGGCACTTCTCAAGTACTTCGAAATGGGAATCCGGCGCGGCGAGAACGACTCTTTCATGCGCTTCATGTTTACTCGATTCGTCACCAAGTACCTCGGATTTCGCCGCCGCATATCACAACTCGTCGGTTATACGGGCGGTGAATCTTTGGAACAGATCGTCTTGGATTCAGAAATTCGGGCTCTGCCCGTCCAGTCATACGCTCCCCGCGATTTAGCCGGCAACCCTTCTTTTCAGACCGGCGATAAGGAATTATGGCTCCACTTACCCGAGGTGTTGAAAAAGTTTCCTGCTCGCATAATCGAGTCGCTTCCCAATTATCGGCGACCGAATCTAGTGTCCTGGTTGAAAGAGAAAGGTATCTCACCTACTTACACCTTGACAATCGGCGATCTCCTAAATCTTGGGTTCGATCCGACGCGTCTCAAAGAAATTACAATTGAAGGCAAGGATTTCATCTTTGAGCGCTTGCAAGCTCGAATGCTTCCCCACCTGGAACGAAGAAAAGAGCTTTTGAACGACCTGACCGCAGAAATGGGCGGAGTCAGACTCCGTAACGCGGCTTTACATGTCAATCTTCCTCTTTTGGTAATACGCGATCGCGGCAACGGGTACGTACTCCGCCGGAAGATAGCCGGTATTCACTGGGAGGAGGCTGTAGAGCAACTCCAGACCGCCCCTGCACTGAAAGATCTCAACGCGTCAATGGCGATAGACCGAATGACGCGCGCCACAGTGCGCAAAACGCAGGATTGGCTGAAATCACGGCTGAACAAAGAAGACGAATTTCTCTTGGATCAATTCACGTATTTTGTCTCTTGGAACCTCGAAGCTAACCAGCCCAAGTTAGTGGTGGATTTTAGCGGCACGTACCTGGAATCGATCTGGGTGGCATAGCGGCACGCGGTGATCCTAGAATCTTTGCCGAAGCCTGTGAGGGAAGAGCAGCACGACGTTCGCTCTGAAACAGTTAGAATAAGTGAGAAGGAAAACCAGCACTGACCGTGTGACCGGGTTAGTAGCACCGAGCATCCGATCAATCAGGATATTCAGCACGGTGCCACGGATGATGAAGCTTCATCCGTGCAGCACGGACGAGTCCCGCGGGACTCGTCCGTGGCACCAATGTCTCAAATATTTCCATACCTAGTACTCGATTCCCAAAATCCGATGCCGTGTTTCGGGCAGATTTGGATGGACAGGCAAGATGCCTGTCCATCCAATATAGTGTCCTCGAATCCCCTTTCATCGTCTCCAGTACAAGGATATGTCACCCGGATTACTAATTCGGCCACTTAGTTGCAGATCCCTGGCTATGGAAGCTGGCATCAACTATCCGCGGGCGCGTAGTAGCACCGCTTTGGAGAGACGACCATCCCCTTCTTTTTCAGAGCATCAATGATCTTGGAAATCTCTTTGCTATCAAGATTGAGAGATTTCGCCACGTCTCCGGGCCTCACCGGTTTGCCCGCAGTCTTCATCGCAGCGAGAACGACGCTTTCTTTTTCCTCCATCAGTTCACTCCCTTGCGAGTAATTCGTGTCCTTCACACCGTGGCCTTCGCGGACCACTTGGCCCCTATTGTATGGCTGGCTCGGTTACGGTTCAAGAGCTAACATCAACGAAAACCGGCATAAGAACATAAAGCCCCCGCGATCCATTGCTAGAGGGCCTCTCTTTTGTTACACATTCGTAACGAAAGCCAACCTCTATGACAAGGAGCAGCAACATGCTGGAAGGTTACCCCAAGGAGATCATGAGCAAAGATGGGACACCCATCCTCCTTCGTCCTTTGACTCGTGAGGACGAACAGCTTCTCACCGAGTTCTTTGCAAGAATCCCGGAAGACGAGCGATGGTTTCTCAGAGACAACGTGGCTGATCCCACCGTGATGCATGTGTGGATCCAGAATGTGGACTATGACCGCATTCTCCCCCTCGTTGCCGTGAGACAGGAAGATAACACCATCATTGCGAACGTAAGGCTCCACCGCCGCCCTTCAGAATGCCTGCACCATATCGCTCATCTGAGGATCATGGTGGATCCGGCCTATCGTCACCAGAGATTGGGGACGTGGATGCTTCTGGATACCATCAGGCTGGCAATGAGCATGGGGATCGAAAAGTTAGTAGCGGAATTCGTGGCGGGGGTAGAAGACGCGGCCGTCAAAGCCGCGCACAAACTAGACTTTTTCGAGCAGGCCGTTCTCAAGGATTATGTCAAGGACCGTCAAGGTCGCTATCGTGACCTTATTATCATGGTTAAGACCTTGCATCGTGATTGGAGCGATTTTTGAGCCGCGAAACCGATCAAGACGCCATCTCTGCATGTGATCTGAATACGGAACTTATCGAGACGCCGAAAGGGACTATTACAATTTATCCTAGATGTGCCTCCGGTTTTTTCTCAAGTCTTAAACTGGATGCGGGCCTCGGGAACTTCTCACATTATTCATCGATCATCCAAAAGCTCGAAGTCTTCGAGAAAGTTTCCTCCTCCAAAGACGGCAAGGTGGGGCTAGCGCTCAGAGAAGACAACATTGTGGTCGGCTATCTGGCCTGCTGGTACCCCGATCAGGCCGAACGGTGGAGCAAGCTTGGGGAACTAATGTACGAAATGGGCGCGGTAGAGGTAAGTCGCAACTTCCGCCACCTGCAGATCGCGCAAAAAATGATTTCATTGATTCTGGTGGATGATTTTTTCGAGGACAAGATTGCTTACATGAACGGCTTCTCCTGGCATTGGGACCTTGACGGAAGCGGCCTCACTATGGCCGAGTACCGAAAAATGATGATGCACCTTCTCAAGGGTCACGGATTCCAGGAATTCTACACCAATGAGCCGAACATTGCTCTCAGAGAAGAAAACATTTTTATGGCGCGCATCGGATCGCGGGTCCCTGCTGAACAGCAGCAGATGTTCCGGAATCTTCGATTTGGGATAGTAGACCGTAACTGAGCTTTCAAGTTGATAATCGACAAGGCTTGACCTGATTACATGGTGATGATATCCACGGTCACCATGCATGGGAATGACCATTCGGTGACAAATGAAACCGCCGGCGATCGGTGGGATGTCGAAAAGTTGATCCTCGCTGCACGCAAGGTGAAGCAACGGGCCTCCGTACCGTTGAGTCGTTTCCGCGTAGGTGCTGCGGTACTCACCAAGAGTGGAAGAATATTCGAAGGGTGCAATACCGAGTGCCTAATTCCTGTGCTGGGTGTGTGCGCCGAACGTAACGCGATCAACCATGCGCTGATTCACGGTGAAAACAACTTCCTCGCAGTCGCGGTGGTTTCGGATCTTCATGCGGCACTCCTGCCGTGTGGGACTTGCTTGCAGTACATCCAGGAATTTGCTCGTCAGAACGGCGGAGACATTCTCATTATTGCGGAAGGGTTGTCTGGAGACAGAATTGTCACGAGCTTGGATGAACTCTTCAAAGGCGGATTCCCACCTGAGACCTCTGTACGGGATATTCAGGAGTCCTTTAGCTGGACTCTGGAAACCGACTCATAAGCCTCTTACCCGCGGCCTGGTTCCCGATCAGCGCTCTCAATCTCAACGAATCCGGCCGGGATCCGACGAAAATACCTGGGCGGCGTAAGCGATTCTGTTCGCGCACATGCGTATGCCCACTCCCAGGTAACGCCAACGAGGGTTGAGGATGTTCTTTCTGTGTGGAGGACTTTTCATCCATTCGTTGACGACCGCCGTCGCCCATTTTTCCGGTTCCTCGCGTAACGTCCGATAGCCAATGTTTTCCGCCCCGGAGGTGAGACCCGCGAGTCTCATCCTATCCGTGAACTTCTTCCAGCCGTTGGGAAATGCTTCAGATTCGTGCTCTAGAGATCGGGCGGCACACATGTTCTCGCTCTGTCTCCTGGCCAGGTAAGTCAAGGCGGAACTTCCCTGAAGAGCGGGAAGTCCCCTGGCGTTCCGCTCGTTGTTAGTGAGGAGCAAGATGCTCTTTTCAATGGTGAGGAGATCTTGTTTACTTGGATAACTTTCTGATTGCTTCTTGTGTTGATTCGGTGCACGGGTTTTCAATTCGGCAGCGAGAGCAGGCACGAGCAGAACGGCTGACAACATGATGAAGATCAGGCCGGATCGCACAAGTCGTTTGGCAAGATCACGATGTTCAAACTTCGACAGGCCACGCCAACCTTGATAAAAAAATGGTTCTAAGAAGCCTGTGGCGAAAGCGATTGCGAAAAAAGTAGACCTGAACTGACGCTCAGATACGGACATGCCCATCTGTCTTCTTCTCCCAATCCCCGTTTGCAGGGCAGGTAGGTGAAAGTCTATACCCATTTTGTGAACTGTATGATAATAATCCCGACTGAGCGCAGGAATATCCTTCCAAACCGGCTTGTTCCCGTTGTAATAGAATCAGACGAAGTCTGACCTCAGAGTCGGTGGTCTGGTCGCTCTAATTTAGATAGTGACGGCCTTCTCCAGTTAAACACGGGATCGTTTGAATTCCAAGGCAAAGAGGGACGGTTCGCGCTTGCCGGGTTTGTGCGGCAGGCAGTCTTGGAGATATTCTGCAAAAAGGCTTCCGGATTTTGCAGCGACAGTCAAGGCTAGTGAACGGGCATGGGAACTCACACGTGAACTCGATGAACAACTGCAGTTGTGAAGCTTTTGTCATCTGGTGGAAAAGTTCTCGCCGGTTGCTCCTGGGCCTGCTCACCTGCTTAACCATTGTGGGGGTGTCGTGGGCCTCCTGGGCCAAGGACAAAGGTCCTGCTCGCATTTCAGTGCTCATCGCGACTGGAATGCCAGGTGGAACCTATTATCAGGTCGGACTTGGTATGGCATCGCTCTGGACAACAAGGTTGCGCGATATCGGCATCCGGGTCTCTGCGGCGATTTCTGAAGGGTCCATGGAGAATATTGAGGCTATTCGCATCGCGGACGCGGATATGATCCTCGTGGAAGACCTGTTCTGTTCCATGGCTTACAAAGGAACGGGAATATACAAAGGCCAGCCCTTGCCGGAACTCAGGAGTATCGCAACTCTGTGGCCCGATACGGTTCACTTATTGATCCGTGCTGACAAGATCGAAAGCGGGACCCTGGAGGACCTGAACGGGTTGACTGTCGCGACAGGCTTGCCTGATAGCGGAAATAGATTCACGACTGAATTGCTCCTGAAAACTCTAAAACCCGGCCCGGCTAATGTTCGCCTTCGCTCCATGAGTAATATGGCGGCTGCTGAGGCCCTGAGAAAAGGACAGGTTGAAGGGGCGGACTTGACCGGCGGAATCCCGGTTCCAATGGTTACAACCCTTTTCAGTGAGGGGAAGCCACCTCTTGCATTTCTCGACATTACAGACCCGCAGATGCAGGCGGTTCGCGAGGAAGGATGGCGTCATGCTTTTCGACAGACTATTCCGTCCGGCACGTATCCCGGTCAGGACAAGCCTGTGCAGACAGTGGGGCAAATGAACCTGCTTGCCGTAACCGCATCACTGAATCCGCAGGTAGTCTATGCTCTTACAAAGGCCCTCTACGAGAACCTCGACTATCTCGTGAGGGTCCATCCGGCTTGCCGCGACATAGTACTGGAGAAAGCGTTGGATGGGCTGAGCGTCCCTTTGCACCGCGGGGCAATTCGTTATTATAGGGAGAGAAAAATCAAGATCCCCGATCGTCTCATTCCGTGAGATAATATGTTGGGAACTGTGATCGCCGCTGATCGAGGCAAGGCATTGTTATGCGCGGCGATGGAAACTGATCAGCAAGAGTCTTCTCGGCATGCATGAACCGAGATAGTGATAGCCATATACTGAAAACGACTAAGTAGAACCAGGAGGTTTTATTCATGAAGGAAGTGGTCATCATTGACGCGGTCCGTACTCCCGTAGGTTCGTTTGGCGGGTCGCTGACCGGCATACCGGCTGTGGAATTGGGCACCATCGTGGTGAAGGAACTTATCAAGAGAACCGGAATCGATCCTTCCCAGGTGGACGAACTGATTTTCGGATGCGTGCTGCAGGCAGGTCAGGGGCAGAACGTAGCGCGCCAGGTCTTAATTCGTTCCGGCATACCTCAGGCAGTGCCGGCCATGACAATAAACAAGGTCTGCGCATCCGGTCTGCGATCGGTCTCCCTGGCAGCCCAGACCATCAAGGCGGGTGACGCGGAGATCGTTATAGCGGGCGGGACGGAAAACATGTCCGCGGCTCCTTACGCTATGAATAAGGCTAGATGGGGAGCCCGCATGAATGACGATAAACTGGTCGATATAATGATCCATGACGGGCTTTGGGAGATCTTCAACAACTATCACATGGGTGTAACTGCGGAAAACGTGGCGGAGCAGTACAAGCTTTCCCGAGAGGACCAGGATGCACTTGGCCTGATGAGCCAGCAGCGCGCTGAAAATGCCATTAAGGAAGGGCGATTCAAAGACGAAATCGTGCCGGTGCTCATCCCTCAGCGTAAAGGGGACCCGAAGGTTTTCGACACTGACGAGCATCCTCGGCTGGGCACGACTAAAGAGGGCCTCACCAAATTGAAACCGGCCTTCAAGAAGGACGGAACGGTCACCGCGGGCAATGCGTCGGGAATAAATGACGGAGCAGTAGCTATCCTCGTTATGTCAGCGGACAAGGCAAAGGAACTGGGGCTGAAGCCTATGGTCAAAATAGTCTCTTATGCGTCCGCTGGCGTCGATCCCAAGGTAATGGGCCTGGGTCCAATTCCCGCAACCAGGAAGGCCCTGAAAAAAGCCGGCCTGACTCTTGCCGACATTGATCTTATCGAGGCCAACGAGGCATTTGCCGCACAGACCTGCGCGGTGGGCAAAGATCTCGGGTTCGACATGAATAAAGTGAATGTCAATGGGGGCGCGATAGCACTCGGCCATCCCATCGGGGCCTCCGGCGCGCGGATTTTGACAACCTTGCTTCATGAGATGAAGAAGCGGGACAACGTAAAGAGGGGCTTGGCCACGCTATGCGTGGGCGGCGGCATGGGCGCGGCAATAGTAGTGGAAAAGATCTAGCGTCCGGAAGTCGAAACATGGGAGCACGGGCACGGTATCCCGTGCCCCCACCTAACTTGATGGTCCGCATGGAAATAAGGCCCCGCGCATCCTGGGCAAACCTCAAAACAATGCTTCTTATTGAGCTGGATCTGATCGAATACGCCCAGTGCCTGGATATCCAGAAAAGAATTGTGCAAAGAAAAATCCTTGAGGGCGGCCCGGACGTTCTGCTGACGCTG
>JBKQMK010000379.1:0-2714 GCA_052146735.1 Desulfomonilaceae bacterium | reverse complement strand
TGGTCAACGATAGAATGCTGCCCACGCCGGGGATAGTGGTCAGACAACTATATTCCTTCTTCAATTCGATTTTCCCTTGAACCTTCTTTTCAACTTTCTTGATTTGTAGCGTGAGGAAATCTATGGTCTGCTTGCTCACTTCGCCGGTCACGACCAGGTGCTCGTCCTGCTCCAACAGCGGTGAAACAAGATCATTAGTCAGTTGCTTTATCTTATTGGCGCGAAGGTTCGCGCCTGTGTTACGCGCAAGAATGTTTTGCAGGCTGTTAATAAGTGAGGTTCTCAGCTTGACCAAATGCATCCGTTTGCGCAGCAGGTCCCTCACCGGGCGCTCTTCCCGTGGATATATATACCCCTCCGGCAGAATGCCTAAGCGTAACATTTCGGCCAACCAAACTGCATCGCTATTGTCATCTGAATGTTTCATTCCACTGTATTTTTGTATAGCGGCAGGATTGGCCAAATGCACTCTGTATCCTGCTTCCATCGTCGCATCCACAACCCAGTACCAGTTGAAGGTAGATTCCACTGCTATCCCCTGCATACCTTCTTTGTAAGGTTCAAGGGCATTCAAGAGAATGGCCGAATCGTTGACAAGTCTTCTCCTGAACACTCTCTTGCCTTCTCGATCTACCACCGCAAGAAAACTGTTGCTTGCATGAAGATCAATCGCCGCATATACTTCCATTGGGCACCTCCTTTGGTTAATGGCAGGTCGGGGATAGCACATTCCCGACTCAGAGGTGCCTTTTTATGATTATCAAGTCTGCTTTTGGCTCATTTCGGCGCACCATGACATTCAGTAACACACGCAACGTGAGTCAAGAGCCGACTTGACCCTATTTATAGAGCTTTCGGTCCCAAGAGGTTGCTTGTTTTATGTTGCAAATATCAAACGATGTAACTGTATCAAGCGAAGAGATCGAGGTGCAAGCCATACGTGCTCAAGGGGCTGGTGGCCAGAATGTGAATAAAGTGTCAACCGCTGTCCATCTGCGGTTTGATATCAAGGCATCATCACTACCGGATGTTTATAAAGAAAGGCTGTTGATGCTAAAGGATCATCGTATTTCACAAGAAGGCGTGGTTATCATTAAGGCGCAACGGTATCGTAGCCAACAGAAAAATAGAGAAGATGCGCTCGATAGGCTCGGAGATCTTATCAGGAGTGTAATCGTTTCCCATAAACAACGGCGCGCGACGAAGCCAACAAAAGGCGCCCAGCAAAAGCGTTTAGAGAGCAAAACTAAACGAGGGCGAGTGAAATCGTTAAGAGGAAAGGTTGATCATCAGTAGTTATGTCGGCATAAGTGAAAAGGACCATCTCACAGATGAAACAATCATGAATTTGTTGGACCGTCTTCGCCCTGATCGTGGGGAGCGTCCTTTAGGAACTGGTCACGAAGACAGCCCGAGTGCGAGGCATTGGAGCGTATCCTCGAAACGAAACGCCTTGGCTATTGGCTAGTCCCGCTTGCCAAAGGAGTCCTCGCTACCCTGATCGCTGGGACCGCCCTCACTTTCAGTACCTGAAGCCGTTGCCACAATGACATTCGGACATTTCAGCTTGCCGACTTTTCCTTGATACGGTGCTTGGGGTGCCTTTTTGAAAGAATTGGCTCAGTTTGACCTTCACGTGCTCCTCTCATCAATACTCCAGCATTCAAGCCGACTTGTAATTTTTCCACCGATCTAGAATAGGTGCGTCTCCCGATAGTGAAACGAAACGGTGCAGCGAAGACCTTGCTATGAATCGCGTTCTCGCGCAACCGGAATGCCGTAGACGCGCGGACCCAATTTACGCATACTTCAGCTACCCCGAATCAGAAAATCGGACAGAATTGTTCTCAGGTGCCTCATGAGTCGACCCTGATTTTGCCTTGGATTAACATCATGCTTGACCCATGAGCATGTGGCGAGGTACGCTCTAAAATACCAGTAAATCCTCTGTTGAGGCAACAGGGTAGCATTTTTGCCTCCGTGGGATTTCATTCAAGGTAACGCGGCAGCTTTTTCTGGGTCAGACGGACCATCCCGCCACCGGCCGCTGGTCCCAACCCGCCCGAAAAGGCAAGACCGCCGCATGATTCCAAATAATTTGGGCCAAAGACTTTGAGAAAGGACTCGTGCCCTTCGGGAAGTAAATTTTATGATCCGTAGAAGCTTTCTGAAGCTCATGATATTGGCAACTGCGGTACAACCCTGGAAACATGAGGAGGCTGCGTCCCGCTCATTTCAGCAAGACTCACGTGTAAAGGAGGGGGTAATGGAAAAGGTCTTCCTAGCCGCTATCAATGGAGGGTCTTCCGAACTGGAAATCCGGCGAGCGGTCCGCGCTTCGGCGGAGGCTGCCACTGATTTTTCCTGGCTATCCAGGGGAGATTCAGTGTTCATAAAACCAGCGCTCAATTCCGGATACCCGTACCCTGCGACAACCAGCCCGGCGGCAATTGGAGCGATGGTGGTACTGCTAAGAGACAAGGGTGCCGGACGGGTCGTTGTGGGCGATATGTCGGGTATCGAGCACCTCAAACTCACGCCGAATGGGATCTCAGGCAGTACACAAACGTTGATGGAGAGATGTGGAATGGCAAAAGCTGCCGAGGACGCGGGCGCTGAGCTGCATTTTTTTGAAAAGGCGGGTTGGGACGCTTTCTATGAGGATTTACCCATTTCCGGGTCCCACTGGAAGAACGGGCTCATGATGCCGGCAA
>JBKQMK010000378.1:0-32001 GCA_052146735.1 Desulfomonilaceae bacterium | reverse complement strand
ATTCGATCATAAATGGGCAGCCTGATTTGTATGCGGAGAGGGTGTTTGCGCCGTGGACCGATATGGAAGCGGTGATGAGGGAAAACCATGCTCCTTTGACAACACTGGAGACTGGCACGCCTCTTTCTGAGTTGGATCTTCTGGGCTTTTCCCTTCAGTACGAACTTTGTGCCACAAACGTCCTCCAGATGCTCTATCTTTCCGGCATTCCCTTGCATTCCGCTGACCGGCGGCCTCAAGATCCATTTGTGATCGGAGGCGGACCAGGGGCATTCAATCCTGTTCCTCTGTCTCCCTTTTTTGACGCATTTGCCATCGGGGATGGAGAAGAAGTCATCCTGGAACTGGCCGCCACAGTGGCTCGATGGAAGGGGGAGGGAGGATCGCGGGAAGACCTGCTCGGCGAGTGGAAAAAGATCCCGGGCGTCTTCGTTCCTGCGCTTTACTCCCCCGGTGACACAGTCTCTCGGCGCATTACGGCAGAGCTTGACGAGACAAACTTTCCGTCACGACTTGTGGTCCCCTTCTGCGAGACCGTCCACGACCGGATCGGCATTGAGATCGCTCGCGGTTGCACTCGAGGCTGCCGCTTTTGTCAGGCAGGCATGCTCTATCGGCCCGTGCGGGAACGGCAGGCGAAGACCATAGTGGAACTTGCGCGAAACAACATCGCGGGCACAGGCTGGGAAGAGGTGAGCCTGTTGTCCCTATCTGCCGGCGACTATTCCGTTATCGGCCACCTGATCAAGGGAATGAGTGAAGATTTCGGTCCGGAAATGGTGGCTCTTTCACTTCCATCGCTGAGGACAGACACTTTTGACGGGGAAATTGCCGAGCAGATCCGCAAGGTCCGCAAAACCGGCTTCACGCTGGCTCCGGAGGCCGGGACCGACCGGCTTCGGAGGGTAATCAACAAGGGAAACACCGAAGAAGACTTGGAACGGGCTGTCACTAAAGCGTTTTCTCTGGGTTGGCAGTCGGTAAAGCTCTATTTTATGGTGGGTCTTCCCCACGAGTCAGATGAAGACCTGGATGGAATTATAGGGTTGATTCGAAAGGCATCAAAGTGGGCACGAGGCGGGAAGATCACCGCGTCCGTATCGACCTTCGTTCCCAAGCCGCACACTCCGTTCCAGTGGGCAGGTCAACTTTCGATTGAGGAAACAATTCGGCGACAGCAATATATCAGGCGCTACTTTCACAAGGGTAGGGCGCAGGTCAAGTTTCACGCCCCGCAGGGCACCTTTCTGGAAGGGGTCCTGGCCAGAGGAGACGAGCGTCTTTCCGAGGTTATTGAAAAAGCGTTTAGCAAGGGAGCAAGATTTGACGGCTGGAGTGAGCATCTCAAGCTTGGTCTCTGGATGGAGGCTTTCGAGGAGGGGGGAATCGACCCGGAAAAATGCCTCGAGCCCCGAGCAGTGGGAGGCCCGCTCCCCTGGGATTTCATCGATACGGGGATTCATCCCGCATACTTCGAGGAGGAGTGGAATAAGGCCCTGACTGAGCAATCGACGGCGGACTGTCGCTTCGGCGATTGCACGGGGTGCGGAGTATGCGATTTCGAGACAATCGGTCACAAGATAGCTGACTCGGTCTGCCTCAATGCCCCTGCGCGCTTGTCATCAGATTTGCCGGCCACGGAACCGATGATACGAAGATTTCGTCTGCGCTACGCAAAAAGGGGCCGTATGAGATTTATAGGTCACCAGGACCTAATCAGGCTTTTCCAAAGGGCTTTCCGCAGAGGCGGAATGAAGCTCGACTATTCCCACGGGTTCCATCCACACCCCAAGTTGAAGTTCTCACCTCCCCTTGCCCTCGGTCTGGAGAGTATGGCGGAATACCTGGATTTCGACTTGATCGATTCCGTTATGAATGTGGCTGGCATCTCAGAAACGCTGAAGCAGAGCCTTCCGGAAGGGGTAGATCCACTGACACTCGACGAAATATCATTGAATGATCCACCGGTTTCTGCTAAAATCCAACAGGTTACATACGAAATTACATTTTGGGACGCGGTATCACCGGAGGAAATGTTGACCCGCCTCGAAGAGTTCAAGGATGCGCCCTTCTTTGAGATCGTCACGGAGCACAAGGGCAAATCCAGAAGTGGCAATCTGAAAGAATGGGTCGATGATCTGGATTATACCGACGGCATATTGAAAATGACGCTCCGAAGCGGGGCTTCCGGATCAGTCCATCCAGTTGCCGCGGTTGCCGCCTTGGCAGGGTTAAGCAAGGATACGATCAGGAATCAGGCGATTATCAAGACGTCCGTCAAGTTGGGCGCGTCTCTAGCATAACGATAAGAGGCCCCACATGGCCAGTGAGATCGTGATTAACATCTCGGAGCGGGAAACCCGCTTGGCTCTCATCGAAAACGGCCAAGTCGCAGAGATCCATCTGGAGCGTAAAGGCGAACGGGGAATTGTCGGGAACATTTACAAAGGACGGGTAATCAAGGTTCTGCCAGGAATGCAGGCTGCGTTTGTGGATATCGGTCTACCTCGGGCTGCTTTCCTTTACGTGGGAGACATTTACCATCATGTCCAAGACCTGAACTTCATGGTGAATGAAGAAGAGGATGAAGAGCCGGAGGAAGGGGAGAATTCTATCCCAGAAGGCATTCCCGAGCAGCTTCCGCCATTCACCCCCATCGAAGACCTCCTGCAGGAAGGGGAGGACATTCTGGTCCAGATCTCCAAGGAACCCCTTGGAAGCAAGGGCGCGCGGATTACCTCGCATATATCCATACCGGGGCGTCATCTTGTGTTCATGCCCACCGTAGATCACATTGGAATTTCGCGAAGAATAGAGAATGAGGCGGAGCGGCAAAGGCTCAAGGACATCATTGCCCGCATTAAACCACCTTCATGCGGAATCATCGTACGAACCGTAAGCGAGCATGAAAATCTGGAGAAGCTGGAAGCCGACCTCAACTTTCTCCAGGGAACCTGGCAGCGCATCATCGAAAAAGAGAAGAAGGTCCCGGCCCCGTCGTTGATATACGAAGACCTTGACCTTTGTCTCCGAGGAGTGCGGGATCTGTTCACGGAAAACGTGTCTCGTCTTGTGGTGGATTCCAAAGAGCAGTACCACCGCATCGTAGACTTTATGGAAACATTCATGCCTGCCCTCAAAGCGTGTGTTGAAATGCACGAAGGGGACGAGCCCATCTTTGATTTCTTCGGCATTGAAATGGAGCTCAATAAAGCTCTCGGCAGAAAGGTTTGGCTTAAATCAGGTGGTTACATCAATATCGACTTCACTGAGGCATTGGTGGCGATCGATGTAAACACAGGCAGATACGTTGGCAAGCGAAACTTGCAGGAAACCATACTCAAAACCAACCTGGAAGCGGTCAAAGAAATAGCTTATCAACTGCGCCTGAGAAACATAGGCGGGATTATTATTGTTGATTTCATCGACATGGACAGGGCACTGGATAGGGAGAAGGTGTCTAATGCCTTGCAGGAAGCGCTGAGAAGGGACAAACAAAAGACCAATATACTCAAGATTTCCGAGCTGGGTCTTGTGCAGATGACCCGAAAACGAACCCGAGAAAGCCTTACGAGGACACTCTGCGAACCGTGCCCCTATTGTGAAGGCAAAGGATTCATCAAGTCCCAGACCACAGTCTGCTACGAGATCCTGCGCGCCATTTCCAGCGGAATTACGGACGAATACTCATCCTGCGTCCGCGTCACTGCGCATCCCGAAGTTGTGAAGCTGCTCTTCGAGCAGGAAAGCGACCAGCTTGAAGCGATTCAGCAGAAGTATGACACCAAGATCCAACTCAATCCCGACCCCAATTTGTATCAGGAGCAATACGAAATTGTGAATTGTTGATTTATCCCCTCCTGCCTAGCCTCCTGCGATAACATAGCCAAATAACAAACTATTTTGCCCACCTTTCGTAACCTGAGCGCACAGCCGCATGATAACAGTTCGCTCTCAAACAGCGAGAATCGGTTGGCAGCACGCTCGGCACTGACCTGGCGCCCAGGAGGCTGCCCAGGTCAGTGACACCCAGCTTCGGATCAACGTCAGGTCCTGGGTGCCACGGATCTGTGCTTTGTTAGATCCGTGCTGGATTAAGCTGATCGTTCATCGTTTGATCGTGAGCCGGTATGCGACGGGAAAATCAATGCGCGACACGCGACAGTTCTAGGCAGCGACCGATAATCATACGTTGTACTTCTGAAGTTTCCTCCACGATCTGCAGGATCTTGGCGCTCTTGAAATACCTGGACACCGGATATTCATCCATAAAGCCATAGCCTCCGTGGATCTGGAACGCGTCGCTAGCCACCCGTTCAGCCATTTCAGACGCAAACAACTTTGCCGCTGCAGCTTCAAAAGTGTGATCCCTCCCCCGATCTTTCAACCAGGCAGCCTTGAGATACATATTGCGGGCCAGTTCTATAGCCACCGCCATGTCAGCCAGCTTAAACTGAATTGCCTGGAAATCGAAAATCGGCCGTCCGAACTGCATCCGCTGTTTTGAGTAGAGCAGTGCATTGTCGAGGCATGCCTGGGCAAGGCCTACAGCCATGGCAGCAAGGGAGATTCTTCCGGTTTCGAGTACCGCGAGGTGCTGTGCAAATCCGCGCTGAGGATCTCCCAACAGGTTGTCCGCGGGGATGCGGCAGTCCTCCAAAATGACCTCATGGGTGGCGCAGGCATGCCATGACATCTTTCTATAGCGCTTGCCCAGCTTGAATCCGGGAGCGTCTTTAGGCACGATAAAGGTGGAAATGGTGTTTCCTTTGTCGTTCTTGGCCGTCCTAGCCGCCACGAGGACCACCGAAGCGTGATCAAGACCAATGTTGGTGATGAACTGTTTCGTTCCGTTCAGTATCCATTCGCCGTTTGACGGCACAGCCGTTGTTCTGACCGAAGCGGCATCTGATCCCACGTCAGGTTCGGTAAGGCCGAAAGCGCCGATTTTTTCTCCGCGAGCGATCGGAACGAGCCATTTCTGCTTTTGCGCTTCTGTACCAAACACCAGGAGTTCCTGACCGACAATACTCATGGTGACGTCCAGCAGCGCACCCAGTGTGATATCACCTCTGGAGATCTCTTCGATGCAAATGTGAGCGCCGACCCAGTCTCCTCCGCTTCCTCCATACTCTTCCGGAAAGGGGATACCCATCATGCCCAAATCGGCCATTTGTTGCATAATGTCGTAAGGGTATTCTCCAGTCGCTTCCATATGCTCGGATCGAGGAGCGATTACTTCCTCGGCAAATGCCCGCGCTGTATCCCTAATCATCCGCTGCTCGTCCGTAAGATCGAAGTCCACATTTACTCCGTCGTAAAACCGGTGACCCGCAAAACAGAACTGCTCGCCAGGGAATGTTTGGCCTGTAGAGCGGAGATTGCCGCGATGCCTCAGCCCAAGCCACCGAAGAGACACCACCGCTCACGTCCACAGCTTGCAAGTATCACCAAGAGATCGAATCCACCGGATGCCAAAACCTCTGTTGCCGCACAATCCGGACCACGTTCGGAGTGGAAGACACCTCATGGCATCGAACTGTATGTGGCAAAAGGCGCTATTTCTTGTCCTCGTACCAAGCCTGGACCTTGGGTAGGTGTTTAGCTGCCACCCGTTGGACGTTAGCCAGGGTTTCGTTCATGTAATCGACCTCCTCCTTTGAGAGGGGTTCCCATTTGACATACTCCATGTTGTTCCACCAGTCATCCTTGGACTTGATGCAAGGTTTGGTGCTGCCGGGAAAGGCTTGCCACATCGTGGGAGAAGTCCTGACAAGGGAAGCACGCTGCTCTTCCAGCGCGAAATGATCTCTATTCTGCTTTCGACTGAAGTAGATGAAATCTCCGGGAGGTCCTATGAGGACCGCCACTCTCGCAGTGCAGTCAGGCATAAAACCTACCCCTGCGCATGCTGCCCCTATGGTCCCCATGGGACGGGCGTCCATCCGGTACTGGTTCGCCGCCGCGCATGCGTAGTCGCAGGCAGCGGCCCAATCCATAAGCTTCCACGCGCACGATGGACCACCCCAAAGTAATCCCATGCCTCCATGCTCTTTGGACCACTTGTTGAATTCCGCGCATGAATCGAAACCACAAGCGCCGCAATCCCAGCCCAACTCCGACCGGTCCATTTTGGCCCCGATGAGGATGCAACCCAGCGGCGAACCATTCTCTCGGAAGTGTTTCATGGTTCGGTGATCGAAAGCCATGACCGGTGATATAGGGGCTAAGGCGCCGGCAAACTCGATAATAGGATCCTGATCCTCATCAGTCAGGATTTCTACCTTGATCTCCAATGTTCCGGTCAACTGCGGTGCTCTGTACGCCGCTGCGGCTGCTAGCCTGGTCACTTCCGATACTGCTTCTCTGGCTGCCACCTTACCGTCTATTCTAGCCATCGAGATCCTCCTGTTTCTTCGGGGGTTGAATGCGATAGTCGAAGTTGATCCCTGACGCGGTTTGGCGATTGCAAACGAAGTTTTTCCTCGTATTGTCGATCATTTTCTCCATGTTGATGAGGTGGTAATCAACGTTCACGTCCTGGTACGGACTCTTGGAGAGAGTCGCCATCGGAAGTCCCACCACAATCGCCGAGTCCGAACAGTAACCCAGCTTCTGTCCCGCCAGTCCCACGCTCATGAACGGTCTGGCATCGACGAGCAGTGTCTGGGCCATCCATATCGCTGATGCCCACGCGTAGCCGAGATCATCGACCCGCGCGCCGCATAGTGGCCCCTTTATCGGAGTGGAACTCCTCTTGTCCGTAATGTCTATCAGCCCTTCTTTTGACTCCCTTCGCGTGTAGAGGAATGAGCATCCCGCAGGCCCGCCGCACAAACCGCAGTTCGCATCGAGTGGCGTCTCGTGTGCACGATAGTTCCCAAGAAACAGAATGACGTCCGACTCCCTCACCATCACTGCTTCGTTGAGAAACCTCCTTTTCCACCGGTCATTGGTGTGCGCCAGCTCTTCCATTTTCCTTGCGACCTTTTCCAATTCCTCTTGCCCATAAACGACATGGGCCTGCACCTGTGGCACACCACCAGCCACCGGAGCTGTCAATGCTGCGTTCATGCATAGTCGTGCGGCTATGATTGTTGCTTCTCTCCGTCTAAGGTCCTGGGGAGAATAGCGCGGCCAATCGCCCACATGCTCCTCGCCTCTTAATTGGTCAAATCGCTCCATAAAAGACCTCCTGAGTTGGGCTGTTATAGTGCCGTTAACACTCGTGCGGTCGGCTTTCACCTGGTTAGAATATGGACGCACATTGCTGCCACGTCACCTCCGATTAGGCCGCCGCCGTTATGTACCAAACCGACTCGTGCGCCTTCAACCTGGCGCTTACCGGCTCGTCCTCGCAACTGCGTCACGATCTCGTAAACCATCGCCAACCCTGTGGCTCCAACCGGGTGCCCCTTCGATTCAAGCCCTCCACTTGCGTTTATTGGAATGCTTCCTCCTATCTCGGTCTGTCCTTGATCTATGAATCTCCAGGCTTCGCCCTTCCCGCAAAAGCCGATTTCTTCGAAATAGAGCAATTCCGCGGGCGAGAATGCGCTGTGAATTTCTGCGAGGTCCACATCTTCCGGGCCGATGCCCGCGAGTTCAAAGGCTTGCCGAGCTGCCATTTGGGTTGCGCTCGGCTTCTCAACGTCGATGCGCATGTCCTGATAGCCTCCCGAAGCCATGCCTATTGCGGCTATCCTGACCGGGTCTGAACGATACCTTTTCGCAATTTCTTCAGCGCACAGGATTGCGGCGGCGGCTCCGTCACCGATAGGGGAACACATATACAGGGTAATGGGATCGGCTATCATCTTCGAGTTCAGCACAGCCTGTATCGTTAACTCGTGCTGAATCTGGGCATGCGGATTGAGACAGCCGTTCTTATGATTCTTGACCGAAACCTTTGCGAAGTGTTCTCTCGTGCAGCCTGTTTCATACATGTATCTCTTGGCGTCCATGGCGTACAGACCGGGAAAGAACACCCCCATGTTACCCTCGATTTCCACGTCGGTGCATGTTGCGAGCGCGCGAGTGGTTTTGGCCGTGTCTCCGACGTACAGTTTCTCGAAGCCGACGGCCAATGCTACGTCGCAAAGGCCCGAAGCGATCGCTAGCCACGCTTCCCTCATCGCAGTTGAGGCCGAAGCGCAGGCATTAGGGGTATTGATGATGGCTTTACCAGCCAGCCCCGCTTCTCGCATCACTACCTGGCCTCGTACGTCCTCCTGACCTGAGAGGAGGCCGTCTACAGCATTGCCGCAGTAGATGGCCTCAATGTCCTCGGGCCGCACGCCCGCGTCCTTGATGGCGCCCCAGGTTGCCTCACAGGCAAGATCCTTAGTCTTCCTGCCTGCATGCTTCCCGAATTTGGTCATACTGACGCCGACAATCGAAACCTGCCTGGCCAATGCACCCATCTAAAACCTCTCAGAATGGCTCTCCGTCTTCTCTTGTGGGCCTGAAAGCATACCCTATCAGTTCGGTTCCATCTTCCGCCCTGTGGAGAGCTTGGAAGACGATTTCCATTTCCATGCCGATGCGGAGAGATTCCTCGCGCGGCTCGCATCCTGTGATTACCGAAAAGATTCGTACCTTTTCCGGTAAATCGATCTTGCCCGTCACATAAGGGGCCTCAAATCCCGTCGGAGCTACCTGGTTTACGGAGTACGCATAGAGGGTCCCTCTCTTGCTCAAAGCGATTTCTTTGGCCGAGTCCTGCGCCAAACAGTGGGGGCACACCAGCCGTTTCGGAAACACTACCGCATGACATTCGGAGCATTCCCCACCTATCAGGTATCCGCGCTCCAATGAATCGTCCGGCAATGCAAAGAGCCCGTCGGCAACTTTCTTGAGTGTGTGAGTCATCTCAACCACCTTTGAGTCCTGGCAGCAAAGGATTCATTCACCTTGTGCCATTCAATACGGAGCTGGACCGGAAGTGAATCCTGCGGGCTCAGGCTACGTCCCTCAGAGTTTGTACAGTTCCTCTATGAATTTTGTCTTCTTACTCGACCGCTCAAGAGTGTTTGGCGCCGCCCAGGTAACTGCGGGCCGGATCTTCAGATACATATGCATGTCCTCGAGGATTTCTACTTCGAGCCTTGCAAGATCTTCGCGGGCAGTGCCCTCACCATATTCCACCTTAAGCTTTAAGGGCGGAACCACCCTCGGGGGCGGCTCCTCAAGAAGGATCTTGAATGCGCCTGTAACGCGGGGCACGAACGACTGAATGACACCCTGAATGCCCGCGGGATAGACGGGCACACCCTTTACTTTGAGCATGTCGTCTGCACGGCCGACGACCTTGTACCGTAATCCGCTCAGGCCGCAAGGGCACGGCTCGGTGAAGACCTGGTGAATATCGTTCAGAGTATAGCGGAGACTCCAAAAGAAGTGGCCGTGTTGCGGCTCAAGGGGGGTGAAGACCGCCAATCCTGTAGCCCCGTTCTCCAGAGGAATCGGTTCCTTTGTCTCAGGGTCTATAAGTTCATAGTAGCAGTAGTCATCGGCCACCCAGTGCATGCCCTGGTACACGGGATGGTCGCATGATATGCCGTACCCGGCCCCTATATCGACGGCTTTGGCCCCGTACTCCATCTCCAGGCGTTCTCTAACCTCGGGTATTCCAGCGCCCGGTTCGGCGCCGCATATGAGAACGCGGAATCCCAGGGAGCTGATTGGCTCTCCAAGGACTTCCTGACTTCGTTCGATCAGGTGGAGAGCAAGCGAGGGGGTTCCGGTAAATATGGTAGGTCTGAACGCTTTGAAAAGGTGCAGGAGCCGCTCCGTTCCCGCCTCCGCGCCCATGGGAATGATCTTTAGCCCGGGAATGCCGCGATACCAGAACATCTGAGGGGTGCCGGCCGCGTGCATACTGAGTCCAAAGCAAATTGCCAGCCGGTCCCCCGGCCGAATACCCGCTCTCCAACCCATACGGCCAAAGATGTCCGCAACTCGGTCAAGGCCACTCTTGAAAAGGGGATAAGGCGTCGGAATGCCGGTTGTTCCGGAGGTGGACGTTAGAAGGAAAAGATCGTTCCATCGGTCCGGACCGAACAGGTCTTCATAAACCTTCGGCAAATCAAGGCCGCCTTCGTCCATTGCCTCGCGGTAATCGGTTTGACTGATGGGTGGGATAGCCCGTGCAAAATCTTCGAAAGAGCGTATGTCTTCAGGGCGAACACCGGCTCGCGCCATACGCCTCCTTTCGAAAGGGACCTTGTCGTAGAAGAAACGGATCGCCTGAGTGAGGCTCTTCCACTGCATTTCACGCATCTGGGGAGTGTTCAGCAACAGTTCCATTTCTGGATTGAAATATGCTGAGCCTGTATCCATTCTTTCCTCCAGGAGCCAGAGAACCCTACCGGCAATACAAGAAGGGGATGTCCGGTCGACTCCATGCTGGAGAGGCAATGCTTGTGCCATAGACATACCGGTAATGTCATAAAGCGTAGTCTGGGCTACAACGTGCCTTCATAGAATTGGCCGATCAGGCCACCATTGCCTATTTTTTTGTCGATCAAGTAAATCGGCGTCGACCGCCGGCAAGGTCACGGACTACCCGAGTCGAGGGTTAAGTCCCAATTTGCAGGGGGACGGATTTGAGTTCCAGAAAGAAGGTTAAATGCAAGAGGCCTGATCAGGCCGGCATGGACTTCTCCCTCCCTTTCAGACGCCCCAGCGAGCAGATTACAACGATGGAGGGCAAGGCCAGGTAGGTAAAGCGGTCGGACGGGCGCTCATCGGAAAGTGGGGACTAGTGGGAACTCATCTACATTTCGTGTTCCAACATCAAATGCTGTTTCTTGGAGCGCCCGATTCGTTAATCGAAGTGATGGTCAATTTGCAGCATTGCGAGAGGTTTTGCAGAGTTGCGAAATTCCTGGAAGCCACTGCTTTTCATCCTTTGAGAGGTATTCCCAAGGCATTGAGTTTCCTATAGATCGTTGACACATGAACGCCGCTCCGTTCTGCGGCCTGGGACAAGTCTCCATTGGTTTTCTCTAGCAGTTTGGAAAAATACCGCTCCTCGAAAAGGCCTTTGGCCTGTTCGTAGGTGGCATCAAACAGATCTTCCTCTTCGCCCTTCACCCTGTCCTGGGTATACTTCGATAGATCGCGTGCAGTGACTATGTCTTCTGCATGCAGAGCCACAATCCTTTCGACGAGATTCTTAAGTTCGCGAACATTACCCGGCCAGCTCCGTCTGAGAAGACAAGACTCGGCTTCATCAGTGAGCACTTTCTTATCCACCCCCATTCTCTTGCAAGTTTTGTCAAAGAAATGCCTTGCGAGAATGGGAATATCTTCCTTTCTTTCCCTTAAAGGAGGGAGAGTGACTCTAATAACGTTAATTCTATAATATAGGTCTCTTCTGAAACGTCCTTCAACGACCTCTTGCCCAAGATCCTTGTTCGTGGCGAAGATGAGGCGCACGTCGGTGGCGATTCGTTTGGTGCTACCCACCCGGTATATTACCCCGTCCTCCACTGCCCTTAGGATCTTAGTTTGAACACTCATAGGAGCGTCACCGATTTCGTCAAGAAACAGCGTCCCGCCTTGGGCTTCCTCGAAGAAGCCGCGGGTTACTCGCGAAGCCCCCGTGAATGCTCCCTTCTCGTAGCCAAACAACGCACTTTCCAGGAGCGACTCAGGCAGAGCCGCACAGTTGATGGGAATGAATGCTTTCGCACTCCGGTCGCTCAGCGCATGAGTGGCCTCTGTAACCAGTTCCTTACCCGTTCCGCTTTCGCCTTCTATGAGGATATGACTGCCCACGACGGCGACTTTCCTGATGACCTCGAGCACGTGCTGCATGGCCATGGAAGTGCCTAGTATATTTTGGACAACCCTATGTGAGTGGAGCTGTGTCTTGAGCAACCGGTTTTCGTCGACCAGACGACGATGTTCCAGAGCATTCTTAATGGAGATTTTGATCTTGTGGACGTCGTCAAACGGTTTCGTAAAGAAATCAAAGGCTCCCGTTTTCATAGCACTCACAGCATCGTCAATGGATCCGTAGGCCGTGATCATGATAACCGGTGTGAGATAATTCTGGGACCGGATAATTTTCAGCAATTCAAGTCCGTTTCCGTCGGGGAGGCGGACATCCAGGATGATCAGGTCAGGCGGTCCTTCCGAGTTCAGATAGTCCGTGAAGGCTCGCGAGGTGTCAACCGAGACGTAGCCGTACCCTTCCCCTTCGAGGACTGTCTCAAAATAACGTCTAGTAAAAGGCTCGTCGTCCACTACAAGCACTCTTGGAGAGGATGTCTGGTCAACAGTGCTCATTTGTCTTGCCTCTCATGCCAACTTGGTAAGGTGATGAGGAAGGTGGTGCCGGCACTTTCCGACGAAATGACGGAGATTTCTCCTGAATGACTCTTAATCACCCGATAAGCGAAACTGAGTCCTAAGCCCGCCCCCGACTCCTTTTTTGTCGAGAAGAAGGGGTCAAAAATCCTCTCCCGGTTCTCAGTGGGAATACCGATACCGGTGTCAGAGATAGAAATCCTTATTTTTTGTCGGATTGTGTCGACACCAGCCTCGACAGTCAAGGTTCCACCTTCCGGCATTGCCTGCACAGCGTTGACAAGTACGTTTCTGAAGGCTTCCCGAAGCTGCAGGGAGTCTCCTCGAAGTGGCGGAAGCGAGCCATCCAGTGACTTAATTAGTCTCACCCGGCTGAACCGGTCTCTCTCCTCATTGAGAGCAACCTCCAGCGCGCTTTCGAGGATGTCGCCCGGGTCTACTGTGTGGAACGTGCTTCTCGGTTCCCGCAGGCTCTTGATCATGGTCGCAAGCATCGTATGACACTTCCGGGCAGCTTCGTGGATGGTGTCCACAAGTGCTCTGTTTGGATCCTGTGGATTCATCCTCTCCAGCAGCAGATAAGAGAAGTTAGCCACGCCTACCAGCGGGTTATTCAACTGGTGTGCTATTCCGGCCATCAGCTCGGAGTAGATAGCGAGCTTCTCAGACAATGCGAGTTTCTCTTCCATGGCTCTTTCCCACGTCAAGTCAGTCAAGAGGAACAATTTCGCCTGCACCCGGCCGCTTTTTCCTAGGATGTCTCTCACATACATCCGCGCCGGGAAAGGGTCACCGTTTCCGCGTTCGCATGTCACTTCCACGGGTTCTCCACTGTGAGCGATAGATAACCACAGGTCCAGTTTCGGCGGCTCCTTGAGTGTAAACGAGACATGTCGGCCCACAAAATACTCCCGGCTATACAGAAATGCCTCCTCGGCGGTCTTATTAGCCGATTGTATGATGCCACCCTCGTCGGTGGTGATGACGACATTGGGCGAGGAATCAATCAAATTTGTGAGAAAGTTGTTGGACTCAGCTAATTGGCGGGAGAGTTCCTGGATGTCTCTCTTGTCTTGCTGCATTTCGCTGGAGACGTCGTGCATGAGCACGAAACCAGCTTTCTCGGAGAGTGCTGCACCCCGTGAGAGTGCTGATACCTTCTCGTCATAGAACTGAGGATATACTTCATGTACGGTCGATTGAAACGGTTTCTCGTTTTGTAGCAGTTGCCAATAGTGGCCCATGATGCCCTGCTCGAAAAGCCTGTCCCATTTCTCGTGGAAATAGCTTCCAAGGACCATTTCCCGCCTGATTCTGGAAATTTCCTCTTGCCACCGATTCATCATGAGGATTCTTCCCTCTGAGTCGGTAACTATGATACCCGTTGGGATGTTTTCGATAATGTTTTCGAGGAAAGCGATCCGTGCTCGAAGATCGTCTATAGTTCTCTTGCTCATGAAAGGATCCCTCATTCGCAGGTATCACGACAAATCGACGGCGAACTAAACACAAACAGCTCAGCCTGGTCCTAACCGCTGCAACATGTAGGCCAGTCAATCGCTATGCCGTTTCTCACAGCCGGGGAGAGATCTGCTTATCGTCGCACAAGGAAATCGACCCGCAGATGCAAACCATGTTTCCGGGACCATACTACAGGCATTAAAGTGCGAGCAAGGTCACAAGGATCGCGCGCGAACGGTTTGTAGCCCTGAGCGCTTTTGATAGCATGCAATCAATATGAGCCTACCCAGCTCTGAAGTCCAAGCAAGAGTCGTGCTCCAGAGGACGCCTCCAGTAAACCGGATGAGCGGGTTGTAGGCCAAGCATTGGCGCCCTGGGTAAGGAATCGTGGCTAAACGATAAAGGCAAGCACGGTATTGCAGGGACCTTGCAGGCAATGACTGCTGGATTCCTCAGAACCATGCTGTTATGCTTGTGCTGGACGGTTAAAGGTCCTTACGGCTGCCAAATTAATTTCGCCTAAGAATCCGATTCGATGAGTGAGACGTGATTTTGAGAAGACGAAATAAGAAACCGATCAACTGGTGGATGGGGCGCGTGCGATCTGTGGACGTGGGATCAAGACTCAGGCTCGTGCCTTATTGGGAAAGAGGGATCACCAAATCCGACCGGATTGAACTAATTATTGACCCGGGTCCGTCTTTCGGCGCCGGGGACCACCCTACCACCGTCATGGCCCTGGAACTGCTCGAAGTCGCGATAGGCAAGGCCGAGGAAGTCGCTCCATCTCCTACCATGATGGATGTGGGCACAGGAACCGGAGTGCTTGCCATCGCAGGAAAGACGCTAGGCGCAGGGTTCACAGTGGGCCTAGATGTTGATCCCGCGGCCGTCTTCATTGCCCGTCGCAACCTTGCACTGAACATGGGCTGCAATCCGGGCCCGGCAGAAGAGAGCCCTTCCATTCAGATGGTGGTGGGCGGTTCGGAGTCCATCAGGGGAGTTTTCGATATTGTTGCGGCTAACTTGGCCGCTCCGACTCTGTTGAAGCTCCGTGACAGCCTTGTAGCCGCGGCCGGATCGTTTCTGATTCTAAGCGGTATTGCGGACGCGATGGCGGAAGAGGTTTTCCGAAGCTATAGTTCAGCAGGCTGTTTCACGATCATGAGAAGGCGACGTGAGGAGTGGAACGCAGCGTTGTTGCAAAATAGGGGTTTCGCGGGGTAACTGGGGGGAAACAAGACACACTCAGCCTGGCCTGGATCAAGCAAGCCGGCAAAATAAAAATCGAGAATGGAGGGAGCTTGTGGCCCCCTCCTTCCTCGATTGACGTTTCAAATCACAAAACTCGAATTCAGGGCAAAGGCAGCTTTGCTAATCTTCTTCCCCGTGCTGCTTCCCCATGCCCTTCAGCCCAATCAGGGTTGTGCTCCCACTGGACCAATATTCCAGTGTGCCCTCCTGGACCATCTTGTTGACTATGTTCTTCACTTCCCGTGGTTTCTTGTCGGGTACAATCGCGTAAAAATCCTTGAGATAGAACTTCGACTTGGCTTTGGATTTCCCTTGCAGGGTTTCCAATATCAGTTTTTTGACTTCATCGTCGGTCATGGAAAAACTCCTCCTGACCAGTTGTTAGTACTTGAACTGGGTCGACTGCCGCCACGTGGTATAAGCAAACCTGTAGTCGTCGATCAAATGATGGCTGAAAGGTATGTTACACTTCTCGAAGAACCTCTCCCAACCAATCCTTTCCGCCCAATCTCCTAGGCGCTCATATTTGCGAGCGTCCTTGGCGTACACGTCGACTATGTTCTTTACCGCTTTGACCGTGGTGTCCCAACGAGGGGGCTCGTTGGGGATGAATGGAATGACCACCTTGGAGAACTTCGGCTTGCTTTTCCTGTTGGATAGCTTGCCGCCAACCAGGATTGCTACACCACTGCCAACCTCGTCTGCGAGCGGCATTGCCGCACACATGGTGTAGCAGTTGCCGCAGAACATACAACGGTCCGCATTGACTTCAAGGGACTTGAGGCCGGTGTCTGTCTTTGCGGGCTTAATGGCCGCGGTAGGACAGGCCGCGATTGCAAGCGGGAGTTCGCACAGCTTATCGATCCATTGACTGTCTATCATGGGCGGCTTGCGGTGGATTCCCAGGATGGCTATGTCAGAGCAGTGAACTGCTCCGCACATGTTCAAGCAGCACGCCAGCGAGACCCTAACGGGGGCGGGGAGTTTCATCTCCCCGAACTGATCGTAAAGGGAGTCCATTACGGCCTTGACCACGCCGGAAGCATCGATCGCGGGAGTGTGGCAGTGGGCCCATCCCTGGGTATGAACGATGTTGGTAATACCGGCGCCGGTTCCTCCGACCGGGAACTTGTTTGAGCCCGCCGGGAATTTCCTGCTCTTGAGGTCATCGACGAGGGGCTTGACCTTGCTCTTGTTGTCCACCATGAACTCCACGTTGTTCCTGGTGGTGAATCTCAGATAGCCGTCGCAGTGCTTGTTTGCGATTTCGCAGATTTCGCGGAGATGCTCGACGCTGATGAGCCGGCACGCGCCCGCGCGAACGGTATAGACTTCATCGCCGCTCTCGGCCACGTGAACAAGTACGCCTGGCTCCAAGATTTCATGGTAGAGCCACTTGCCGAAATTGTTCTTGATGACGGGCGGCAGGAAGTCCTTGAAATATCTCGGTCCTATATCAGTAATCCTATCCTTTAGCGGATCTGCAGGATCGTAAGGCATTTTTGCAACCTCCTGTTATCTCTGGTGTTTCTTGCGGTAAGCTTCGATGTCACGCGTCCAGCCGCCTTCAACTTCTTCTTCTTTCCAGAAGATGTAGGGGTTGGACCTCGGCTCGTCAACCATTCTCGGATCTGGATCGAGTTCCGTGACACGCAGGAACTCTTGAAAACTCTTGCGCTGGATAAGCTCGCCGAGCCGTTCGCGGTTCTTACCTTCTTCCATCCACCAGTCCCAGACCTTTTCAATCAGCTCTTTGAGCTCACTGAAGGGGGCTTCCATCTTCATAAAGGGGACGGTCAAAGTGGCCATCTGAGCGCCTTCCAGGATCGGGGCCTTGGCGCCGAAGAGGACCGACGCACCCGTGTCTTTCCCGATTCTCAGGGCTCGCGGCATGGTGTTAAGGCAGTGCATGCATCGAGTGCACTCTTTGTCGTTGATTTCCAGTTTGCTGCCGTCCCAGCGCATGCATTCGGTCGGGCACAGGCCGATGACTTCCTTCTGGATGTCGAATTTGCCCCAGTCTCTTCCCGCGTGGGCACCGGCATTGGGCATGAGTTCGCCGCCGTCGTAAGCTTTGACCGCGGCCTGATCAATACGGATGTTGTCTCGCCAGGTCCCTATTACGGACATGTCGGACCGAGCGATCGAGGCCACGCATCCGTTGGGGCAGCCATCGAACTTGAACTTGAACTTGTAAGGGAATGCCGGCCGATGGAGTTCGTCCTGGTACTCGTTGGTCATATTGTGACAGCATTCCTGCGTATCGAAGCAGGCGAACTGGCATCTGGACATTCCGAGGCAGCATTCAGGAGTTCTCAGGTTCGACCCTGAACCGCCTAAGTCCTGATTTAGCTCATGGGTCAGCTCGAAGAAAAGCGGTTCCAGGTGGTCCGTATTGGTCCCCAAGAAGACGATGTCCCCCGTGGAACCGTGCATGTTGGTCAGACCGCTACCATGTTTCTCCCAAAGGTCGCACAGTTGGCCAAGGAATTCCGCGGTATAGTACTTGCTTGAGGGCTGGTTTACGCGGACAGTGTGGAAATGGGCGACACCGGGGAAATTTTGAGGCTGGTCGCAATACCTGCCGATGATCCCTCCACCGTAACCGAACACGCCGACGATTCCGCCGTGCTTCCAGTGAGTAACTCTGTCTACGTACGACAGTTCCATGACGCCGAGAAGGTCGTCAGGGGCTTCCTTCAAGGCGTGTTTCCCTTTTTCCGCCTGCTGCTTGATGTCGGAGACGAAGCTTGGCCACGGGCCCTTTTCCAGTTCATCAAGCATAGGGGTTTTGTGTTTTCCCATTAAAGGTTCCTCCTCTCTAAATTTCGGTTTTTTTTCGTCACAGCTTAGTCTGGCCTTCTTGTGAGGGGCCTTCGCAAAGTAACTAGTCATCCCGCAGGAAAGTTCCTACCCTCTTGCACTTTCCTCGGGAACCACAACTCCGATTTACTAGTGGGTTAAGTGAACGTGATTGGTTCAGGTCACCCAAATGCAGATTCAAGAGACTTTAAAGGAAATGGCTCAGGCAAGTCAAGAAAAAAAACTTCGACATTTACGATAAATAAAGGGTTTTCATTGAAAGAGGGCCCCCTCGTCCACCGCCCTTTAGCACATTGCTATTATCTGTTAAGATCCGAACATGCTTTGGAAAGGCCGGCGCCTCTCATGAAAAATCATTTTGCTGCTCGTGAGCGGTTTCTCCAGTCGTCTCCCAGGGGCCTCGTGCAGTTCGACGAGAAACGACTGGAGTCGTTTCTACCTTTGGCGCGCCCTGACGGCGGCAATGAGGCAGGACAGCGCATCACCTACCGGGTGTATCTCGAAGCCATTCGACAGTTCATTCATGATCACTGGGAGCAGTTTCTGGAAGTTGTCGCCGGTCAAGGCTTGAAAGACGCTGGGAATATCCAGTATATTGATATCATAGCTGAAAAGCATGGCGGTGATTACCATCCGGCAAGGATTAGAGTTCAGTCCGGCGACGTCTACCATTGCTTCGTCGTGAATGTAGCGTTGACTTCCAGAGGCAAGCAGCGAGTATCGCAAGATTTTCATCTTCTGGATTCTCTGCGCGAGCGATTTCATGCCAACTTCACTCCTGAAGTGTATTTTCTAGGTGAGGTGAACGTTCAGGCCCAAAATCAGGAAGAGTTGGTTATCGTTATGTTTATGGGGGAATGGCTGGATGGGTATCACGAGTTTCATCTTTCCGTCGAACCTGAAAGCGGGAAAACAGGGACAATCCTGTGGGACTTGAACCGAGGGTACCAGTTTCTGTCTGTTCAAACCGCGGCTGAGATTTTCAGGCAGGCTGCAATAATCCTTACGTATTATTATGATACGGGGACGTTTGCCGAGGTGTATCCGTGGCACCACGCTGCCGGTGATTTTGTCGTCAAATGCTCTGAGGGTGACGTGGACGTAAAATTGATCACCTTGAGGCAGTATGCGTCTCGCATGGTGTTTCCCGATTATTCTTTCCGCAATCGCTTAAAGGCGCTTATGATCTTTCTCGCAAACCTCACCGTCCGGATGCGGCTGGACAGGTTGGACGGGGTAGGGGTGATCGTCTGGGCTGGAGCCCATGCAGTGGAAGGGGCAATCAGCGGATTTCTCGCAGGCATGAAAGCTCAGGTGGCGTGTGGAATGTGCGAAGACATGCTGCTCCAGCATTTTTTGCTTGAGACGAAGAAAATGTCGCCGGCAGAAGTGGCAGAGATTTTTCAAATGGTCATTGAATCCTACAATGAGGAGTCGCCGGACTCGCCCGTGATCCTCGATCACCTGGCTGATCATATTTTCCAGGTCTATCGGCTGTTCCAGGAGCTTCCATCCTCTCTTTAGGAGGCCCGCACCCGGCAGGCATTCGCTGTGATCGACGGGCAGTCAGTCGGTCGCTTTTTTTTATCGAGCGAATTCACTATGATTGTATTGGAATAAGGCGGTGCGTCATCAACTGGTAGGCCGCGCCTTCCCGCAAATAGAAATCCGGAAACACTTGATATGCTATTGAGCGATGTCTCCCGATCAAATATTCCCAGAGTAATTCTTGCGGCCCTCAGGGGCGGCGCAGGAAAGACTTTTCTCACTGTCGGACTTATTGCAGCCCTTCGCAAGCGAGGACTTGATCTCGGTGTTTTCAAGAAGGGGCCGGATTACATCGACGCGGGGTGGCTCGGATTAGCCGCTGGAGGAGTTTGCTACAATCTTGACGCATACCTTTTTAACAGGGACATCCTTCTCGGCTCTTTTCTCAAAAGGTCTTGCCGGAAAGATGCTGCTATTGTGGAAGGGAATCGCGGCCTATTCGACGGAGTAGATGCCGCAGGCAGCTACAGCACCGCGGAATTGGCTAAAATCCTCGGGGCCCCGGTTGTGCTGATTGTCGACGCCACCAAGGTCACCAGGACCGCGGCTGCACAGGTCCTCGGGTGTCGTATGCTGGACCCTGCCTTGGAACTGAAAGCCGTCATCTTGAACCGCGTGGCGGGGGCACGACACGAGCGAATCCTCCGCGAAGCCATTGAAGGCGCAACTTCCATTCCGGTGATCGGGTCAGTCAACAAACTCGCTCTGACCAACTTTCCTCAAAGGCATTTCGGCCTTCTACCATTGCAGGAACATCCTCAGGCCCTGGAATTCGTTGAAGAAGCTGGTGCGGTGATCGAAGGCTCGGTAGATCTGGACAAACTTCTTGGAGTAGCTGCGTCCGCGGAGGATTTTTCATTCGGGGCTGCCTCGGATCTCTCAGATTGTCGTCAGCGTCCACGATGGGGAGGTTTGCGCATCGGGATTCTGAAGGATTCGGCGTTCCAGTTTTATTATCCCGAGAATCTGGAGGCCCTGGAAAGTAAGGGCGCTCAGCTTGTAGAAATAAGCGCGCTGGCGCCGGCGGAATTGCCCGAACTGGACGGATTGTACATAGGAGGTGGCTTTCCCGAGACGCATGCAGAAGCTCTTGCCTGCAATTCGATCTTCAAGGAGTCACTTTTCAGTGCAGTAGAAAATGGTCTTCCTGTGTACGGCGAGTGCGGCGGCTTTATCTATCTTTCCCGCAGCCTCCGGATAGACGAAAAAGTTTATCCTATGGTCGGAGTCTTTCCTGTGGACACGGTTCTGCAAAGAAAACCGCAGGGCCTCGGGTACATTCATGTGGAAGTTACCGGTCCGAATCCGTATTACCAGATAGGCGCGATGCTTATCGGACACGAGTTCCATTATTCTCATGTGGCCGGGTTAGATGAGTCCCAAAGTCGATTTGCTTTCCGGGTGTTGCGAGGCTACGGAATGGACGGCTTACGCGACGGGATCTGCGTTCGAAATGCGCTTGGTACCTACGTTCATCTGCACGCGCTCGGTGAGCCTGCATGGGCCGAAGCCTTCATGGCCAAAGCCTCGGAGTTTCACGCATCCTGTTCTCCCAAAATGGAGAGAGACCTGACGTACTCAGCCCGTTGAGTCTTCCGTGTTTCATTTGTTCCCGACCATAATTTTGTCCATGGGTAGTACTTCCAATCCTGCTCATTCATGATATGCAGGTGTTCATGGTTCACAAGATGAATGTCCCTAGAATAGTCATCGCAGCGCTAAAAGGGGGCGCTGGCAAGACTTTTATCACCGTCGGCCTCGTTGCAGCGCTTCGTAAGCGGGGGTTGTCACAGGCCGTCTTTAAGAAAGGCCCGGACTATATAGATGCCGGCTGGCTCGGGTCCGGGGCAGGAAGCGAATGTTACAATCTTGATTCCTATCTGTTTAGTCCTGAGATTGTTCGAGCTTCATTTGTCAGACGATCTCTTGGCAAGGACATTGCGGTTATAGAAGGGAATCGCGGTATCTTCGATGGGGTTGATGTCGAGGGGAGTTACAGCACTGCCGAACTGGCCAAGCTGCTTAAATCGCCTGTGATATTAATTGTAGACGCTACCAAAGTGACGCGGACCGCAGCGGCGCTGGTTCTTGGATGTAGTGCACTGGACCCGCAACTAAACTTGCAAGGGGTTATCCTCAACCGCGTGGCAGGGGCCCGGCACGAGACAATCCTTAGGCAGGCCATTGAGGATGCAACCCCAATTCCGGTCATAGGATCGATCAACAAGCTGCCCCTGGAGAATTTCCCCCAGAGGCATCTCGGTCTTCTCCCGCTGCACGAGCACCCGAGGGCCTCGGACTTCATTGAGGAAGCCGCCGCTGTCGTGGAGCAATCAATAGGAGTGGACCGGCTGCTTGCAATAGCCGAAACGGCCCGACAATCGTACGTTGAAGCGAGTTGGGACCATCCGGAAGGCCAAGGTTCCGCTGATTCGTCTCCTGTGCGCATAGGGCTATTGAGAGACTCGGCATTCCAATTCTATTACCCCGAGAACGTGGAAGCTTTCAGTAGAAACGGCGCTCGACTGGTGGAGATAAGCGCCTTGACTCATCAGAGATTGCCTGAATTGGACGGTCTTTATATAGGAGGAGGTTTTCCCGAGACTCATGCTGAACGGCTGGCTGAAAACCATGTTTTCAAGCAATCTCTGCAATCTGCCGTGCAAAAGGGGCTCCCTGTTTACGCAGAGTGCGGCGGATTGATGTACCTATCGAGAAGTCTTCGCATTGATCAAAATATCTACCCTATGGTGGGGGTTTTCCCGGTCGATACGGTGCTGGAACGAAAGCCCCAGGGTCATGGGTACATCCGTGTAGAAGTATCTGGCCCCAATCCATTCTACCCATTGGGAACCGTGCTCGCCGGACACGAGTTCCACTATTCCTACGTCACAGGAGTGGACGACCCTGCCGCAACCTACGCGTTTCGAGTCCTGAGAGGCCACGGCATGGATGGGTCTCGCGACGGTATTTGCATCTATAACGCCCTTGGAACGTACTTGCATGTCCATGCTCTTGGAGAGCCCCTTTGGATAAAGGGGATATTGAAGAGTGCCGGGGAATTCCGCACAATAGCTGGGCTTACGGACCGAGAACAGGGCCGAGCAGACCGAGCACAACGGCTCAGCGCAGGCTGAAAATCCGGCTCAAGGATCACATGAAATAGCCGCAGGCCTTTATCATGGAATACAAGAAGCAAATAAACGCCATCCTCGGACCGGGAGGAATTCTCGAACAAGCGATCCGGGGGTACGAACATCGTGAGGAACAAATCCGGATGACCCTGGAGGTTTTCGAGGCTGTGGAGTCCAGTGACCGGCTGATCATCGAAGCTCCCACCGGCACGGGAAAAACGCTGGCATACCTGATTGCCGCAGCACTCTCCAGGAAGCGGGTAGTCATCTCGACGGGGACCAAGAACCTACAGGAACAGCTCTTCTTCCGGGATATACCCTTTGTTCAGGATAAGATCTTTCCCGACTTGAAAGCTGCCTTGCTCAAGGGGCGGGGAAATTTCGTGTGTCACGCGAGGCTGCGCCGACTTTTGCGGCAACCGCATCTGCAGGGTTTGAGAGATGCCGGTCCTCTGGAGGAAATCCTCAAATGGTACCGGCAGTCACGAGAAAGCGGACAAGGCGATTGCGCCGAACTGGTAAGTCTCCAGGATGATGACCCTATCTGGCCCGAAATTTGTTCCACGACTGAAACATGTCTGGGCAAGAACTGCCCGGACAGAAATGATTGCTTTATCCAGAAAATGAGGGCCAGGGCTTACGAAGCGGATCTAATGGTGGTGAACCATCACCTGCTCATGTCTGACCTTGCCGTCAAGGAATCCGGTTTTGGCGAAGTAATCCCCCGTTACGACGCGTTGGTGGTGGACGAAGCTCACGGGCTGGAAGACGCAGCGACGCAGCATTTCGGTTTTCAGATGAGCCAATTCAGGATCAACAGGTTGGTCCGTGACGCTCGATTGGAGCTGAATCAGGCCGGCGCCGACGCACAAAAGTTTCAGGAAGTGCTGACAGCGCTGGAAGCCCACGGCAGGCGTCTATTCGGCGATTTTCCTGAGGTTGGGCCGTCACGGGTGACGCTGCAGGCCGTGAATGCGGACTTGGGAGAAATCCGGGACGCCCTCTGTGGAAATCTTCAAGCCCTCGCCTCTATGGTGTCGAACGTTCCTAAAATGTCGGACGAGCTGCGTTCGGTCGCGCGCAGGGCGTTAGAGGTCAGTACTTCACTCGAAATTATTTTGGCCTCAGAACCGGCAGGTGACTTTGCCTGCTGGGCTGAACGTCGTGACAGGAATTTGATTCTTCACGCATCACCCGTCGAGGTGGGTGAATTACTCAAATCCCGGCTTTACGAGCGTGTCCCTGCGATTGTGTTCACCTCCGCCACCTTGTCGGCAGGCGGAACCTTTGACTACTTCAAATCCCGTTTGGGCCTGGGCGACGATCCTGCTCCGTCGGCAGTGATACTCGGCTCCCCCTTCGATTACGCTTGCCAAACCATGCTATATATCCCTCGGGGAATTCCCGAGCCGAACGCGCATGGCTTCACCGAGGCTCTTGCTCCGGTGCTGGAGGAGATTCTCACACGAACTAGCGGGAGAGCCTTTGTGCTCTTCACCTCATACAGGAACATGGAACACGTCCACGGGCAAATGGAAGGCCGTGTCCCGTTTCCGTTGCTTATCCAAGGCTCAAAGCCGAGGAGCCGCCTTTTGGAGGAGTTTCGGCAGCGAACAGGTTCCGTGCTCTTCGCTACATCGTCCTTTTGGGAAGGGGTGGACGTACAAGGGGAGGCTCTTTCATGCGTTATTGTAGATCGACTCCCTTTTGCACCGCCGAATGAACCGATAGTTTCCGCAAGGATAGAAAAGCTTAGAAAACAGGGCCAAGAGCCGTTTTACTCATTTCAAGTGCCTATGGCTGTGATTGCTCTCAAACAAGGGTTAGGGAGATTGATCCGCACGCGTTCTGACAGAGGAATACTGTGCATCCTTGACCTGAGGATTCTCACAAAGCCATACGGGAAGATCTTTCTAAAAAGCCTCTACGAAAGCACGCTTCATCGCGATCCCCAGGATATTGAGGCATTCTTCGCAGATAATCAGACCTGCGAAGAGTTACTTGCCGAGCGGATCAACGCCGAAGCCGGCTAAGATTGGCGATAGAGGTCTGGAGGCTCAGTGCGGCTAAAGCATGCACTCAAATTCCTGGGCATAACCCATTGGCGCGCTAACAACCACTCTCCGAAAGAAGGTGCGCCAGCGGGAACTCCAAAGGAGTCCGAGGCCCAATATTCCATCAAAGTGGCCGACAGGGCCTTCGACGAATTGAACGTGAGCCTGTCCGGAAGAATTTCCGTGGAAAATGCAGAGCTTGTCCGCAAGAGACTGGTCGAGACAGTTAAAGGGCAACCGCTGAAGAACGTCGTCATAGACTTGGGCGCGGTAAAATACTTCGACAGCTCGGCAGCGGCAATCCTTATAGAAGTGCACCGCCTGTGCTTGGAGTTGCACAATTCGTTGAAATTAATCAATGTGCCCCCCCGTATCCAGAGCTTTCTGGACCTTGTAGAGTTCGAACATTTCAAGAGTGCCGGCATTCTGCAGCCTCTACCCGAACCACGGCTGCTGGTCCAGATCGGTGACGGGGCACTGACCGTGCGCCGGAACGTGAGGGACATTGTTACTTTTATCGGCGAGTCTGTGACGGCCCTCATGCACGATCTGTCCCGTCCCCGGAATCTCAGGTGGGACCGGATTTGGCAACTCATAGACAGAAGCGGCTCGGACGCTGTGCCGATAGTAACGATCCTCAGTTTTCTGATGGGAGGAATTCTCGCATTTCAAGGGGCACTTCAACTTCGAAAATTTGGTGCAAACATTTTCGTAGCGGATCTTGTGAGCCTTTCAATCTGCCTGGAGATGGGCCCGCTGTTGACCGCGCTGATAGTCTCCGGCAGGTCGGGAGCGGCTTACGCTGCACAGATAGGAACGATGCAGGTGACCGAAGAGGTGGACGCGCTCCGGGTGATGGCCATAGATCCCATTCGTTACCTGGTCTCTCCCAGAATACTGGCCATAGCGTTCGTTCTCCCGTGCCTGACGCTATTTGCGGACTTGCTAGGCATGGTGGGAGGATGTATCGTTGCTGCTTTTTCTCTGGACGTGACGCCCGTAGGGTATTTTAATCAGGTTCACAAGGTGCTCGAATTGAGCGATGTGGTAAAAGGCCTTGTCAAGAGTTTCGTCTTCGGCATTGAGATAGCCACTATAGGCTGTTTGAGGGGGTTCCAGGTGAGAGGGGGAGCAGAAAGTGTCGGGAATGCCACTACCTCCGCGGTCGTAACCTCCATCTTTATCTTGACAGTCACCGATGCCGTTTTCGCGGTGCTTTATTACTATCTTCCTTCTGTGTGAAAAATGTGAATATATGAGGGAGGGGAGGCTCGTTCGCGCCATGCAAGGCGTTGCCACCGCCATGGGGAGAAGCCGTGTTGGGTCAATACCCCTTTGAGTTCGGAGAACCTTGAGCGAATCTAAAAACGATAAAACCGCGGCCGGCGCCATCATCTCCGTTAGGAACCTTAAAGCCGGCTATGGAGACGAAACTGTACTGGAAGACGTGTCGTTTGACGTCCGAGAGGGCGAGGTGTTTGCAATTCTGGGACGGTCGGGTTGCGGAAAGACCACCCTTTTCAAAACCATCATTGGGCTCCTCCCGCTCGAAAGAGGCGAAGTGATCATAGATGGGGAAAAAGTGCTACCGGTGGCTGAAGGTGGTTCCGAGCGCGTGCTTCGGAAGATTGGGGTGCTTTTTCAATCCGGCGCTCTGTTCAGTTCTATGACCCTGGCTGAAAATGTCGCATTTCCGCTACGGCAGTACACCAACCTGCCGGAAAGAACCATCGAACAATTAGTAATATTGAAGCTCTCGCAAGTAGGCCTGACTGGGTGTGAGAGGTTGCTCCCCTTGGAGCTGAGTGGGGGAATGCAGAAAAGGGCGGCTTTGGCGAGGGCTATGGTGCTGGATCCAAAGATACTGTTCTTCGATGAACCTTCTTCAGGGCTTGATCCCGTAACCAGTGTAGAACTCGATCGTACGATTCTGGAAATCAACCGTGCTCTGGGAACCACTATGGTAATAGTTACGCACGAGCTATCCAGTATTTTTGCAATTGCCAACAGAGTCATCATGCTCGACGGACAGGAGAAGAGTATCATAGCGGAGGGTAAGCCCGACGAACTAAAAGAAAGGTCCGATGATCCTCGAGTCAGGGATTTCTTCAGTCGTTCTGCCCGGTTCGAGGAAGAGAAACACCAAATGTGAGGTCTTCGTAATAGTGGGCTCCACTTGATACGCTAGCTGACTTATGAAACTTAAGTCCTCAGATCGCTGTTCAAGGAAACTGCGACAAGGGGGCACGCCAGCAGGAGACTTCGCGGTGTTGTAGCGGATTGATTCTCTGGACAGGAGGCAGGTCCTGAAAGCAAGGAGAACAACATGTCGACCCAGGCAGATAAATTCAAAATAGGGTTATTCGTTGTCTCGAGCTTGTTTCTCGCGGTAGTCGTGGTGATATGGCTAGGGGCCTCCCGGTTCTTCGAAGCTTCCCAGACGCTGGTGGCCTACTTCACCGAGAGCGTCCAGGGCTTGGAGGCAGGCAGTGGCGTCAAGTTCAGGGGGGTTCCGGTTGGCAGGATAAAGGGAATTCGAATGGCGCCTGATACCAGGCTCATCGAAGTGCTGTTGAGCCTGGACAAGAATTTCAAAATCACCGACGACCTCGGAATCAAGATGAATCTGATGGGTTTGACCGGCATGAAATACCTGGAAATGGACACGTTTCGGCCGGATCAGCAAAAGGAGCCCATCGTCCTGAACTTTGAGCCCAGTTACCGGGTGATTCCTACATATCCCTCTGATATCAGGGAATTCGGGAATGCGCTGGAAAACATTTTTCAGAAGGTGAAGACCGTGGATTTGGAGAAGATTTCCAATCACATGCTCAAGGTGACATCACGGCTCGACACGATATTGGCCGATACCAAGCTCGATACCGCGGGCGCAAATGCCGCGGAGACCCTGCGCGAGCTTAGGGAAACTGCCAAGAAGATCCACGAAGAGGTTTCCCGCTCGCAACTTTCCAAAGTGATTACTCGGACGTTTGACAGAGCCTCTGAGTTTTTCCAGGAGAGCACGGAAGCCACGCGAAACGCCGACCGTTTGATTCGTCGGACGGATAACAACCTCAGCAATTTGAGCCAAAAACTCGATAGGAGTGCGGACAACTTGATCGACTTCACGCGAATGATAAAGCTCAAACCATCCAGCATAATATTTGGACCGGAAGAGAAACCGGGGCAAAAGCGTTGAAGCAGTATAATAGTCTTGGGAGATTTGCCGAAGGCAAGTCTTCTCGGGATTTGATTGTCCGGAACCCTCTTTCCAAAATCTCGCACGCCGCCCCGGCATAGAGGCTCCCTCAGGGAGGGTCAAGCTGGATTTGAAATATAACTGGCTATCAACATTTGTTTTTTCAAGTCCTTTAGCCGCGGTCTTCGCTCTCGGGCTTATCGTCGTTTTGGCTGGCTGTGCTTTCAGGTCCCGGGAAATGATCACCTATCACGCTTTCGACTATCCGTCCCCTGCCAAAGAAGCCACGCCGCCTATCCCGGGAACTCTTATGGTCTATCGGTTTCTTCCGGTGTCATCAGTAAATATCGATTCTCTGGTTATCTCTCAATCCTCGGGGCCTGAAAAGTCGGCCTTGCTTCACCGCTGGGAAGAAAATCCCGCGGACATGATAACCGAGCTGGTGGTGCGCGATCTGGATAGCTCCGGGCTCTTCGAGAAGACGGTGGACCAATTGAGCAGCGCGCGTTACCGCTATGCTCTGGAGGGGACCATACGCAATCTTCAAGGCATCATTGCAGACGGGAAGGGGAAAGCGCTAATTGCCGTAGATGCCTCCCTCACAGACTTCGAGGCGCGGATGGGTGCGGACAAGAACTTGCTTAAGAAACTCTATAGGATTGAAGTACCCAGCCAAGATGCGATGCCGGACTCCATCATAAAAGCTCTCAATCTCGCAGTGAAAGAATTGTCGGATCGCCTTCGCGACGATATTCGCGCTGCCCTGGAGCCCAAGGCCCCCGAACAGGAGAAGAAAGCTCCGCGTAAAGCGCCCCGCTCCAAGTCCACCGCTTCAAGTGGGTCTCGCAAGTAATTGAGCTGCTTTTAACAACCCGGCCGCTACGCCTGTTGCAGCCTATTTCGGACAGGCTTCTGTAACAACTTCTCACGCGAGGCGGAACGGAAAAAAATTGCCCTCCCGAGTCAGGGCTGGTATTCCATTGGGCGACTCTTTGGCATTATACTCATACAGGGAAGTGATTACCAATTTGCCCATGGAGCAGCGAGGCTGAATTATGAAGCGTATCCTTGTTGTGGACGACGAAAAACACATCTGCGAGCTATACAAGAGTGAACTCGAAGACGAAGGATACACCGTAACCGTGGCAAACTCGGGCGCAGAGGCTCTGGCGGCAGTGGAGGGCAGTCCCCCTGATCTCATCGTGCTCGACGTACAGATGCCCGGAATGGACGGAATCGAGACCCTGGAGAAGTTACTGGGCCGAGATCAGGGAATTCCCATAATACTGAACACAGCGTACAGCCACTACCGAGAGGATTTTACCACTTGGGGAGCCGATGCCTACGTGGTCAAGTCGTCTGACACCACCAAGCTCAAAAGAGAGATAAAGAGGCTGCTGGGGAATGAGTAGCCGCAACGAGATGAAGAATACGCTAACGATCTTGATGGCAGGAGGTAAAGGCGAAAGGCTCTACCCGCTCACCAAGGCGCGAGCCAAACCTTCCGTGCGGTTCGGCGGCATATACCGCATCGTCGATTTCACCCTTTCCAACTGTCTTAATTCGGACATTCGCAGGATCTACGTTCTGACTCAATATCGATCCCTCTCTCTAGATCGCCACATACGGCTCGGTTGGAGTGTGTTCAATCATGAACTGGGGGAGTTCATAGAGTGCGTGCCGCCCCAACAGAGAAACGTAGACCGATGGTACCGCGGCACCGCTGACAGCATTTACCAAAACATCTACCTGCTTCAAAGAGAACGGCCGCAGCGTGTGCTCATCCTGTCAGGGGATCACGTTTACAAGATGAATTACAACGATATGCTTGCCTTCCATATGGAGCAAAATGCCGAATTGACCGTCGCCGGAGTCGAAGTCGACCGGTCGGAAGCGAGCCACTTCGGAATCATAGGAAGTGACGAGAATTTCAGAATCGTCGATTGGGAAGAAAAACCGGCCAACCCGAAACCGGTTCCGGGAAAGCCGGATAAATCATTCGTCTCTATGGGTGTTTACATCTTCAACACCGAGACGCTAGTCAAGAACGTGATCGCTGATGCCAAAGATGCTTCATCCTCTCACGATTTCGGCAAAGATGTGGTCCCGCGTATGATACACAACAGCAGGGTCTTCGTGCACAATTTCAAGGAGGCCAACAACGAAGAGGGGCGCTACTGGAGGGACATCGGAACAATCGACGCATACTGGGAGGCCAATATGGACCTCTGCTCCGAGGCTCCCCAGTGCAATCTGTACGATGAGAAGTGGCCAATCAGGACTTATCAACCGCAAGTGCCTCCTGCAAGAACTGTCTCTGCGCCCGCGCAGGAGGGCCAAGCTCCTTTGGACAGCCAGGTTTGGAACTCAATGATATCAGGTGGCTGCGTGATATCAGGCGGCACTGTGCGGAACTCTGTGCTTTCTCACAACGTTCGCGTCGACGCGAGGAGTGTTGTGGAGGAATCTGTATTGCTCGACGGCGTGAGCGTGGGGCAACGTGCCAGAATACGCAAGGCGATCATAGACCAGGACGTTTTCGTGCCGGATGGATTTTCGCTCGGCTACGAGCCCGAAAATGATAAGCGCCGTTTCACGATCTCTTCGGGTGGCGTAGTTCTAGTGCCTCGCGGGATTAGGCTCGATTAACAGACGAATATCTCGTGGGCCTCCGAGGATAGTCTCTGTTTTGCAATATCCACCGGCCGAGAATGTTAAGCGCTCGGTATGTCGTCTATTGCATTCTCAACCACCTAAAAGCTTTAGACAATGAGGATTGCACTATGCCGGAAGTGTCTATTCGGGGGCGGCGGCTAGCCTATGAGGTCCGACCTGTGGATCTTGATAAATCATCGCTGTCGGTAGTTTTCATTCATGGGAGCGGAGGAGATCGGGAGGATTGGTGCGCGCAACTGAATGGGCTCTCAGATGTTGCCAACGTCATAGCTCTGGAATTGCCCGGTCACGGGGCATCCGAGCCGCCCGGAGAATCAACTGTGGAGGCTTACGCCCAGTGGGTGACGGATTTTGTTGACGCTCTGGGCCTTCAAAAAGTGGTGCTGGTCGGTTGTTCTCTGGGAAGCGCCATTACTCAGCGGATTGCCCTCTTCACTCCCAATGCCTGGCTTGTGGGGATAGGATTGGTAGGAGCAGGCGCTCGCCTGCGCGTTCACCCCGCATTCCTGGAGGGCCTTAGACAGGATAAACAAAAAGCGCTGGCTATGCTCTCCGACTTTTGTCTTTCTCCTACCACTGGGGAACCGCTTCGCGAAAGATTAAGGGAAAAATATCTTGAAACTTCTGCGGAGTTGGTTCGTGGAGATTTGAGCGCATGCAATGAATTCGATGTGATGAACAGCATTCACGAGGTACGATTGCCCACCTGGATTCTTGTGGGAGCAGACGACCAACTCACTCCGGTCAAGTTCTCTCGCTTCCTGCACGAAGCCATTGAAGGCTCTCGCCTGGCTGTGGTCCCACAAGCGGGTCATCTGGTGATGATAGAAAGGCCGGAAGAGTTCAATCGGCTCCTCACCGAGTTCTTGACTGAATTGAAGGGGTGATTTTGCGTGCGTGGCCGTGTGGGGTAAAGGGCCGGCTGGGTGACTGAACGAGACAATACTGTCACAGTTTGGTAGAGGCGGGTTTGAAACCTACCCTTTCCAGTGCTTCTTGCTGTCGCAGCGAAGCAGGTGAGCACCCTGCCTAGAGGAGCATCGGCCTCCATCGGCATCGTCTCACGATTTTGCCATCTCCAAGGGTTTTGACCCGGTTTCACGCGCCCGTCCCCGCCTAGTGATCCTAACATCCACGGAAGCCCCAAAGCTGTAGAATGCCTTGAATGAAAACCATGAAGCATATTATTGCAGTCGGTTTCCAGGCTGCTGCCTGCATCTTCTGCTCGGCGACCTGCACATTCCCCGTCGATGAATTGGCGGTGGCGAGAGAGGCGATTCCGTATCCGGATCCGTCCAGATTGCTTGTCCACCTGATTTGTCCAGTCTCTGCGTCGAGACAATGTAGCCTGCCCACAGTGTGAGCAAAGATACTGCCGCTGTCGAAGACGACACTGACGAAGGAATATCCTAGGAGGCTGTCGGACTTAACCTGACCGGCCCCCATTTTAGCGACACATATTTGTTCAAGATACTGATATTATGGGAGTTAGTAGCATTTTGCGCTTGCATTGAACAGCCGTTCCATTGTATAT
>JBKQMK010000377.1:0-10918 GCA_052146735.1 Desulfomonilaceae bacterium | reverse complement strand
CGAGGAATCAGAGCGGATGAACTCAAGAAGGCTGGCGAGAAAGGGCTGCAGGTAGCCGAAAGGCCGATAGGCCACGCAGCCATTGTCTTGATCACTCATCCTAGAAATCCCGTCGACGAAGTGACTTTGGATCAACTCAGAAAACTTTACACGGGCGAATATAATAATTGGAAACTGGTCGAGGGTCCTGACGAACCCGTGAGGTGTCTGACCCGCCGAATACCAGAATCTGGCGGAGCCGTATTTTTCTGGGAAAAGGCCCTCGGAGGAGAACCTTTTGGGCCCAAAATCGTGTTGACCGAGACATGGGACGCCATCATCAAGGTTTGCGCCGTGGCTCAAGATCTCCCACTTGGCATCATCCCACATACGCGAGACACCAGCGGGGTCAAAGTGCTACGGATAAAACGAGATGATGTGTCTCCCCCTGTACCTCCTACCGAAGAGAACATAAAGAGCCAGACTTATCCTATCATCCTATCCTTCAGCTTCGTTTGGAATGACCGGGCCAAGGAGCCCACGGTGCAAAAGTTCATAGACTTCTGCCAGAGTAAGGGCGGCGGTACATGAGTGCGTGAGAGCTTGAAGCAACAAGGAAACTGGGATTAGGGGCGGTTCGTCATGGCATCAGATTATTACGGGATATTGCAAATAAGGATAACGGCCGCGATTCTGTGCTTTTCGATACTGCCCCTACTGGCTGTTGGGCTAGTAATCCACTATCAGTACGATACCGCGTATGACAATAAGATTATGGAGACAGCCAAGACTCTTGCCGCAGATAGGCGCAGCGCTGTGGAACTCTTCTTGATGGACCACATCGCTCAGCTTAGAACTCTCGCAGATAGTCTCTCCTCTGAACAATCAAGAGACCGTGAACACTTGCATCATCTTTTTGAAGCCATGCACGCACATTCCCCATATTTAATCGATATCGGGGTCATGGACCGTGAAGGCAAATATTTAAGCTATGTCGGACCACATGATGAGGAGATGAAGCCGGTTAGCTACGGAGGCAGCGAGTGGTTCCACACAGTAATGGTTTCCCACGTTTATGTAAGCGATATATTTCGAGGAATTGGTGAAATTCCTCAAATTATGATAGCTGTGACCAGTTCCGATCATACCCAAAAGTGGGTTCTTCGGGCGACCTTCGACTCCAAAGTGCTCACAAGCATGGTTCGACAGGGACAGATAAGTAAGAAAGGGGATGCCTTCATCGTAAATCGGCAAAACATTCTTCAGACCGAACCTCGATCAAGCGGAACAATCCTGCACGACTCGGATACGCCCGATCTATCGGCACTCGTCGGAACAAATGTTGAGAAAGTTGACTTTAAGGGCAATGAGACATTATTTGGGACAAGTGAGATGGCGAATCCCAAATGGATTGTAGTGATAAGGGAAGATGCTCGGGAAGAGTTGGGTCCTTTGTACATGGCCCGGCACATGGTGATTCTCACTCTCATCGCAGGCTCTCTCATTATTTTCATAGGAGCACTTTATACCGGCAGAGCTATAACAGAAAAGTTGGTCCATGTTGAGGAAAAACGTGCCATAAGTGACGACATCGCTGTACATTCCGGCAAGATGGCTGCTCTCGGAAAGCTGGCAGCAGGTGTTGCTCACGAAATCAATAACCCCGTAGCCATCATAGGAGCCAAGGCTGGGTGGATAGAAGATCTGCTTAACAAAGAAGATCTGGACAACAATCCCAATCTTGCAGAATGTGCGGATTGCGTGAAGAATATCGAACGGCAAATAGAGCGGTGCAGGGCCGTTACCCATCGTATGCTGGGATTTGCACGCCGCATGGAGCCGACCCAGGATTCCACAGACATAAATTGGTTGCTATCCGAAACCATCTCCTTTCTCGAAAACGAAGCTCATCACAGGCAAATCACGATTGAGCAGCAGTATGACAAGAAACTCCAGCGTATCGTGACGGATGCTGCCCAACTGCAACAAGTTTTTCTCAATATCATAGGCAACGCGATCGATGCCGTCGGGAAAGTAGGGACCATCATCGTAAGAACACGCTACTCTTCGTCGGCCAACGAATTAGTCGTTGAATTTGAAGACAATGGCCCAGGAATTCCGAAGAATATTTTGGAAAAAATCTTTGATCCGTTTTTCACCACCAAGGCAGTAAAGGCGGGTACAGGGCTCGGCTTATCAATCAGTTACAGCATTATTGAAAGACTGGGTGGCAGAGTCTCCGTGACGAGTGAGGAGGGGAAGGGAACGACCTTCAAAATCTGTCTTCCTATGGAGTGAAGTCAAGCAGCGGTAATCCCGATTGCCGCATAAACGTGGAGTAGTTGCAATGGAAAAATTGAAGGTACTGGTCGTCGACGATGAAGAGGAATTCGTGGACCCCATCATAAAGCGCCTTAATGATAGAGGGCTGGAAGCGGTCGGTGTATACAGAGGACAGCAGGCTTTGGATCTACTGGCAGTCAAAGATTGTGATGTAGTCATACTCGACTTAAGGATGCCGGGCATGGACGGCCTTGAGACCCTAAGAGAGTTGAGGAAGTCGAAACCATTTCTTCCGGTAATCATGGTTACCGGACAGGGTCCTTCAGAACTTGGCGTTCAAGGGCTTGAGCTATGCGATCACAACCATCTTGTGAAACCGACCCGCTTCGATGACCTATTGGCGGAAATTCATCGGGCACACAAAAAAAGACAGGTGCATAGGGATTATTGCCCATCAGAATTGAACAAGAGCCCTTGAAAGCGACGGACGCGGATCACGAGAGCCGACCGCTGGCACTTGAGATCATGGAGAATTCCTGTAATTTGCTTTCCATGCATGTTGAGGGTCTCTGAGGCTATTGGCAATCTCACGCTTTATGATGTGTATGTCTAGACTGATGATAACCTATCCTAGGGCCCTACAAGAGCCAAGAGACACCAACTTCTACGCTATGCAGGAACACCGGGCATTGAATGAGTTGAAACACGATACGGTTTTGGCCTGCCCCCCAAGAACTGGTCTACGTTCTGAGTTGGACTTGTGGAAGAATCTCAGGCGAGCAGGAGGCCAGGATCACCAAAAACATCCCACATTCATAACCCATTGATTTAACTATTAGCCTCTTTACGTTCAAAATTTACCTCCATAAAAAGACCTGGCAGCAGGCGTCCGGGCCGGAAACGTGTGTATTTCTTTGAATAACCCTACCCCCTTACTGAGGTTCACTCAAGGGAAAGGCCAAGACGAAGCATCCTTGGAAGCAGCCGACTATCATCCTTGGTTACAACGAGCGTGCCCGCTCAGAGGGATATCGTATGAAAAGGAGATACTCAGCGCTTCGTATTCCTTTACACCCTGTAAAGAAATCCGGAGTTGTTCGTCGCAGGATATGGGGGTGTTATGGCTGGACGGCATTGGGGGTGTCTTCAGGGGTGTCAATCTCATCGAACCAGAAGACGTTTTCCAGATCCTTGTCGGTCCTATGAGCGTACCTGAAAAACATGAGATCGCTGTCATACCCGACCATTTTCTTGATCGTGATCCAGTCCAGGCCTGATCTACTGAAATTTGTAACCGCACTATGCCGTAAATCATGAAAATGAAAGTCTTCAATGCCTGCCTGGTGGCAGCACTTGCGGAAGGTTTTGTTGATGAACCACGGCTTCTTCCCGTGATTCTCAAACACAAATGTGTTGGCGCCTCGGGTCAGGCCCAGGCCCTGGAACCATTTTGACAGGCAAGCATTTCTTGGGAGCAACTCATTGATTGAATAATTGAACTGCGAAATCAACGGGAAAGCCGTCTTTCTGCAATGCCCCGATAAAATTGAGCCCCGTTGTTCGCCATCAGGACTTCCGATTTGTTCGCAGGTTGTCAAAAATCACGGGATGATTTCCGTCATCTTTAAGCGGACTCCCTTTGCAAAAGCGTCTCCACAATGTCCCCATTACTTTCCCAAGCCCTTCTTTCTCCCACCCCCAACTTTCGCTTCCGATGGACACCATTTGGACACCAAGGGTGTTCAGATCGAAAATCAGGGTGCAGCCTGAGAAGCATAACACCCTGTTTCCACTAAACTTTGCATGGTAGGCGGGAGAGGATTTGAACCTCGATCTCACTGGATTGAATTCTTGAGACCCTTGCGCAGGATTTCGATCACCGCCTCAATGATTGACTTGAGCGACGAAAAATTCAGGATCGCAACTTGCGATACAATAAGATCCTGATTGGCTGTGAAGAGTTTCCCTGCCCGGGCATAACTGGTGACGCGAAGAGAGCCATGATCAAAACTATCATCAGTTATTTCAATGGAATGAGCATCTCCATAAGGGTTGCTTGTAACCTGACACAAGATCCAATCACCACGGCCAGAATTCGCAAGAACCACCGCTGGCCGCAGCTTCGCCTGTGATAGATCCGAAAAGGGAAAGGGGATAAGCACTACCGCTCCTGTTGTAGGTGCGACCACGCCACATCCTCCTCCGGGCGGTTCCAATCCTTGGCCAACGCCGCTTCACTTAGCAGAGCCGTTTCATTCCCCTGTACGGGTGCGTCTTCGAGTATAGTTACAAGGGCGCGTCGCGTGGAGCCTAGTTTCACAGGTTCCAAGAGTCTGACATTCCCCTGTTCGTCAATTGTAGCTTCGACAGTCCGAATCATCTGTTCACCTCCATGCCTATAATATACGACTCCCGGTTGGTCCGTCGAGGGAAGATTTGGACATTTGCTGTAATCCTGGGAATTCCGGCGAGGGATTCCGGGGACACCATACTTATAACGGGACCGCCTCTTTCAAGACGCGGTCCCGCATTCGGGGTCGCAATCCTTTCTCGCTCACCACGTCGACTTCGCATCCCAGGAGATCCCGCAATTCCAGCCATAAAGCCGCATGATCCAAGAGGCTCCTGCCGGCTTCCATCGTGACAAGCAGATCAAGATCGCTTTTCTCGTCAGATTCTCCGCGAGCTATGGACCCGACGATCCTAACATTACTGGCGCCATGGCGAGCCGCAACTCGAAGAATCTCTTCCCGCTTATTTTTCAACACCTCGTTGATGTCCATGACTCGATACCTGGGTATTCGACCGGCTAATTTGGCTATTTGTTCTTTATGTCTCCGTGAGTCGAAGACACTTCACCGCTTAACGATCTTCAGAAAAGAAAAAAGGCCCTACGATTTGCAGGGCCTAGCTCTTATTCTCTGGTAGGCGGGAGAGGATTTGAACCTCCGACCCCTGCCGTGTGAAGGCAAAGTCACCCTAGCAAAACAAACGATCTTTCCGAAAAGCCCAACGATTTCAGTCAAAATTGATCCGATTTGATCCTTTTCAGTCCGATTTGATCCTCAAAAACGTGTACAAAATGTGTACAAGATCCCATGAGACTGGTCAATGAATTCTTCTTGATCCGTTTAGATCTGAAATGGTGAGAACAAAATGTGAGCAGCGAAGGTTATTTCTTCTTTGCTTTGATGGTGTGTTTTGCCAGTCAGAAAAAGTTTGAATCAAGGTTTGCGGTTTGGGCCTTACTTGCCCAACTCTTTTATGCTGCCATCGTCTTTTAGCAAGAATACTCTCGGTTCATTACGACAGCCGAATTCGCTCATCTTGTCATAAGCATAGGAAGCCTGGGATGGCACTTGGTTTTCGCTACATGTGTATTCTTCGTGGAACCAGTTATCAGCCGTTTTGTTCTGACAATACACGAACACCATCACGTCATGGTTTCCAAACTTATTGTGCTTACGTAAGCGGTCAAGACCGAATCTGCCCATAATATCTTTTTACGTACCATACCTGAATTATGCCGCGGTCTTGCCATTTTTGGGATCTTGGGGCCGTCGCCTGGTCGGGGTCGGTTCCCCCTGAACCCGACTTTTTTGAACACAAACTCGCTCGTCATAATGTTCAGGCCGGGAGGCCCCCACCCCCAGGGTCATCTATCATAAAGGCCATAGCCCTCCGGCAGGCCGCAATGGTGACCTTCTTTACCGGAACCAATTTTTTTCTTGATGACACGATTTAAGTCTCGGGAAGTTGTTGAGCGGCTTGCATATCTTCGGCGGGGGAGATTTCAATCAATTGAAAAATGACCTTTAATCATCACTGGCCAGCCCTATGCAAGGGTTTCCCTAGTTGCCGTTCTAATTCCTTCTGTATTTGAGCGGCTTCGGGATGCTGCCAGTGACTGTGTGAACCGGCAATAATTACTTGACAATAACAGTTTTTCCCTGTATCCGTTTAACATTCCGGTAAAGTTTATTTTCGATGCCAATTGCTCCTAACGGGCAAGAGGATCTTTTATGCGTGTTGGAGGATATGAGTATGAGAAGAGTTGTGGGTTTATTTTTTGCTGTCATTTTCATGCTGCTCGTTCCTACGTTGGTGCCGGCAGAGGGTCTATTCGGGCTGGGAATCCCGTGGGGCTCCTGGGGTCAGGCGTCAGGCTGCCAAGGAGGATGTTGTGGCTCTGGGGCCTATTATGGCGCTTGGGGGAAATGCTGCCCAGCTATCTATGTCGGGTATGAGATCCAGCAAGGTAGGAACCGCAAACCTGTTAATGTGAGTTTGGACTTGACGGCTGGCCGGAATATTCCTATTACCGGGACCATTACTGGAGCCGCTAGCCTCAATCAGCAACTCAGTACCGATTTTTCAGATCCTGGAGGCTTGTGGCTGGGGGTGTCCAACTATTGTCAATTGAGCGACAGGGTCGGCATTTTAACCTCGGGCTGGTACCTGTTCCCCAGCTCCGGTGATGCACAAGAGACTTACTCCACTGGTCTGCAAGTTAATCTGCCAACCGATGATCCCACATACGGGAATGCCAGGACCTGGAGTACTACCAGATCGTGGGGGTGGATTGACGGAGCATTGGTTCTCGGCTCTCCGTGCGGGCTGAATGTCATAGGCGGTTTCCGCTGGGATTCATACAGCATTAAGTTGAACAACCCCGGCCCGGTTACCCCTCTCGCTCTTGTGCCGACCGGCACGTCGTCGAGTGAGGCGGATCTGACGTTAAATTCATATATACCGTTGATCGGAACACAGTGCTGCTTCGGTGGTCCATGCTGCGGTCTGTTATTCCGAGTGGTGGGATTTCCGTGGGTGCCGGGCAACCTCAGGTACGGGGAGACCCTTAATGAGGGACTCGGCACGAGATTGGAAGCCAACGGGAATTATAACAGGGGATATTTCCTGGAAATCTTTTCTGAGTATTCCAAGACCTGCCCCGGCTTCGGATGCGTTGGAATTTTTGCACGCTGGAATCAGCTCAATTGCAGGAGCGATGTCAACCCAGATACCCAGGGGCCTACAACCCTTCGACCCCTCGTCACCCCGATCAGGACATCATGGACCGTAGGAGGAAGGGTAGCACTCAACTTCGGCATGCCGTTTTAAGGAGTTTCAACGCTTAACAAGATCGTTGCCGGGGGTCACTAACCTGACTCCCGTGACGATATAGCGAAACGAATGAGCTCGTTTCGTATCCATACTTCCAAACTTAGCCCTCAACTATTCTCCTAACTGGTTGGGGGTATTTTTTTGCTTTGGGTTTGAGATCTCTGCTGTGGAGACGATGCCAGGGAGGATCGGACCAAGAGAGGAAGAACGGACATTCGCCATGATTCCAGACAGAGTAGGACATTGACCAAACAGAGAGGTCACACAGTTCCGACTGGGCCATAGCAATTGGCCAGGCCCCCCCCGGGGCCGAATATCATAAACGCTTGGGCCTCCCCAGCCCGGCAATGGTGGTTGTCTTTCTGCTACCCAACTTTTTCCCCAGTGACAAGATTTTGAAGGGCCGAGGGGCAAAATAACCTTGTCAGGTCGCTGCCATGACAGCATTAAAAGCTCGCGTTCCCACCGAAAATGCGGTAGTTTCCCGACAACGCTTGGTGACGTCAGATGTGACCAGCATTTTTTATGACAAGGGAATGACTTATGACAAATCGGGACGAACTATTAAAACAGATTAGGCTTATGGGCAAAGGAACAAGGGGAGCTGCCCCTGCGATTCTGGATCTGCCCGACGCTACCCTATACGGAGTCTTTGAACAGATGCAGCGAGGACTCAGTAACCGAGCGATTGCCCGCTACCTCCGCAGGAGCGGAATGAAGGGAAGTGAAAATAGTCTGCAACAGACTCTTTCCCTGTTCCGCAAGAGAATTGCCCCTCTTCTGGGCGAAGAATCGGCAACGCCATCTTTACCCCAGGCCGTCGTGAAGCTTCGTGCTGCGGTCTCTTCCCAGCCCCCCGATGAAATTCTTTCCACGGCCACAGACATTGTCAGCGCCTACGGGGAGTGGATCAAGCAGGAAACTGTGGCGGCGGTAAAGAACGGCACCCCCCTAGGCGAAGACATGGCAAAGCATGTCAAAGCCTATAGCGCTGCGGTTGCCACGAAGGCCCGCCTAGAACAAACTGTAGTGAAGCAGGGCGGGTCGATAGGCCCTCCAGAAGATCGAAGTTTTGACGAACTCTCCAAGAAAGCTCTCGACTTCATTGGGGATGATGGTGACAAGATGGTGAAGGCTTCTCAGAAATTCCTCATGAGAATTGAAAAGAAGTGCGTTTCCCTGCGGCGGGGTGCTGATGGCGAATGGGTTGAGGCCCCCACCCGACGGCCTGGCCCAGGGGGGACCGGTGAAACATGTGAAAATAAGTTTTCAATTGATTGAAAACTTCGGTCCTCTCAGGACGCCGAATCCTGCGCTTTCTAAAACGTAACGGCAGTGCAAAGAATAATTCGCACAATCCATAAGTTACATGCACTCCGTCGTCTGGAGCGGCATAGAATCCACATGGACGGATACGGGTTTGCTCTGACAGGGAATTAATCTGGAGTTTCAATATATTATTGCGTCCCCAAACTTTGCCCGGCTTTCAGAAAATATGGCTCGTTGCCCTCTGACAGATTTTTGCGATCAACATTTCAATCAATTGAAATAACATCACAGAAATCGAAAACACTCGCCCTACTCGGGACGAGTTACCTTTTACTTTATGACCCGGTCGGGCCGTAAAGAGTGATAATACCTCAGTGGAATGCGGGCGCTCTGCGGACCCGCAAGGTCTCTTTGGTGGTGGTAGCTTTCAGTCTCGGGGCCAATGGTTGGCAAGCAATGTTGTTAGCGGCGAAGGCCGTGTCGAAATTGACGCACCCGGATCATGCCTCTGTTCTGCAACCATAATACCAGTAAAAGGGGCAGGTAAAATATTGAGGTGCAACACAAAATGTATCGTCGTAGCGTAATAATGCCACGGCTCCACATTTTGGTTGACATTTGAACTTCCGTCTGCTATACTTCATTCTATTCAATTTCAGAATGTGATCGAACTCCTACAACTCTGCCGGAACACAGAAAATTCAACCGGCCTTTCTGTCCTAATGAGAATTTTGGAGCAACCCGAGGAAAAAGAATTAAACGGGCGTTCAGGGAGGATTCAAGGGGAAATGGTGAAGGGACGTCTTTTGACAGCTAAAGAGGTTGCTGATTGCCTTCAAGTTTCCGTGAAGGAGGTGCATCAATGCGTCAGGTCGGGACGTCTGGATAGTGTCAAGATCTCCCCAAAGAAGCTACGGTTCCTCCCTGAACAGGTGGACGAATTTATTCGGGCTTCAACGATTTCCTTCGGCAGGCCGGTTGACAATAAACCGCCGAAGCCTTTACCTTGCAAGCAGAAAGGAGGGAAGCAGAAATCGGTTGAGGATGTTGGAACGGATCTTCTTGGAAAGGAGATACGTTCGCTATGTCGGTAACCAGGAGAGGAAAGGTTTATCATTTGCGGATTCGTCCATTCGGACCGGCACTGATCACGGTGAGGACGAGAGCACAGACAAAGATGGAAGCATTGAGGATCGAACGAGCAGTATTGAACGCCTGTGAATCCGGTGATTATCGGTCACTCGACCCGGCGTCACGGGCCGTCTGCATCGCCATGTTTCGCAACCGGGGATTGGAGATTCTGCCTGACTTGTCCAGAAATGAGCCTGTCAAAGAAGAGTTGACAATGTGGAAAGCCGTCGATCTATTTCTGAATTACCCTGAGATCCGGGAAAGTCCTACTCGCTGGCGCTACGTTTGCGCTCTCACTCCTTTGGTCAAGTATTTTGGCAAGGACCGGTCGATCAAGACTTTGTGGATTCCTGATGTCAAGGCATATCGGATTGAACGACTAAATAAGGGAGCAAGTCCGGCGACGGTGAATCGGGAGATTTCAACTCTCTCCAAACTCTTTGGCGTCCTGATTGAGATGCAGGCCGTGGAAGTCAACCCTGTTAGACAGGTGAGACGCCTCAGCGAGAAATCCGGAGAGCGGCAAGTTTATCTCGGCTCCAAAGACTTTCAGGCAATCATGGACAAGTGCCCCGAGTGGTTCAGGCCGATTGCCCTGACGGCTTATTACACGGGCATGAGACGAGGAGAGATTTTGGGTTTGACCCGAAAGCAAGTCAATCTTTCCAGCAGGATCATTACGCTATACCCCGTTCGTTCTGCCGAGGGCGGAGATAAAGAAGCTCGCTGGAAACGCATCCCGATTCACGAGGATCTTGTCCCTATACTCCGAGCCGTCTTGGAGGGTCCCCCCCTCATAAGCGGCAAGATCTTTCATCTGAGGGATCACAAAGGGGTCCGTGACCTGGGGCGAGAGAGCTTCAAGAATTGCTGGCCGAGAGCCTGCAAAGCTCTGGAGCTTGAAAAACCCTGGCCCCGTTTCCATGATCTCCGCCATACCTGGAAGACCAATGCAAGGCGCAGCGGAATGGACCCTGAGATCACGGACGCTATTCTTGGACATTCTTTGGCAAACATCGTCCTGACACTAATGCCCACTAGGTCTGCCTTCCAAGCATAGTCAATATCTTCGATGTTTTCGTCAAATATCCTGATCTCGTGTTGTGGAGGCGTCAATGATGCTATTGTGGGA
>JBKQMK010000376.1:0-7042 GCA_052146735.1 Desulfomonilaceae bacterium | reverse complement strand
GGCCTTTCAAGGCCAAAATCGGGTTCAAAGACCCGATTCATCAGGCGATCGTTGCGAAAAAACTAGGGCTGGACTCTCATAAAATATCTGAAAATCGGAATCCCTTCCATTTTGCAGAAGTCTCAATCAAGAGAAAAATGCCCTGAATCGGGAATGCCTGTTCTTTGGTGCGTCTCGGATGTGGCTCAGATCCTGGGCATAAGCGTCAAAACCGTCCACAAGCGTGTGCGCGAGGGCAAACTGCCTTGCGTACAGGTTACCGCCCGTGAAAGACGCTTCACTCCGGAACAAGTCCAGCAATACATTGAATCCCAATCTACCGGCATACGCGTTGACAAGAAAGCCGCCCCGACAGTATCATCTCGCCCCAAGAAAGGGGGTGACAGGGCACAATCTGTTGGGGTTGGCGGGAAAGATCTCCGAGAGGAGATGAAACAATGGCGTTGAAGAAGCGTAGAGCTCTCTGGAGTCTGCGCATATATCTTGGAGGCAAACAGGTGTGGGTGTCAACGGGATCACCCACCAAATCCGTTGCGGAAAGCATCGAGAGGCAAATAGTGGTTGCTTGGGGCGCACAGGACTATCGGACCCTCGACCCCATGGCCAGGAAGGCCTGTGTGAAGATTTTCCGAAATCAGGGATGGCAAATGCCTCCCGATCTGGCTGGCAATCATCCGGTGGCCGAAGAGTTGACCGTGTGGCGTGCAGTTGAGCTGTGCCTCAAGTATCCCGAAATCAGGAACAGTCCGAACAGGGAGCGCCTAGAACAGTGCTTCCTGCATCTTGTCGAACACTTCGGGAAAGACCGAACCGTCAAAGAGATCTGGATTCCGCAGATAAAGGAATATCAGATTGAAAGGACTAACCAGGGTGCTGCAGCTGGAACCGTGAACAGAGAGAAGAGCACCCTATCCAAGATGTTCCAGGTACTCATTGAGCTGCGCCACATGGACGTGAACCCGGCTCGGCTCGTAAAACCGTTGTCTGAAAAGTCGGACAAGAGGCAGGCTTATCTCAGCCATTCGGACTTCCAGCGGATCACGGTTAACCTGCCGGACTGGTATCGGCCCATTGCGCAGACTGCGTACTTCACCGGCATGCGTCGTGGGGAGATACTGGGCTTGACGTGGAGAAGGGTAAGTCTGAGGAAGCGCATGGTTTACCTCGGGCCGGATGACGTAAAGGAAAGGGAATGGAAGCGGGTTCCCATCCACAGGGACCTCGTGCCGATCCTGGAACGTGTTCGATCCGGGCTGGTGGTGGGACTCGACAGCGTCTTCCTGCATAACGGGCACCCTGTGACTGATCCCACGCAGGTGCGATGGTGTTGGGACCGCAAGGCGGCAAAGGTGGAACTGGACCCAGCGCCGAGGTTCCACGACCTGCGGCACACATGGAAGACAAATGCGAGAAGGTCGGGGATGCACCCGGAAATAGAAAGAGCGATCATGGGGCATTCCCAAAGAGGCAAATCAGTTCACGAAGGATATGGATTCATCAGCGACGAGGAACTGGTAAGGGCAATCGATGGGATGACTTTCGACCACGGGGAGACGCAAATCCTCGTGTCGGGGCGAAAAGGAAAAAGCCGACAGGAAGGTGCAAGCTCCGTGTCGGCCCAAAGATGTGAGCAAAATGTGAGCACGCGGCTCTCAGAAAAAACTGCTCACAACATAACTTGTTAATTTTGCTGGTAGTCCCAAGGGGTTTCGAACCCCTGTCTCCGCCGTGAGAGGGCGGGCCAACCCCTCGTAGAATCAACCACTTAACCAAATTTCCCCAAATCAAGCGCCCTCAACGCCCTTCAACGTAACCCAAAATTACTCAACATTCCGGCAAAACGGGGGAAAGCGGGGGAAAGGCAAAAAGGGCGGTGACAAACCCACTGCGTTGCTCCATTGAGAGCATTGCATTTTCTGCATTCGCGCGTAAATTTCATCTTCAGAATAAGAAACTGGTTTACAGCCACATGAAAGAATTGAATCCCCTCGGACAGCTGATCCCCTGTCCGCAACGGATGTCGTTGAAATAACTCCCACACGGATGATTCAAAACTCCATTTGAATTGCAACACGCACACCAAAAATCGGGTCAATTTCCCGATTGGGGTTTATTCCCCACATGTTACTCGCTGTCGGCGCACTGTCCCAGTTGGGTTGTCTCCTGTCCACACATGCGTACTTGAACCAGCCGCCGGGCTTCCAATAGGCCACCCTGGCCGTTAACGTGTATCCTTCGATGAGTTTCCAATCGATCCCACCGCCAATTTCGTACCCAAGGTCTCTCTCCAGAATGTTGGGAGCTGGACCGGGCGTGGTATAGTTGCCGCCATGGAATGAAAGGTCCACGAGGTTCGGACCTGGTAGTACATCAATGTTCGGAACCCCGTAAACCCCGTATTGCAGCGCAGGAGAGTCAGTGGAAAAAGGATTCGGCCTTATCCATCCCCATCCGTATCCTTGGGAGACCCTGCTGGCGTACAAGAAGGTTGCATACGCATTTAGATTAGCCGCCACAGCGTAATCCAATCTCACGCCATACGTAATCGCATCGGTAATGAAACCGTGCTTGGAAGAGCGAGCTATGGAAGCGTTTCCCGCTCCGTAATCATAACCCAGCAACAGGCTGTACGGAAAATACAGGTTCACACCGCCGGCAGGGGAAAATAGGGCAGCAATGGTAGGCTGCCTGTCGATGAGATTGCCTCCGCGTCTGTCGAAACCTGGGTAGTAGGCCCAGAGAAAGCTAATTCTTGCTGGACCGGCCACAGCGCCGCACTCGATCACACCTGCCCACAATTCCCAGTAACGAGTCTGGGGAAGGGGACTAAACTGCGTCAGTTGAGCTGAATTCAAAGCTATGCCGTTCTGCCGGTACGCTTGGTGAACAAACCCGACTTCAGCATTGAAGAAGAACCGTCCGTTGAAATACCTGACATTGGTGAATCCGAAAACATTCGAGCAGTCCACAGCGAAGATCGGAGTTTTTGGGGGGTCGGTCGGTGGCGGGGGTACGAAAACAGGTCCGAAAAGCTCCGATTCCGGTCCCTTATGACCGTTGAAGTATTCGATGTAGGTCTGAGAACTGATGTTTCCGGCGCCATACGCGAGCAACGCAGCGAAATGAGGTTGCGCTGCGCCACTCCGGTCTGTTCTTAGGGGATAATTTGAACTCCCCGAATCTGCGTTTAGACCCGGCCCCCAGGCGTAGTATTGCAGACCAATAGAGAAAGGGCCAAAGGGAATGCTTAGGCACACCGACTCACTCGCGTTCTCCAAAGAGTCGATAATCGACCCAAGACCGATGGTGTTTGGCTGCTTCCCAATTTGTACCGTTCCCCAAGGCAAGCTAGCCACAACATACCAGACTTGCCAATAACCGGGGGAAAATGACCGTCCGATGCCTGGAGCCTGACTATTCAAGTACCTGGAGGTATTAAGCTGGCCCAGCGAAAAGTCTACCGAAGGGTCTTCCCAGCTTCCAATTCTGTAAACCCCTATAGCTGAAAGCGCCTCATTCACTTTCACGATCGGAATAAAAGTTGTGTAAATGTAGTTCGCCGCCACATCCGAACCTGAAGCCAGATCATCACCCGAGGCAGACAGCGGGCGACTGGCAATCTCGTGACCAAGCCAACCATTGCGAGCAGCGAGCCTCACGGTACCGGCCACTGAGCTGTTATCCTGATTGAACGGCCCGAAGAAGCCTTTGTCTCCCAGTTGGGAGAACTGATAATACTCCCATGTGAAATTCCCGGACATAGAGAACTCCCAGGCGCCGGCAGGGGAAGCCAGGAGGCAAAACAGTGCCAGATACGCGAATCCGCCGAGTCGTCTGCTCCATCCAGTACTCATGCTTCCGCTCCTAAAGCTGCTTGGACGTAATGTTCTCGCACGCCATGTTCTGAGACTGTTCATCTATTTGTTCAGAAATGTGTATCTGCTTTCAAAGAAAGAGACCTTTCCTGAAGTGGTAGAGTGCCCCTGTCCTCATAGCCTTAGTCAGCAGCGGACTGGGCTTCGGTCCACGACAGGAGGCCCACTGCACGCATGTGGTTTCTTTTCGGACCGCTAAATCGGTTTCAATGGGCCACACAATGCCTCAGAGACAACCCCCTGACGGCAGATCGCACACAGACCTGCTGTCGGACTACTCAAGAACACGCGCGGCTGCTGGTTTCAAAATGGCGACGCATTTGATCATGAGCACAGGAGCCATTTCAATAATAGGCAACTCAGCCAGCGCCTTGATGATATGAAACTGCATAGGATTTTGCTGCCAAGTCTGCTCTATCCATTGGACCCTTCCGCTACCAGTCCAGGCGCTGTTGATCTCGGTACTCTGGGGATAGAGTATGGGCTGGCTCAAATCCGGGCCTGGCCCCCCAACCTTGCCGATATAGCGCCACCCAAATAGGTTTCTGTCTGCCCCAAGAGACTTGAGTTGGGCCAACTTTTCCCCTTCCAGAGGCTGGGCCCCGGTCATTTCCAGGTGCAGGAAGGTGTTTCCTTCGTAGCTCGCATTGGTGAAGCAGTTCCCCTGGAATATGTGCAGATCTTCAATATCGGCAAAGATTTTTGGAATTCCGGTTTCTTCTCTTCCCCCAATAATCGGTGTTGTCTTATTCTCCCAGACCACCAGGGCGAACTGCCCTTCTACTAGATCATGTTTGCCGCTGAAGCGGGCAGGCACGCCGATCTCGACCAGATTATAAGATGATCCCGCCATCCAGTCTATCTCTCGGCTCTGAGTGAAGATGATATTCAATTCAGGCCTGAGGAGCTTAAAGCCCTCAGGCAAATAGTCCGCCAGCCGGTCTCCGTCGGTAGTGTACGTGTAGCTCACATTTGTGACGTCACCATAGTACAGTACTTTGGACCGGTCATGAACAAACCCTCCAAAGTGGGCCGGCATCGTATAACTTTTGTTGTCGTCAAACTTGAACATGGTCAATCTCCTCACCTATTTTCGATCTTTCACAACCAACATGATGACGAGTCTGTCACCATACCTCCAGTCCGCCGTTGAAGTGTGCGGTGAACAACTTATTTGGGTCTTCAGTCTCCTCTACGTTGGGTATCTGGGCCGTGTTGAGACTCCCATAGCCCACGGGTAAATAAAGTGTAAACCCTATAGGGTCTGCGCCCGCAGAGACCGCGCGGAAATATTTATTGACGGAGTTTGGATCGCTCATCAAATCGGTGCTTCCCGTATAAGTTCCGCCGTTGAGAGCCTTGTCGGCATATTGAAATGCTGTGCCGAACAACGATCGAAGACTAACCCCGGCGGGTACGTCAGACCCATAAATATGGCCTGCAAGATACATAAAGGTGGCTAACTGCCAGCTTGGCCACATGCCTTTGCCCCAAGTCATCCCTTGCACAAAGGGGTCCGTCCTCACCGTTTCAGATCGGGACAAATCAAAAGCTCGAGTGGCTATCCAAATAAGCACATACTCTCGTGCGAAATCATGACCTTGCGGATTCCAATCCTTGCTGGCAGGTTTGAGAAACAAATTGGAAGTTTCATAGAACGCTTGCTTAACTGGACCATATTTCCCGGTTAGTCCAAGACACTGACAATATGTACGTATTCTATAAACCGGAGTCCAGAATCCCCTGCGCCCTTTTTCATCGTAATCGATGACGCCGTCATTGTTCTCGTCGAAACTATCCATGAAATCCTTGTATAGTGAGGAGCCGGTCAAGCGATCATGAGCTTCGGCGTAGCTCAGAAGGGTCTTTTGCATGTCCCATAGCATGCAGACCGGATTGTAATACATCGTCGTCGTCATAAGCTCATGGAATGCCATATTCTCTATCCTGCCCAGATGGCCCGCCAGAGACGCAAGTGGCGTTTCCGTCAAGTTGTCCCACCCAACGACATAGTATTGCTGCCGGCCCACGCCTCGCTGCTCAGTGTAACGATACAGGTCATACCTGAATAGAGGCGAATCGAGCCCTTCTTCGGTTACGATATTCGTTCCCTCAATCTTGGCCGCAGGCACATGATGGACGAATTCCGTAGGCCAGCCGTTCCTTTCTTTTAGTTTCAACCCTTCAGTCATGGGGACGGTCTTGAAACAGTACCTGGCGCAAAACAGGTCCAAGGCCACGCAGTCCAAAGATGACCAAACATAGCCCTCAGGGACTCTGGTTGCTGTCGGCTCCGGCTCATGAGAGATATTTATCATGTCTATGGCGTCAACCACGTGTACCATGAATACATTGCGACTCTGCACTGCTCTGATGACGTCAGCCTGAGTTCCCGACATCCCTACTGTCTTGGTGGCGATGTACTCACCGTTCTCGTCTTTGACGGGCAGATTGGTATTGTCGTCCATCTCAACAATCCACGGCATATGCGGCAACTGCCCTTTAATGCATGGAATCGAGGTAGGAGGGCACGAGTATTTCCAGCGAAGATCACCGTTGCCATTTCCGGAAATAGCCTGCATAGGATAGAGGCCAATGCCCAAGTTCTTGATAGCATTGGTAATGAGGTCTGAAGCATGAATCTTGTGTTTGGGGACGTTTACCAGGACGCAACCTGGGTAGTCTCTCAGGTCGTCAGCGTTACGCGCGTCGCCGCCTACGACCGCTTTGTGCAGCGTAATTTCCTTGTAGTTGGCACCATCCGGAACCGCCACATCAATGCCCTTAGAAGGATCATCATGAAGTTTGTTCAGGTCATAGACCATAAGCCGGTCCGCAGCTCTTCCGGGCGGTATGAATCTCCCAACCACGCTGTCATCGTATCCCTTCATAGGGTCGTCCTTATGGGGGGGAGGATGGCGCTGCGATAGGTACCTACGAACAAAGAAGAACGCCCAACCGCCGTAGAAATCCTCGCTTCTTCCTTCAAGCAGGGCCTCTGAAGTTATGGTCTTTCCAACGAGACTGCTGTACAGACTTTCAAAAAAAGGAGTACTCGATGAGGCCTCCCCCAGAGCCATCTGGTGATAGGTTATGTCCAGCTTGTCATGGAACCATCGCATGAGAGCAGCCACCAGAGTCCAATCGGTACAGATAGAAGCACCCAG
>JBKQMK010000375.1:0-14119 GCA_052146735.1 Desulfomonilaceae bacterium | reverse complement strand
CACCAGGGATGGAGGAAAAACCCGAAAAGGAGACATCTATTGTCGCTTATCACAATGAAGCAGTTACTGGAAGCGGGAGTCCACTTCGGCCATCAGACGCGGCGGTGGAATCCCAAGATGAAACCCTACATCTTTGGAGCGCGTAACGGCATCTACATCATTGATCTGCAGAAAACCGTAAGACTCTTCAAGAGGGCTTACACGTTTGTTCAGGATACCGTTGCTGCCGGCGGAGGGGTTCTCTTCGTGGGGACGAAAAAGCAAGCTCAAGACGCGGTCTACGAAGAGGCGTCTCGCTGCGGACAATATTATGTCAATCAGCGGTGGCTAGGTGGCATGCTCACCAATTTCAGCACCATAAAACAAAGCATTGAAAGGCTCAATCAGATCGGAGCCATACTCGACAAACCGGAAGAGACAAACTTCACGAAAAAGGAACTAGTCAACCTGAGCCGTCAGTACGACAAGCTCAACAAAAACTTGTCCGGAATCCGTGTGATGAAAAAACCCGCCTCGGCCCTCTTCATAGTGGATCCCAAGAAAGAGAACATAGCAGTTAAGGAGGCAAAGAAGCTGGGCATACCCATCGTGGCTATAGTGGACTCCAACTGCGACCCAGATGAAATTGACTACGTGATACCGGGTAATGACGATGCCATCCGGGCCATTCGACTGTTTTCAGCGAAAATAGCGGACGCCTGTATTGAGGGAAAGGCCATGTACGAGGCTTCACTCAAAGAAGACTTGGGCGAAGCGGAGGTTGCGGCCTGGAAAAAGGCTGAACCGGAAGAGGGAGCGGAAGAAAAGCCCGAGGTGGCGTCGGCTGAACAGCCTGCCGGCGAAGTTGTGAGCCCGGCCCCTGAAGAGCAAAAAGTGGAGACAGCAGCTTCGGGAGAAGCGGAAGCTGTGGAAGAGGATGTCGCCGAAGTTCGCGGGTGAGAACGTTAGCCGCGTTGCTCCAGGCCCTCGCGCGGCTCAACGTCGCTAAACCTCTCGACACGAACAAGTTCAAATCTGGTGCCAGGCCTTGCGAAGGCATGGGATTCAGATTGACTCACTGAACCGATCAAGGAGTTAACTTCATGGAAATAAGTGCGAAAATGGTGAAAGATCTCAGGGAGAAAACCGGCCTGGGAATGATGGACTGCAAGAAAGCTCTGGTAGAGTCCCAGGGAGACTCGGACAAGGCAGTAGACTATCTCCGCAAGAAAGGGGCCCTGAAGGCGGCCACGAGAGAAGGCCGGGCGACCTCGGAAGGGCGGGTCGGATCTTACATTCATATGAATGGGAAAATCGGCGTGCTAGTGGAATTAAATTGTGAGAGCGATTTCGTGGCCAAGACAGACCAGTTCGCGGAACTCGTGAAAGATCTGTGCATGCATGTGGCGGCCAGCTCTCCGCGCTGGATCTCAACCGATGATGTCCCGGAAGAGATCGTCGCCAAAGAGAAAGAAATATATATGAGCCAGGCGAAAGAAGCCGGTAAGCCTGACAAAATGCTGGAGAAAATCGCGGACGGAAAGCTGAAGAAATTCTATTCAGAAGTCTGCTTGCTCGAACAAAGCTTTGTCAAAGATACGGACAAGTCCGTAGCAGAGCTAATCAAAGAAAAGATAGCCCAACTAGGGGAGAATATAACCATAGGCCGTTTCTGTCGTTTTCAGTTAGGCCGGTAATTGCATGGCAGCATCCAAGGGATACGCCAGAGCGCTGCTGAAGATATCAGGCGAAGCCCTCGCCGGTGACCGCGGTCATGGTCTTGACCCCACCAAGATCGCATGGATCGCGAATCAAATAGCTCAGGCCCATCACCAAGGACACGAACTGGGTGTAGTTGTCGGAGGCGGAAACTTTCTGCGGGGTTCGGATGCTGCTTCTGTGGGGGTTCCGACTTTGGTAGGCGATCATATGGGGATGATCGCAACATGTCTTAACGCTATGGCGCTTCGCTGGGCCATCGAGGCCGCTGGCGTGTCGGCCAGAGCGATGTCGGCCTTCCCCGTAGGGTCTTTCATTGAACCCTTCGAAAGGGAGCAGGCCCTGGCGTACGTTCAGAGCGGGGCGGTTGTGATCTTTGCCGGTGGTACCGGCAACCCGTGCTTTACGACGGATTCCGCCGCCGCTCTCAGGGCAGTGGAGATAGACGCTCAAGTGATGGTCAAGGCGACCCAGGTGCGGGGTGTTTTCGATAAAGATCCCAGAAAGCATCCTGACGCAACATTCTTTGAATCCATCACTCCTCAGGAGGTCCTGGACAAGAGGCTCGGCGTAATCGATGCAGCCTGTATTGAAATACTGGGCCGGAAAAGCATCCCGACAATCGTCCTGAACCTTCATGAGGCAGGAAACATACTAAAGGCCCTTTCGGGTGAAAAACTGGGCACCATCATAATCTAGGTGAGGGGTGCAGGGATTCGGAACATCAGACAAAGGGGCACAGTGAAAAAGAAGCTGTGGTGAGCTCACCATAGTGCTTGCGAGAAGGAACCATGATCGACGATCTGCATGCTGAAACGAAAGCCGCCATGGACAAGTCGATTGAGGCCCTCCAGAAGGACCTCAGACGGATACGCACGGGAAGAGCGTCACTGGCCCTCCTGGATGGACTCATGGTGGATTACTATGGAAGTTCCACTCCAATCAATCAATTGGCCACTCTGTCCATTCCCGAGGCCCGCCAAATAGTTATACAGCCATGGGATTCTCATGCCGTACCCGACATTGAGAAAACAATTCTGAAATCAGAATTGGGCCTGACACCAATGAATGACGGCAAGGTTGTCCGGATTGTGCTTCCCCCTCTCACCGCTGAGAGACGCAAGGAATTGGTCAAGATCGTCAAGAAGATGGGCGAGGAATATAAGGTGCAGATCCGCAATCATAGACGCGACGCCAACGAACTGTTCAAGGAGATGAAGAAGGGGAAAGAAATATCAGAGGACGATCTCCACAAAGCTCAAGAACGCGTTCAGAAGACCACGGATGAGGCCATTGCAAGGGTTGACACTATAGTAGCCGAGAAAGAAAACGAGATCATGGAGATTTAGGCCATCGCTCCCAATCCCCAACGGTAAGGTTTTGCCGCTGGATCAAAATTGTAACGCTGCACCTTCGACCGATTCGATCTAGCTTTCTTCTCAGGAGAACCTGTTGCCCTCACCCCTGGACCCTCCATCCGATTTCCCACGCCACGTTGCAATCATTATGGACGGCAACGGCCGATGGGCTCGCCGCCGCATGCTACCGCGTGTGGAAGGCCATCGCCAGGGGGCCAAGTCTGTTCGGCGGGCCGTGGAATTCTGCCGGCGCAACGGCATAGAATATCTCACTCTCTATGCGTTTTCGACAGAGAACTGGCAGCGTCCGCGGAGCGAGGTGTCGGGCCTCATGAAGTTGCTCTCCCAGTTCTTGGATTCGGAACTGGAGGAGATCCACTCCAATGACATACGCCTGAAAACTATCGGCCAATTGAACCGTCTACCTGCAACTCTGATCACCAAGATAGAGGCAGCCAAAGCAAAGACCAGCGCCAACAAATCCATGGTTCTCAACATAGCGCTTTCTTACGGCGGGAGGCAGGATATCGTCAACGCGGCCCTGAAGATTGCCCGCGCCATCCAGACTGGGATTTTGACCGAGACGGACGTAACTGAGGAAGAATTCACAGGATTCCTGGACACAGCGGGGCTTCCTGACCCGGACCTCCTGATAAGAACCGGAGGCGAACTGCGAATAAGCAACTTTCTCCTATGGCAAGTGGCGTACGCGGAATTATACTTTACACCAACGCTCTGGCCTGATTTCGACGATCAAGCTTTCATGCAGGCAATAGAAGCCTACCGGTCGAGGCAACGGAGATTCGGTATGATTTCTGAACAGATCGAGGCCGGAGAGAAGGTTTCCTGATGCTGCTGACTCGGATCATAACGGCTGCTGTAGCTGTAGCGATCCTTGTGCCCGCCCTGATCTGGGGGCGTGTGGAAGGGCTTACGGTCCTGGTCGCTGTATTTTCCGGAATAGCTGTGTGGGAGCTTTCACGGAGCCTGCCCGGCTTGAAGGGCTTTCCGCGGCCACAGTTGACCCTACTGCTGGGACTCGCCATTGTCGCGGCCTTTTACGTCTTCCCTTACAGTGCAGTCCCGGCTGTTCTAGTTTGGTTCCCGCTCGTCGTGGTCTTGCTGCACCTGCTCCTATATAATGTCATTGAAAATACAGTGCAATCCGTAAGTCAGATGATCTTTGCCCCAGCGTACGCCGTGGTCCCGCTCTGCCATGCTATTCTGCTCGGAAAGCTGGAAGAGGGCATTGCGTGGGTGTTCTTTGTTCTCGTGGTGGTTTGTCTCGGGGATGCGGGTGCATATTTCGCGGGGAAGTATGCGGGGAAACATCGTTTCTCGGCAAAGGTGAGCCCCTCCAAGACCATTGAGGGACTGGTCGGCGGTGTGGGAGGCAACTTCGTGGGTATGCTCATCATGAAGCTTGTGCAGCCCGACCTTCCAGCCCTCTGGATCCTCGCCCAATTGACCCTGTTGTTGGCTGTTGCAGGCCCCTTTGGCGATCTCTGCGCCTCTGCTGTCAAGAGGCGTCTGGCTATTAAGGATTTCGGCTCGATACTTCCGGGTCACGGCGGCGTGATGGATAGGGCTGACAGCCTCATCCTGGCATTCCCTACAGCATTTTACTTTCTCATTCTCGCCGGCCACGCGATACCGCGATGAAATGCCTATCCGTCCTCGGATCCACAGGTTCCATCGGAATTCAAACCCTTGAAATAGTGCGACTTCACCCTGAATTGTTCAGGATTTCCGCTCTTGCCGCAGGCTCGAACGTCGATCTGTTGGAGCGGCAGGTCAGGGAGTTTCGTCCTTCTATTGTGGCCTGCGGGAGTGATACCGCGGCAGAAGAATTGACGCGACGACTGAAAGACTATTCGGAATCTCTGTGGATAGGACATTCAGCGGATGGTCTCGCAAGAGCCGCGGCAGCACCGGAAATTGATCTTGTCGTCGGGGGACTTCCCGGCAGCACCGGCCTGGGGCCTACCTTCGCCGCTGTCGAAGCAAGCAAGGACGTGGCCCTGGCCACCAAAGAGGTGCTGGTGATGGCGGGCCGGCTCTTCATGGACACGGTTCGGGAGCGCGGAGTGACGCTTCTGCCTGTGGACTCGGAGCAGTCTGCAATATTCCAATGCCTCAGAGGCAATGCCGATGCGGAGATCAGGAGGATAATCCTCACCGCGTCGGGTGGCCCCTTCCGTGATTTGCCCCAGACCGACATGAACAAGGTCACGAGAGAGCGGGCACTCAGTCACCCGCGCTGGAAGATGGGCCCCAAAGTTACTGTCGACTCCGCGACCCTCATGAACAAAGGGTTGGAAGTAATAGAAGCCAGGTGGCTCTTCGATGTGCCGGCATCGAAGATCGAGGTCGTGATTCATCCGCAGAGCATCGTGCATTCCATGGTCGAGTTCGAGGACGGCTCTATCCTGGCTCAGCTTGGAGCCACGGACATGCGCATTCCCATAAGTTATGCCCTAGCGTTTCCCGAACGCATTGGCTCGGGTACGTTGCCCTTGAGTTTCCCCGAACTTGGCTCGCTCACGTTCCGAGAACCGGACATTGAGAAGTTTCCGCTTTTAGGTGCGGCTTACCAGGCATTGGAAGATGGTGGAACCAGTGCGCCGATAATTCTCAATGCTGCGGACGAAGTGGCGGTGGAACTGTTTCTGGCCGAGAAAATCCTATTTTCTGACATATCTCGCATAGTGCTCGAGTCTCTGGATACAATCCCTTCGCATTCCGTGGAAAGTCTCGACGATATCGTGGCATTTCACGAAGAGGTGGTCAGTCGCGTCCGCAGCCGCTGGGAAGTATCTTAACAAACTGTTGAGAATGTCGCGATTTGATGTCAAGGAACGGAAGAATGATTTCAGGCAGATAGGGCTGTAAAGGATCTGGAAGTGCAGACGGAAATAAGAACGGCGACGCCTTTGCGGTTGGGTGGATACAGACTCACCGGAGATCCGCGGCCACGAACTCCGCCGTGCTGCCTGAACTATTACAAGATGTAGAGGCACCCACAGCCACTGGAGAATGGAATAGCGGGCGAACGCGTGCGGCATCAGCGGCAACGCGCAGCGTTGTCCGTCTGGATGCCGTTGTTAGACGTCGCCATCGACCATGTCGCCTTTGCCGATGTTGCAGCGCTCACAGAGCGTCCGTAGATTCTCGGCGGTAGTCGAACCGCCGAGGCTCCATGGGATCACATGGTCAACATGAAGCTGCACGCCGTGCTCGGTGGCTGGACTCCTTCCGCACGCTTGGCACTTGAACGAATCCCTACTCAAGACCCTGAATCGGAGACGAAGATCCGGGAAGCGAGGCGTTTTGAGCCCGTGCCCCGGATTCCCTAGGACCTCCTGTGGGTCATCCGCCGCACTGTTCGCGAATGACACGAACGCCTCCAGAGCTGCGCGCCAACCCCCAAACCGCCCCGCGTACGTGCCGCCTGAGAACTCCGACAGAGGCCTCCGCATTTCTTGTCTGCGCGGCTGGCGCCCGAGTGTGCGCCAGACTCGCTCGAGGTTCTCGAAGAGCTCAAGCTCGGGGATGTTCACGCGCTGAGTGACCTGGAGCCCAGCAGCTGCAAGCGCCTCGTTCCATGAACCGAACCGCGTCTCGAAGACCCGTGAGGCGCAACGGCCATACTGCGGGTACTGCTCATATCGGACCTTGTTGGTCCCCAACTCGGACGCCACGCGTCGCAAGTCGTCAAGAAGCTCTTGGTCCGTGATGTACTTGTTGTACGGCTTCAGCTCGAATTTCAAGTTCGTGCTCCTCAGCGCACGTCTAACAATGATTAAATTGATCCGCATAAGATGCGGGGTCTAGGTCTCCTGCCGTCATAACACGCTCTTCGAGTGATAGCCAAAGACGCGCGAACACCTCTATATGCAGTGTGTTTCATTCTGAACATCGCTTCATCATGGCATCTTATACGGATCGGCATGAAAAAGTCTCTGGATCACGTCAAAGCTCGTCCACAGCTTTCTTCAGGCTTGTACTGGATCACGTATGTCTTCAACTGCCCCCTGCAAGGACCTCGTTTCTTTTAGGATGCAAACTGGATGAGGTTTTGGGCCGCAGAAAGCCTTATTTTCCATTATGTTAAGACATACAACACCGTCGTACCCCGGTCAAGAACAAACCGCGGCAGTCACGCTGAAGAACCTCGAAATGGCCCGCGATGACAAGAGGAGCTTCTCCCAGCCCCCACGTAAGCGAATGGCCACTTGGGTCTTCAGAAAGCGCTTGATTTTTTGGCTCTCTCTTACTATGGGTTTCAGGCCAATTGAGCCATTGCATGAGTTCCGCAGAGGTGAGGAGATGATCCCAGGGAAGTCAAGCAAAGCAATCTTATTGTTGGCCGGCACACTGGTGTTGTTGGCTTGTACCCCGGCATTGCCGCAGGGTGAGATACTGGAAGTATTCTGCCGTTCGTGCGGGTTCAGGGAGCGCTTTATTCAAGGATCAGACGCTCAGGAAGAGGCCAGGAACGTTCAAAACATAATTGTCGTGTGCGAGCGTACCAACCAGATACGGAACATCAAAATACCGTTGAACCCCAATCAACCTGTTACCGGGGAGCCCCTGTTAGCCAAACAGTTCGGTGAAGGGAAATCCGACCTCCTCAATGAGAGGCTCCCCAGGTTCCTTGTACCAGGGAATACGTGCCCTCTCTTTCCTGTAGCAGCATATCTGGAACGCAATATCTGCCCGATTGACGGCAGGCCGGGTCTCGAATTTACACTTGTGGGGCGGTTCTGAACGTTGACAGGTAAGGGTAGGACCGGCCTCCGTGCCGGTCGTTCGTGATTCGCCGGCAGGGACGCCGGCGCTACTTTGAGTTGGACCGGCTACCAGAATTCTCTGCGATCTCTGCGCACTCTGCGGTGAGCGATTACCTTATCTCCTCGTCGCCGTACTCTTCGAGATAACGGCGGTCCACCCCCACGCAATCGTCTATGTTGCCGCATCGGGCTTCCAGGCAGGCTTTAGGTGTGTCGTTGTGCCCCATGTTGTCCGCGTTGCTCACCATATCATCGGATCCTCTCCGCTTGATGCGCACGTCGTTGCGGCAATTGCCAATATGGGGCAGGTGAGGTGCAATACAGTACGGAACGTTGTCCAGAATTGTCAGCGGATATTCGCGGGACGTTATGGTAGCGAGCTTTTGCTTGAGAGGCGCCAGTCGGCACATTTGGCGTCTGTTCACATAGGCGTTTCCATCCCATTCCGGCAGGCATAGACAGTGGGCCGTGGTGTTAGGAAACCCCAGGATTTTCTCCATTAGCCACTCAACCCGGTCCAGATTCAAGGCGTTGAGGCACGTGTTTACGCTGAGGCGCTCGGGTGAAATGTCATTTATAATGCTGACAGCCCTGTAAGCTTCGACAAAACTCCCTTTTCTTCTGACAATTCGGTCATGTGTCTCCCCGAGCCCGTGCAGGGAAACCCAAAAATTCTTCATGCCCGCGTCCATAAGCGACAAAACCAACTTTTCCGTTATGCCATATCCGTTCGTAAACATGTAAAGATTGTCTATTCCGTTCTCTTTGGCGAAACGAACGTAATCTACAAGCGATGGGTTGAGAGTGGGCTCACCCGCGCCTGTAAAGAAAAGGGTCTTGATTCCTGAACGGCTGGACTCTGCGATGAAATCGAATATCTCTTTGTCCAAGTCCGGTGGATTCTTGCTCCTGTCGTATGCCGGCGCACAGAAAATGCAATTGTTAGTGCACTCGAAGCTCGAAAATACAACTGCCCCCGGTTCAGGCCATCCCCACACCAGTGACCGGGATTTCTCCTCGGGTTGGCTGGTCCAGCCCTGCCACTTCTTTGAGTTGGCGCGAACATGGTCTTCAATGAAGCCGAAAACCTTCTTGTAAGTCTCGCAGTACGGATCCGGGTAGTCGGGGCTCCCTTTGGCGCTCATGGTCCTCACAGGACAGCCACCGCTGCAAAGTGAGAAGTATTGGCAATCAAGGCATTCGGAGTTACGAATCAAATTAGCGGTTCGCGCGGCGAGTTTCATTCTTGCCGGCGATGTCAACACCTTGCCGAGATCATCGCACTCAAGGAGATTCCCGAAATTTCTGTCAGGATAGGAGCCCAGCCACGCATCACACTGGGCAACTTCGCCTGCGGGTCCCACAGAGAAAAAGCCGCTTACACAGTTAGCGCAGAAGAAACACGGTACCTTGGCTGCCGCGTCGCCCAACGTTATTCGCTCAACGATCCCCTCGTAAGGATCCAACCGAACTCCGTCGTCCTTTGAGAAATAAACATCAAGTAGACCGACCAAGAAATCCCCAAGCTTCACAGGGTCCAAAAAGAGTTCATCCGCGAGCTGAGACCCCGGTCCCGCGGCAAATGGGGTATTCAATTGAATGCTTTTCAAGCCCAGCTCATCTGCGTAATATCGGTAAAAATCGGAAGGGGCCGATGACAGGGTCTCCTGGTTAGGAACCGATATTACACTCACCTCCAAACCTCTGGAGTTGGCCAGTCTGAACTTGTTCGCCCAGTGCTCATTATAGGAGTGTCCGGACAAGCCGCGGAATTTCCGGTGCACATTGGGATAATCCAAGGACGAGCCTAATGTTCCGTCGAACAATTCCCAGATTACCGTGTCCCAAACCGGCTCGTAATCCATAAGGTTGGTTTGCAGAAAATGCTTAACTTTCAGATTGTGATTCGACATCAATGATTTCATCGAGCGGCCTGCTTCCAAACACCACTCGAGAGGGAGAACCATAACTTCGCCGCCCTGCCAGTACAAATCAACCTGCCTAACCCCGGAACCGGCGAGATATGAAGATATTCGGCTGAAAACGATTGACAACTCTTCGAGAGAAATGCTTTTGTGGCTCCTTGGCTCAAAACAGTATGCACAATTACAATTACAATTGAACGTAGGCACAAATATTATGCTCACTTGAGGGCCAAACATATCTTACTCCCCAAGCTCCTCGGCTCTTGCAAGGTCATCAGCGATTTCTTTTGCCGTGTCTTTTATCGCACCAAAAACTTCTAGAAAGGGATCGCAGTCAAAGTTCGTATCAACAAAACGCAAGTAGCCCTCACATAGATCGAACCTCTGGCAGGCAACACATTTTGAACCGGACAAGACAAGGTTCTTTTTACGATGCAGCAGGTCAATGTAAAGCGGAGACTCTTCATCAATCTTCAATCCTCCGGAAACTGTGCCCAAGAATCTGCCAGCGCGGGCAAGCCTGGCAGAAGCCGAAACCCTTCCCGATTCGTCAACATAGAGGAATTCGGCTGGAGATTCGGGATAGAGGTCCAGCAACGCTACAGTCTCCCCTCTCAGACAGGCAGTGATCATGGAATGGAAAAACTCGACCGGAACCTGCACGTGTGTATCGTGCAAATAATAGTCAAGGGCAGACATCAGCTCGCCGGTATCGGACACTACTTCGATGTTTACCGTAACAGGGACCATAGTCGAGGTGACGATTTTAACCCCATGCAGGAGCCCTTTATCCACGTCCATCAGGACGTCGAGAGAGAACCGATCAACAAGCCAAGTGTTGGTGTAGAGATGAGGAGCATCCCCCGGATGTAGTTTGACCCGAACCGGAAGCCCCAATGGAAGGGCTGACAAACTGGACAGATCTTCTCCCAAACCCTCCAGCTCCACACCCTTCACACGATCGCCCAAAGCCTTGTATGCGCTTGCAACATCGTCGCAACTCCCCGAGCGCACGACGAGGTTCTCGCAATCGACGTCAACTGCTAATCTAGCAGGAATACTTACTAATACTGAATTACTCATTAACGGCCTCGAAAAAAAACTTATAACCTTCGCACCAGATTGTCTTATGGCACGTTCCGGAAGCTGCGGCGCAACCCCCGGCGCAATATCTCCACCACTTACAAGAACCGCAGTCCCCTTGCGTGATCAGCTCTCTCCTCTTGGAGCGCCAAAACACGTCAGGGTGAGACAGTATGTTATCAAGCGGCTCGGACACTATGTTGCCGATCTTGCCCGACCCGATGTCGAGGAGCCTCACGCATGGATAAACGTCACCCTCCGGGGAGACGGCCAAAGTGGGCTCGCAACAATTCAGAGCCTCAGAATACGTTCGAGTCGAACCACAGTCAACAGACGAGACTTCTTCCCAGTTAACTAATGGTTCAACCGGCAAGGCATAATCGTCCCGTTTCCATGCGTCGAACAGCTCTTTGAGAAACACCCCCCAAGATCGCGTATCCAGACGTCCTCCGTCGAACATTCCCGCGGGCTCTTCCAGAGGAACAAGTGTCAGACTATCGACTCCCAGGTTCTTGAAATAGTGATAGATCTCCTTGCCACGACCGACTGATCGGCCGTGAACAACATACACCATCCCTACGCGAAACTCGCGGCTTTTCGCCAGCTCGTAACCCTCGTACCAATGTTCGAGATATGATTCTCCGTTCTTGAGCTGCCGATAGTCCTCGAACGGATCGAGAGAAGTCCCGATTCCTCCGTCATTGAGGAGGTCGGGCAGCACGTCCGCTAGTCCTTCATTCAAGAGGGTTAAGTTGGACTGCATTAGATGCGTTGGGCTCTCCCTAAAGATCTTACGATTGAGTTCCGAGACTCTTTTGTAAAATGATGCCCCCATGAGCATGGGCTCTCCCCCATGCCAAAGCACTGTCACATGACAGCCCGGATTTTTCTCCATATAATTCGCAAGGTTGTGGAATACGATCTCAACCAGGGCAGGATCGGCAAAAAGCGGCTTTTCTGCCACGTTGCAGTAGGCGCATCTGCCGTTGCACTGAAGAGTCGGTTTGATCACAACTTCAATGCATTTGGACGTTGGATATGGGTTTTCATGAGTATTTGTCATGCGGTTTAACGGAGTAACTACTCGGGAGCTGCCTCTTGGCCGTGACTCGCAGGAAACATCGGCATGCAATAGATAGGGTCGAACCTATGGCCGTCGGGGGACAGGGCATTTTTCAGGCGATTAACACCGGATAATTTAACTCAACCAAAATAACAAATGAGTCAGCTTGTAGACTAACGAAGTCGATTCCGCGATCCCAAACAACTATCATCGAGCCCACGCGAGACGGGTAGGGCTCAACCTCTTTACGCGTCTCATCCATTGCGCCCGTGAGCACGCGTGGCCTCATCTGCTGCAATAAACGGCCGCACTCACCGCCACGCAACACTAGTGTTCGGCCAACGTCAGGTCGCAGACACCCGCGTCTCGCAATCCCAGGCGCCTCGCACCGTGCTGGGAGCCTGTCGCGTAACCCCGCTGATTGGCGCCATCGTCCCATGAATTCGGAAAAGTCCCTCGGAACGCGGGATTACGCAACAACCTCTGACTATCTGTTACCCCACACGCGGCAACCACGATTGCCCCACACGCGGCAACCACTATTACCCCACACACGACAACCAAGCCCCCGGCGCCAGCGCCACCACTGGGATTCCACGGACTCGTCCTGTGCGACATCTTGGCCGGGAATACCTTCGCGAGCCGCGCCGGCTTCCTTTGGCGGTTCATCGGAGCCCGATGCCTCGGATATTCCCAAGACAGCAGTAGCCACTACAATCGACGACCATTTCCCGAGACTCGTGAGAAATGATCGCCTGCTTACACTCTCCTCGTTTTTTTTCTTCTTATCATCCATATTATGTCCTCCCAACAAAATCGGAACAGTAGGTTATTGTGGATGAACTTGCCAAATCTCACGAAAACTGTGCCCCGCAACGCCTCAACCCGCTCAGTTATCAGCCCTTTCCCCACGAAGCAAATCGTTAGCGGGTGCTACGGGCCTCGAAAAGACCTTAGCTATTTTTCGGGTGGCCCCTCCTGCTCAGGGAACGAGAAGTGGGACTGAAGCAGAAGCCATTTGCCGTCCTTTTTCTCGAGCACGCCCGTCCAGCGACCTAGTTGCTTGAACTTATCCTCCCCGGTGTCTACGTTGAACAACACCTCGGTTGCAAACCACGCGACATCGCCCTTTGACCCCACTGAGGTCCACTTGTAATCGCCCTTTATAGATTTGACATGCTTCAGACTGTTCTCATATGCTGCCTTGATCTGGTCTGGGCCTACGTAACGCCCTTTTTCGTCAGCCTCAAAGAAAACGACTTCAGCCCCCGGTGCAATCAATTTCATTAATGCGCCCAAATCCTTTTTCGAGTAGGCGGCTTCGTATTGAGCGAGGAAATCTTTGACCTCCTGCTCGGTTTTGGCATCCGCTTGTACGAGTGTAACCGCTGCCAAGCTCACCATCAAAACCAGGAACAACATCATTGAAAGAATTTTCTTTATCATTGTCCACCCCATAATTGCTGTAGACTCTCAGTGAGCTTTATCATTACGTAACACATCCATCATATTTCATTTGTAGATTGTGGTGAACTCATTTGTCAAGAAAAAAGGGGCCTTGAATGCGAACGGGGTTTGCTGGAGCAGGTCACAGGCTTTTTAACGGCAACCCCTAACTCTCCACGTGAACCTTTTGACCGTTCCCCGCATCTAAACAAATTGAATGACAAAGCAAGGTCCAATGGACAGTTGGAGGACGCAGCATGGAAATTAACCGACACCTAAGCATATTATTGGTCTTGGTGGCTGTATCATTTGCTGTGACCACATCATTGGTTTCTCCAGCTTGGGCGCTCACGGGAGGCCCAAAGAAGACTTATACCAAGGCGGAGAAGCGGCATGCCTCTTCCGGAGCGAGGCGGATAAAAGAAATTAACGGCTCGTACGTAGCCCAGAATAAGCCGCAAAATGTTGCCGGCACTCCCAGCGCTGTCTGCTACGGCGGCTGGGAGCAAACCTGGAATGGACCGGTTTACGTTTCGTGGTGCCCGGCAATTGCATATAGTGGAAGTACCGGCCAAACAAGTGGTTGGGCAGCCCCGGCGCAAGCTTATGGGAGCCGGACCGGTGCAGCTCCCATGACCGGAGGCTACACTTCGCAACCTCCGCCCGCAAACGTTGGCAGCCCTCCGGGAAGCGTCTGTTACAGCGGTTGCGTCCCATGTTGGAGCGGACCGGTTCAGACCTGGAGCCAACCAG
>JBKQMK010000374.1:0-3714 GCA_052146735.1 Desulfomonilaceae bacterium | reverse complement strand
AAGTTAGGGGAACCTTGGATGTCCACGAGGAAGAGATCCAACGACTCTGCGCCAAATGTGGTTTGGGTAAAGTCTGTAGGGAAGCCGGGACACAACAAAAGCTGACATGCTTCTGCCTTGAAAGTGTGTTGGAGTGAACGCCTTGCGCAGGAAACGTAGGCATGTGAGGGCGGCTAGATGACATAAAGAGACTGATTCTTTGTCCGTGGCGGGCCGAATGACCTGACTCATTGCCCCTGCTTATCCGAGGCATCGACAGAACTAGTCCAGCCCGACCCGCATAGCGCCGGGCAGTCCTTGCCATTTGACTACCTGGCCACAAGGCCCCCACCCCCCAGTACGAAAATCATAAAGGCCCTGGCCCTCCACCGGGCCGAGATAGTGACCTTCTTTACGGCAGCCAATTTTTTCACAGTGACAAGATTTTGAAGGGGGCAATGGTAAAATCACCTTGTCAGACCGTTGCTGTGACAGCAGAAATAGCTCGCGTTCCCACAATAAATGCGGTAGTTTCCCGACAACGCTAGGTGACGTCAGATGTGACCAGCACTTTTTTGATAGGAGTAAGAGTTTATGTCCGGCCAGAATAAAATATTGGATCAGATTCGGGTAATGGGGAGGGGAACAAGGGGCTCTGCTCCCGCTATTCTGGAGTTGCCCGACGCTAGCTTATACGAAGTATTTCTTCAGATGCAGCGCGGACTCAGCAACCGTTCCATTGCCCGCCATTTGCGTAAATGCGGTATGAGTGGTAGCGAGAACAGCCTTCAACAATCTGTTTCACTCTTCCGTAAGAGAATCGCCCCCCTACTGGGCGCAGAATCGCCGCCGCCTTGTTTCCCAGGCCGCCCTGAAACTTCCTGCTGAGGTCTCTTGCCTTCCCTCCGATGAAATGCTCTCCACGGTCACGGACATTGTCAAATTCTACGGAGAGTCTATCCGGCAGCAAACTGAGGCGGCGGCTCGCAAGGGTACTCCGATAGGCGAAGATCTGGCTAAGCATGTGAAAAGTTACAGCGCTCTAGTGGCCACGAAGGCCCGACTAGAACAGACTGTAATGAAGAGCAGGCCGGTAGGACCTAATGAAGATCGAAGTTTTGATGAACTGGCTGACAGAGCCCACAATTACCTTTCCGAGAATGGTCTAGGTGAGAAGATGATCGTAGCCGGTCAGAAATTCCTGATGAGAATTGAAAAAAAATGTGTTGCTCTGGAGCAAGATTCTAGCGGCGAGTGGGTTGAGGCACCCTCCCAGCGGCCTGGCCGAAGAGAAACGAACACGAAAACTGACGTTGAATCTCCAATCGACTGAAAACTTCGGGCCGCTCAGGACGCCGGATAATCCGCTTTACAAAACGAAACGGCGGCGCAAAGAATAATCGGCACAATCCATAAGTTACATGCGCCCCCGGCAAAGAATCCACATTGACTGAAACGGGTTTGCTCTCAGCAAGGTTTAATAAAGTGTTCCAAGGCGTTAGAGCTTTCTCCAAACTTCGCCCAGCTTTCAGATAAAAGAACAGAGGAATGCGGTCGCGTTGCGGACCCGCAAGTTCTCTCTGATGGTGGTGTAGCCGATCCTGTATCTTTGTAAAAGACCCGATTTTGCCGTCCTGAATCCTCCTCGTGTTCAGGCGTGGTCAAAAAAGTGAGCATCCACGGGAAAAAGCTGCTAGAATCCGGACGCTCCTGCGTATTGGCTCAAAAGATGGCAAGCGGCGCCTTTTTCCGCAACCGAAGGTTCTTCCCTCTAGGGTAACTGCCTTGTTATCGGGGGGCATCATGCCGAAGCAAAAGATTAGCGGCAAGGAATTGGTGGCCGACATCCGGGCCGGTGTGAATTATAGGGACCTGAAAACCAAATATAATCTGACTGGCGCTGCCCTGGATGGTGTACTCCAAAAGCTTTTCACCTCCGGGCTGGTGCAATACGAAGAACTGCCTGAAAAGCCTTCATCAACGTGTCCAAGGTGCGGCCTGCCGCTGGAGCAGGATGAATCGCCTTGCAAGGGTTGTGCAATCATCCGGGATGTGTTCAAGGATGAAGACCAACTACCAGGAATAGCCTTAAAGGACCTTGTGACAGATCTCAAGGCCAAGAAGGGTTTTGAAGAGGTCAGGCTCCGGCATCGGCTTTCGGAAGAGCAATTGCGCAAGCTCTTAGGCGGATTACTGGAAGCAGGGATTGTCAAAGAAAACGATACACCGGGGAAATATACTTCAGCTAAATCACAGGCAAGCGGAATACGAGAGTTGTCACGCAACGTTCAGATTCCTACAGAAGAATCCGATTCATCCATGGAATCTGACGATATCCTATTTTGCCCTAAATGTGGAGCGAAGCGGGTGGGAGGAGCAAACTTCTGCGCACGATGCGGAAATGCATTGAACATACCGTCCACTGCAACGGCCGATGTCGGTCAGTCCCTTGACAACCCAGCGTCAGTTGACATGCCCGAGAAGCGTCTGGCTAAAGCATTATCGAATTCCACATGTCCAGCCTGCGGGACATCTCTGGACAGAGAATTCGAGGAATGTCCCGTTTGTGGCATCGTGGTTTCTAAGTATCAACGGAAGGGGGGCAAACGAAAGCAACTCACCGGGGGTGCTGTAGATGGAAAGGCTTCAGCGTCTAATACGGATAAACCGCCTAATAAGCCACCAGCGTTGTGGAAGGCGGCGTCCCCCATTGGGTTAGCTATATTTCTCGGTTACGTGTTTTTCTTTCAACCCCATGAGACTCTTCGGTCAATGACAATTCTAGATTCCGTAATCTTCGGGGCCATCTGTTCTGTCCTCATTACTTTAGTGGTCTGGTTGATTCTCAGAGGTGTCTATAGGGCTACCACAGCAATGAAAGGCGAGAAATAGTGATCTCCTTCGATGAAGACCAGACGAGGTGTCCTGTCCCCAAATGAGACGCCTATTGGTCCCTCTGCCCTTTCTCTTTAGCAGTTCTGGCCTTATGAACGTCTTTGATAATCGCTCTCGGTTCGCAGGCTGACGGCGCTTGTCGTGGGGGGAATGGATGAGTAAAGGCTGCCCGAAGAAATTATCTGCGATCATAGAAAATTTCAGGTAGCGGCTCTGCTCAATTCGAATTGTCTTTAACTTTGTGGCACCGTCAGGCCGCAGACAGAGGCAACACTTCAGAGGAATGCGGGCGCTTTGCGGCTCCGCAAGGTTTTCTCTGATGGTGCCAGCTTTCGGCCTGCCGTGCATTCCGGCATAGCGGCTTTGGCCATGTGGCTAGACGCTTCACAAAACTTTTCTTGAAGGGGGCAGACCGGGGGGACTACGAAGGAACGCTCGGATTTGAACTACACAGCTAAGTCAAAGATACGTTTGTCTTGTTTCGGAGTGCAGCAAGGGTGCAGCAAAAGAAAATATCACGGAACGGAATATGGGATAACTGGTTGATTTCTTTGGTGGGCCGTCGGGGGCTCGAACCCCAAACCTACTGATTAAGAGTCAGTTGCTCTACCAGTTGAGCTAACGGCCCTTTGTGAATACGAAACGCTACCCTCAAATGCCCGGCTTTGTCAAGGCTTATCCCATCGCCGCGTGTGCCAGCTTGAATATCGTGCCCGTACAAGGGTATCATGTCCCAGGTGGAAGTGAGACTTTGCCGAGGTCGAGCGTGAGCCAAGACGAAGCCAGAAAAAAAGTCAATGTGAAGAGCTTCCTCGAGGACTTTACCCAGGGTGCTTCAGA
>JBKQMK010000373.1:0-20941 GCA_052146735.1 Desulfomonilaceae bacterium | reverse complement strand
AAGGTAGTGACGACAGGCGTCGTCCGACTGAAAACGCTCTTCAAGCTCAACAATCGTCCTCGGGTAGTCAGCCATAGTCACATACTACGGGTAGTATGTGGTGGAGTCAACCAGATAGCCCCATAATTCTATTCAGCAACTTGATCTCGGGCTGGGTCAATTTTCTAACGCTGTGTCTTTTCTTTTTGGGCTTGACAAAGGCAGTTCCAGCGCGATTTTCCACAGGCGCAGCGGGTTAAGATCGAGGCAGTTGGTCTTCAATATACTTTCTGAACTCGTCCGCATCGACCCTGTTATGTCTGGCATCGTAGGTTGTCCGATCGCGGTTATAGGGAGAAATCACCGGAAAAATAACAAAATCGCCCTCCAAGACCCTAACCACAGTGCGAGCAGACTCCGGCAAGTGGTCTCCATCAAAGTCGTCGAATTTATAACACTCATAGCAGGTGTATAATCCCGGAGAAATCTCTGTCAACTGTTCCTGCTTGCCGTCGAAATCGTAATCATAGTCGCCAACGATGCTTAATGCATGCGTCTCGAGTCTGAAATAGTTCCATTTTGAATCTGACCCAAATGAATCAAAAATTAGCCTCCTAGGTTTCACAATGTAAGGATGTCCTCCACCTGACAGCTCTATGCAATTTTCCTCCGTTGATTCCCCCACATCTACTAGATGCAGACCGCCGCCAGTCGGGAAGAACATATGTGCTAGGTCTCCGACGACTGCTATCCTTTTAAGTACCGCGACGATGTCGTCGCGTCGGTCCCAAATTGCCCTTGTAGGTGACCCGGCTGGAAACAACTCACGTTCCAAGTCCCTCCACTGCGCTGGATTACGTACTCGAAATTCCTCATTCAACCTAATCCAAGACTCGAGTCTGTCCGCAAAATCGTGTAACCCTGGCCTCTTAGACGGATCATTGTCCGTACACTCATAGAATAGATCGTTAAGCGGTTTTGCATATATCGTTCGGTGATAACTCTCAATATTAATGTTGCTGTCGGAAGCAGAGTTGTATTGCCCGTCAAAACCTGTCTTTTGTCCAGTCAGGAATATCCAAAGAGTCTTCGCAAGAGAGTAGGAGTCGGCTGGCGGCCCATCTGCGGTGGCAGCGCGTCTTCTCATCTCGGGGGCTATAGTCCAACGAGGCCCGATTGCCTCCCGTGATCCAGTCACATCTTTCTTTCCAGGGTAATCAACCAAGCCAAAGTCACCTAGGCAGGGTGCCCCTTTGAAGTGAAAAAGGTTCGATGGCTTTATATCTCGATGAGACACACCTCTCTCATGCAGTCGCGCCAAAGTTCGGGCAACGGAAATCATAGAAGTAACGATGTGTTGCACATCTTTACTCCTGAGATACTTTTCAAGAGGGGTTGCAACTGGCATGACGTACCATGGTGTTTGAGCGGAAAGATCTACTGGCAAGCAAGAATCGAGTACAGGCAAGATGCCGCCGACATCCGAGTTCTTTATGACAGCACCCACTTCATCCCGAAACCTCTGATAAGCTTTAATGCTCAGCTTATTCTTTCTCAATAATTTTATCGCCGCAATTTTCGATTTCTCATTCTCGGCACGCCATACTTCTCCATTGCCACCACTGCCTAGTCGCCCTACGAGCACCCAGCGCCCAAATCTGTCTCCTTTCTCATAATTGCTCTTATCCTTACTCATTGTCGTCACTCATGGACAAAATTGGTTTTTGAAGCCCACGCAGGACGTAGTGAATAAAGGGAACCGCGTCGCTTGCCTTCGTCTCCAGCTTGATGCCTCACAATCACCGTACCATCCCAGTTCCTCTGGTATGAGCCACTCTCGGGGACATCCAGTTTTCTCTGGAAAGGTAACGGCCGGAATCAATCCGTCCCTAAGCCGGGCGGTTCACCCGAATCAGTTTGCCTTCGAGTGATGGGGTGACCCCGACAGCCTCTTGAATACGAATTGCTTGTGCACTGAAATCCGGATCGACTGAACAGACGATTATGCCACGATGATCCGGATTGGACGAATGCAATCGAATAAAATGCTTCCGGTTAAGCGTGATGAGAATCCGGTTATGTGCAACTGCGAACCCCAAGACAGCTTCATCAGGCAGGGCTTTTCCAGCATTGCCGGCATCTAACGTGGTAAGGACGTCGTGACCGAGTCGCTGCAGTTCTTCGACCACGGGAAGGGGAACATTTTCATCGGCGTAGATCCGGGCCATGCTTTCTACGCTGCCTCGTTGTCCCGGATCTGTCGATCGATTTCATCCCGGTGTGAACGGTAAAAGGCCCACGCGTTCGCCAAGTCCTCGGCACGCAGGGTTGGATAGGAACGGAGAATGTCGGCTTCACTCATTCCGAGATTTCTGGCTTGAACCAATACCCAGACCGGAATGCGAGTGCGCACGATGCGGGGCTCTCCGCCGCTTACCAGCGGATCACTCTCAATTCCGGGAAATGCGTCGCCGAGGTCATGGACTATCCATTGCAGCAGTTGTGCCTTCTCTGCACGGCTCAGAGAGGCCAGCAGCGCCTCGATTTCGCGCGGGGTTGTCATCTCAATTTCCTCTCATGTCCTTATGATATATCACTGATCCGAATCACAGCAAGTGTACGGTCGGCTGATTCCGTCGGGAATGCGGAGACGCTACCTGCAACTGGCCTGGTGGTCGCGAGGTTGTCCCGCGTGTGGAGCCGGGGATGGGAGTCGAACCCACGACCTGCTGATTACGAATCAGCTGCTCTGGCCACTGAGCTACCCCGGCCTTTCTGACATGCGTAAAGAAGGCTTCAAAAATAGACCAAACCTCAGCCGCGTGTCAATGTTTTGCTCTGCCAATCCGTAGACAACGAAATCGGGGAGGCCCTTCTTACAAGTAGGCGCCCCTGATCCTGCTCCCTTGAATCTACATGCGTATAGTTTGCAACCGGCAGACAGTATTTCGGCCATACCAGAGATGTGCCGTTGATGAAACCGGCTGCAATAGATAGGAGTTTTTGGGTGAGGGTCCGGGAAACACTTTTTTGCAAAAAAGGGGTTCCCGGAGAACGCTAGCTTTCAACCGGCCGCCTACTCAACAAAATTGAGAGGGACTGGGATGAAGGTCAGGAGGAACAGCACAATGGCCGCCCAGCCCAGCAGTCGACCGCTGCGATCCAGCGGCGTATAAGGGTCGAGGGGAGGGGGGTGTCGTAATCCCAGGAACAACGTCAGAATTCCGAACATAAACCAACCAGGCCACAAAAGAATCCCTAATGGAATCAGAGTCGCGAACACAATGACCGATATAATATGCGCCCGACGCGGCCCGAAAAGCGCGTAAATCACGTGACCGCCATCGAGTTGCCCGATGGGAAGCAGATTCATCGAGGTAACAAACAGGCCGAACCACGCGGCCATTGCAGTGGGGTGCAAGAGAATCGTGGCGTTGAAAGAGAACTCACCGAACCTCAGCAGACATAACAGCTCCAAAATAATCGAGGTGCCAAACTGAAAACCCTTGGCCTCGCCCATTTGAGGCCGCATTTCAGACAGGTACAAGCCCACGATGAGCAAAGGAATCGCTATGAGCGCCCCCGCCATGGGTCCGGACGCACCTACCTGTAAGAGGACCTTCCGATTAGGTATCGGGGAACGAATCTTTATGAAAGCGCCAAATGTCCCGAGAGGCGGTATCGCCGGGATGAAGTAAGGCGGGGTCACATCCAGTGAATGCCGCCTCCCTGTCAGGTAATGCCCCATTTCATGCACAAGGAGTATGGTCATAAGAGGCACCGAAAAGACCCAGCCCCGTAAGTAAAACGAAATCCACGAGTCAAATGTGTCGTTGGCATAAAGAGCGCCTACTGCCGTAGTGGTCAGCGCGGTAAGAACGAATAACACAACATTAATTGTGGGGAATCTCTTGCGAATAGTGAACCTCCTTGTTGATGGCAGAAAATCGGGGAGGCCCTTCTTGCAAAAAGGCCCTCCCCGATTACTCTTCAAAAAACTCATAGGTTTTGCAGCCCACGCTTCAGCTTTGTTGGACCCGTCCCATTGTACTGCGCAAATGAATTGGTTCGTTAAAGTGCGGGTCAGGCTGTGCCACGCGCAGGACTTCTTCAGGCGTAGTGACGCCGTTGAGCATTTTTCGAATGGCATTCTCCCAGAGTGTGCTAAACTTCTTTTTCTTGACCATTTCCTTCATGGCAATCATGTCCGGAGAATCTGTTACCAATTTGCTCAGGTCATCGTCAACCGCTACCACTTCGTAAACGCTCTCCCGCTTGAAATATCCGGTGTCACGGCACTGGTAGCATCCCTGTCCCCTCTTGAGCAATACTCTTTCAGGCCCCTCGAAGTTAAACCCTCTCTTATTCAAGTCCTTCAGCTCAATCGAATACTCCTGCGTACAATACGGACATACTTTTCGAATGAGCCGCTGGGCCATCAACCCCACAACAGTGCCGGCAAACAGGAAACTCGGGACTCTCAGGTCCAACATCCGGTTGACAGCACTCAACGCGTCATTCGTGTGAAGAGTGGAGAAGACGAGGTGCCCGGTCAGCGCAGCTTGCACGGCCAGTTGAGCTGTCTCATTGTCTCTGATCTCTCCTATCATTATAACGTCAGGGTCTTGCCGCATCACATGGCGCATGAGCGGCCCAAAGGTCATTTTCTCCTCGGGATTGTGGAGCATGCTGACCGCAGGCATCACGCTGATCTGATTGAATCGCTCGAACACCATCTCAACAGGGTCCTCAATGGTGGTTATGTTCCTATCCGCAGTAGCGAGGACCTTCATGGCAGAGTAGAGCGTGGTGGTCTTGCCTGACCCGGTCGGTCCGGTGACCAGGACGATGCCGTGCGGACGATTAATGAAGCCCTGGAATGTGGTCAAGTCAAGAGGAGTGAGGCCAAGCTCTTCCAGATCCATGAAAAGCAGGTCCGGATCCTGAATCCGGCACACGGTTTTTTCCCCGAAAGCAGTCGGGACAGTAGAGACTCGCACTTCTATTTCACGGTTACGCGTGCTCAACTTTATTCTGCCGTCCTGGGGACGCCGTTTTTCAGCGATGTCCAGTGCAGCCATCCCTTTGATGCGCGAAGTGAAGGCCTGATGGAGCGCAGAGGGTATCCAGTCAATATCGTGTAATATTCCGTCTATGCGCATCCTGATCTGGGTGTTAGTCCGTTTAGGTTCGATATGGATGTCACTGGCTCTCTGGGAAAGGGCCCGGCGGAACATAGCGTCCGCGGCGGTGCGAATGTTCTTGTCAGTGTGCGAAATCTCTTCGAGGCTCTTGATTTCAGAGAGCCGTTCAAGGTCTGACAGTTCCTTGAAATACTTGATGTGTTTCTCTGCTGCGGCCTTGATAGAGCCCCTGAAACCGTGGAATTCGAGGAGGATCTTCATGATGTCCGACTTGGGGGATATCACGACCTCGAGGTCTTTACCCGATACGCGGGAGACATCTTCGAGGACCTCTTCCAGAGTGGGGTCGTAGATGGCGACACGCAATTTTCCATTGAGTTCAGCTACAGGAACCAGCAGAAAACGGTCGGCAAATTTTTGCGGCAGTGTTCGAGTGACAAAATCCGGGTCCAACTCCAGGGCTTCCAGTCTCATAAAAGGATGTCCCAGGGAGTCGGCCAATGCCTCAACGATGGTGGCCTCCTCGATCAAGCCGCGGGGGCCGGAAAGCTTCATATCTGCGATAATTTCCACGGCTGTGGTTTGATGCGCATGGGGGACTGATGCTCGCACTTGTTTAGCAACATCCTGGGACAAGCGATCCTTGATGTAGAGTTCCGCTTCCTGAAGTCGCACCAAGCCGTTATCGTCCAGGAAGCCCTTGGAGTAGAGTATTTCACCGATTTGATTGATATCGTTGTAGAGTTGCACGACCATCCGCCAGAGAGCAGTTCTGTAAGGTCAAAACCGAAATTTGCGCGACCGCACGTTATTGCGGCCCACAAATGGTAACTTCACCCCGAACGACGCGCATCCCCCCTTTCGTAAAGGGGGAGTTTAATATCTTGACGTCTGTGGTCTTTGGACGCACCGAAACAAACATTAGACGGGCGCCTGGGACGCTGAGCCCGTGCTGCACAAGCCTCGGCTCTTGCGCCGGCATTCGGCGCGGACCACAGCACCACCGGGCTGATGCCGGTTTACCCCCCTACATCATAATTGTTGTGAGTAGCAGAATCAACAGCGGAGACTGCAGGTAAGCGTTCGCCTGTTGCGAGGAATTTCCTTCGGAGAAAAGGTGAACGCTTACCGGTGAGATAACCTTTTCTTATGTGTTGCTCCCATCCACCTTTTCTCTTAGTTCCTTCCCTGTCTTGAAAAAGGGGAGCCTTTTTTCGTACACAGCTATCTTGTCCCCAGTTTTTGGATTCCTTCCGGTGTAGCCCTTATATTCCTTCACCATGAACGATCCAAAACCGCGGATCTCTATGCGATCGCCGTCAATGAGCGCTGTGGACATGGTGTCGAAGACCAAATTGACAATTTCTTCGGACTTCCTTAGAGGAAGGTCCGCCTCTTTGGCTAGGGCCACAATAAGATCTGATTTGTTCATGGCAGATTCCTAACTCCGAGGATCACTTGGTCTTTTTGACTGCATCCTTCAGGGCCTTGGACGCGCTGAAACGTGGCACCTTAGCTGCTGCGATCTTAATTTTCTGACGGGTTTGAGGATTTACACCGGTGCGCGCTTTCTTCTTGATAACTTTGAAGGTGCCCAAGTCGGCGATTCGTATCTTACCTTCTTTTTTCTTCAGAGACTCGTGGATCGCTCCCACCAGGGAGGTGAGTGCAGAGGCGGCAGCCTTTTTAGTGATGCCCGCTTCTTCAGCCATCTTCTTTACGAGGTCGGCTCTGGTCATTGGAATTCCTCCTGAAATGTTAAAAGGTTCAAGATTCACTAAAGGATTGCACATTGTTATCCATACCAGAGTGAATTGTCAAGACAAATTCGTATCAACGGTGAAAAATCCTCACCCAAACAACCAAATTTGTAAGCCGATGCTCGGTCGATTCCTCTTGACAATGTCTACAAGGCAGTCTAACGGGTTTTGACCGGCAGGAAACGGGAGGTCCGGTTTCATGAACGAAACGTTACTGCTGGAGCATCTCGAACAAATCGCCAATCGCCTTGGAGTCGAGTTGAGGTATGAAAACCTTGGAATCGGCGGCATAAGGAGCGATGGGGGGTATTGTCGGGTCTCCGGAAAGCCCATGATTCTCATTAACAGAAAAGATTCAAGACGCAGGAAGATCCTTGTTCTGGCTAAGTCACTCCGAAGACTCAACCTGGAAGGAATCTTTATCCCACCAGCAGTGCGAAAAATATTAGATACACAGAACAACTGATTGCCACAGATCGCCATGACGGCTTCGGCATGTGGTGCATCCAAAGGGAACAATCCGTTTCTCAAATCCCACTTTCAACCGACTCAATAGTTACTTTTACTACAATAATGATACTATCCGGGTGTCAGCCGGAAGCCCGGCAAAGTTGGCAGCAGGCCGCGTCACCGAGACCATTTCGCGTTCACGGAAGTGAGATAGCCTTGATACGGCGCGCACCCGCGAGTGAGTCCAAAAAGCGGGCAGACACGCAGGTCTGCCCCTACCGAGGTTTGCCGGCTGGAAAGCGAATCCGCATTGCCTGTCAGAAGGCGCATTGGTATGAGCTGCCTTCGTCCTGATGTTTACCGGGCACAAGGGGATTTCAAATCGGAGGCTGCCACACGTTGAATGGGCGGGAGTTCCGGATTTTCTGCCGCCAACCCGTAGATGAGGACTTAGAGAGTGAAGGATTTTGCGGACAACCTCGCGCTATCATTCGACAAAAGGTTGGCGGCACAACCAATTTTAGAAGAAAAGCGTTCTGAAACGAAGCGACTTCTCGCCGCACTGTTCTGGAAATCAACGCTGGATAGCGATTTTCCCCCTATTGTCTGTCTCGTGGGAGGAACCGGGACAGGTAAAAGCACTCTGTTCAATTCGCTGGCAGACTGCAAGATAAGCGAGGTCGGCTTTCGGAGACCTTCCACCCTGGAAGCTGTCATCCTGGTGAGCCAAACCTTCGCCGGTCAATTGGGAGCCGCGCCGTTTCTGGGCTCAGATGGGGAGTCACACGCGGTGGTGTTCCCGCACGAGAATCCGGGACTTGAGGACCTTGTTCTCGTGGACACTCCCGACTTTGACAGCGTCGAGCTTTCCAACCGAGCCATTGCAGACGATTTCTTCATTATCAGCGACATCCTGGTCTTCATTACTTCCCAGGAAAAATACGCGGATCTCACCGGCCACGAAATGCAGGCCCGGGCTAGGCAATGGGGCAAGAACGCGATCTTTGTGATGAACAAGGTTGTTTCCGACACAGCGTACAATGACTTCAAGAGACTGATCCACGCACTGAGTTACGAGGCTGAGCCGATCAGGATCGACAGGCTGGAGCCCTCGCCGGACCTCATTCCGGGTCTGCGGAACCGCCCCGCTTTTGCAGAGCTGTTGGCCGGGGCAAGTGGGAGATCCGGGAAGGACATCCGCGAGGAAGAACTTCGCCGGCTGCGGAAACGAGCAGTGGCCAGCTTGAATGACTTGACGAGTTCGCTTGAATTTCAGGTCCAGCGGGTGGTGGATGTCAATTCTGAAATTAGCCGTATCCTGGGGGAAGTCTCAAGAGGAATGGAAGCCCGCTTGGATGCAATTGTTTCCGACGACATGGAACTTCAGATTCGGAATCGGCTTCAGCGCCTCTTGCGCAAGTACGATATCCTATTCGTTCCGCGAATGATGGTCCGTAATGCGGTAAGGAATCTGTTCGGTGCGGTTGCCGAAATCTTTGTTTCCCGCGGCCTTGGACCCATGAGCCAGCATGATGAAAGGGATATTCGCGCAGAGGACTTCGAAGCGGCCAAAGCCGTAGCAAAGCTCCAACCTTTAGAGTGGGCGACGGCAAGGCTTAACCTGGCCATCGCGGAGATGCTCTCTTCAAATCCAGCCCTTGAAGATCTTTGTCAGGTAGCTCGTACTGACGTGCCCAGATGGTCCTCTGAAGAGATTCGATCCCACTACGACGCGGCTTTTCCGGGCATGGAGCATCTGCTCGAAGCCGAGTTCAACCGATTCAGGGATGGGCTGTCACGGACTGACGAACTCAAACTTTACGGATCTTATACTTTGTGGGCCTTGTTCCTTGTCACAGCGGAAATTGTGGTGGGAGGAGGTTTCAGTTTGCTTGACGCCATCCTCAATTCGGTGATAGTCCCCTTTATTCCAAAATGGTTGCTCAATCTAAAGGTCCTGGATGTGCTTCGCGAGATAGGCGAGCGTGTGGACCGTGAGCATCGTAATACTCTCAGAAGAATAGTCGAGGCACAGGCCGAACTGTACACGGAGCAATTCTCCAGGCTTGTTCCGGGAGATGCCGTCTTGGAAAGACTCCGGTCACTGGAGGAAAACCTTACCGGTGGAGACGCGAGGCCCACTTGACTCGGACGAAAAAACTCGATGCATTTCGGTGCTGCGCTGACAGTAGTGCATTATGACCCCCGCGAGCAACGCCGTACGTGGAAAACAAAAAAAGGAACGCCGGGAAGGAAGGGGTGTCTTATCGTGCGTTGCCGGGATCAATCCCAAGCTTGGCCTTCCCCGTTCCTGGACCTGATCAACCAGCTAGTACAGGCATTGGAGTCCAAGTTGACTAAGGGAAGTCTCGACCTTTTTTGGAGGTCGGGCTCTCCTTGTCGGTTATGCCGGCGATGCACACATATTAAGAAAAAGGTCACAAGGGAGATGGTAATGGCGCAATTTCACAAACTCACTTCCATCGTTGGATGGATGCTTGCCACGGTACTGCTCTGGATTGTTCCTATCAATGCCAATGCGATGGAGGAAAAGTTGAAGCATTTTACACTACCAAATGGTCTGGATGTTTTTATTAAGGAGGACCACGCCCGTAAGGTGGCTTCCATCCAGCTTTGGGTGATGGTCGGAAGCGCCGACGAAGAGAGATCGGAGCTAGGCATAAGTCACCTCATTGAACACATGGCCTTCAAAGGGACGGAGCGGCGAGGTGTAGGACAGATTGCTGCCGAGGTAGAAGCCCTTGGAGGAGAAATCAATGCCTACACGAGTTGGGACGAGACGGTGTTCCATATCACCGTGCCTTCCAGCGCAACGTCCCAGGGTCTGGATATTCTTACCGATGCCGTATTGCGGCCTGTTATTGATCCGAAGGAACTCGACAAAGAAAAACAGGTCGTCCTTGAGGAGATTCTCGAAGGAGAGGAGCGCCCCGAGAGGGTAGCATCAAAGCAGCTATTCATGACTGCTTACTTGAGCAATCCTTATAAGTGGCCCGTTATCGGGTACAAGGAGGACGTCGAAAAGTTTACTCAGAAGAACATACTTGATTTTAGGAAGAAATGGTACGCTCCAGACAACATGTTTTTGCTCGTTGTAGGAGATGTGGACAGCGTCAAGCTGCGAGGCGAAATCGAGCGTTACGCGGGTGACTTCAAGGCCAAAGGTTTTTTCAGGGTGCCCAGACCCGTGGAGCCCCCTCAGAAGGAGATCAGGAGTTCGCTCACCAGAGACCGCAATTCCAGGGAAACAAGGCTAAATATGGCTTTTCATATTCAGTCCATGAAGGGTCCGGATGTTAATGCCCTGGATTTGGCCGGCGATATCCTGGGATCCAGGGAAAGCTCTCGTCTCGTGAGAGTTCTCAAGAAGGAGAAAGCTCTGGTACATTCAATCTCCGCTTACGCTCTCACCCCCAAGGAACCAGGCATCATGGTGGTTTCTGCAACCCTTGACGCCAAGAACCTGGAAGCCGTGACCCAAGGGATAATGGAAGAAGTCGCTCGCCTGGCAAAAGAGCCTCCGCCCACGGAAGAGTTGGAGCGCGCGAAGGTTCATATTGAATCCCAGCACGTGTACGCAAGAGAAACGGTACAGGGCATGGCCCGGAGTATAGGCAGCTTTCAAGCCGACATTGGCGATGCCAATTACGAGGAAAAGTACCTCACGCTGAATAACGCGGTGACCCCGCAGCAAGTATCAACCATAGTTTCCCAGTACCTCGTGCCCCCAAACGTGAGTGTTTCCGTTCTGATGCCCGAAGGTGATCTCGAGGGATTCCAGGTGGAGAAGCTCGCTGCAATCGTAAACTCATTCAAACCTCAGACAAAGGCTGCCGGCACTGAAGCCATGACAGCTTCACGCGTGGTAACGGGCACGCTCCCCAACGGGATCCGAGTGGTGCTGTCGCCCGATGATTCCAATCCCGTTATTTCATTCCGAATAGCGTGTCTCGGCGGAAAGCGGTTCGAAAACAAAGAGAATGAAGGGATAATGAACTTCATCGCCCAGATGTTGACCAAAGGTAGCGGCAACATGAGCGAAGTAGAGATATCTAGGAAAGTAGAAGACATGGGCGGTCGTCTCAATGGCTTCTCCGGATATGATTCATTCGGCCTTTACGCGAACTTCTTCAGTCGGTATGCGGATTCGGGCCTTCAATTGCTGGCGGAACTTTACACGAATCCGACGTTTCCTCAGGACAGGCTGGAGAGAGAACGAAACCTGCTCCTGAACCGCATCAAAACTGAGCCGGACAGGCCGGTGCCTTATGCGATCAAGGTCCTCAACAGCACGCTGTTCCAAAGGCATCCTTATGGATTCGATCAGGAAGGGACACTGGCCACGGTTTCCGGATTCACTGCTGAAGATCTTAGGCAGACTTACGAGCAGTTTTCTGTCCCTTCCAACACGGTGATAACCGTCGTGGGGGACATGGACCCGCAAAAAACCATGGATCGCATAAGCGAACTGTTCGGAAAGATTCCCGCAAAGGCTTTGGACCGTCCGGAGATCCCCGCTGAAGAACCTTTGAAGAAGGTTAGGGAGAACATCGTCCGCATTCCCAGGGCCAAGGCACATATTGTAATAGGGTTCCGCGGCACGACCGTGGCGGATAAGGATCGTTACCCGCTCGACGTGCTCAACAATATCCTCGCGGGGCAGGGGGGGCGCTTATTTCTGGAACTCAGGGATAAGGAATCTCTTGCTTACTCGGTGACCTCGTTCGTTCGGCCCGGTGTCGATCCGGGCGTCTTTGCTTTCTATATGGCTTGCGATGTCCCCAAGGCCGGTCGTGCTCTTGAGGGTTTATTCAAACAGATAGAGCTTATACAAAAGTCGCCTGTGAGCAATGAGGAACTCAACCGAGGGATTACCAACCTTCTCGGCAATCACTTGATCTCTTTGCAGAGCTCATGGTCCAGAGCTGAAAATACCGGCTTGAACACTCTCTACGGTTTGGGATATGATTATGAAACCGAGTACATCAAAAAGATAGGGGAAGTTAAAGCGGCAGACGTGCTCAGGGTGGCACGCAAATATCTTGATCGAAAGCATTGTGCCATCGTAAAGATCCTTCCCGAGGAAAACGAAAAGAAGGGAGAATAGGCTGACAGAAGGATTCGTCTACATTACCATATCCAAGCTCCGAGTGCTGAACGGGGGTCTGGATTGAGTGGAGTTTCCGGTTCGATCCGAGGTCTGAAAGCCTCGCAGAGGACTAGGGTTGAGAAATTGGCCCTCAGGAGAATTCCCGCCGCCCGGGTGGTGACCCAGGAGATGGCTCGCTACCTGACCGAACTCTCCTCTGAGATTGGTCGCCAAATAGGAATTCTCGTTGATCGCAAGGGGAACATTCGGCGGGTGGTGGTGGGCGATGCACGGTCCATCATGATCCCCAAACTGGATGGGTGGCGGGTCGGCGCGGGGCGGCTAAGAGGACTGAGGCTGATCCATACCCATCTCAAGGATGAGCCGCTCAGCCAGGAGGATTTGACCGACTTGGCCTTGCTGCGCCTGGATTTGGTCGCGACCGTCGGCATTGACGGTAACGGCTTGCCGACGGTGATCCGTATTGCGCACCTATTGCCGGATAATCCGCGTGGCGAGGTGTGGCAGTTGCTCGATCCTGTTCAACCTTCATTGCTTGCCCTGGATTTCACAGGCTTTATCAAATCCCTGGAAGATGAGATATCAAGGTCTGTGGGAGCCCGTTCTGTGACAGACGCGGAGCGGGCCTATGTGGTAGGGAGAACTACAGGCAAAGAGTGGGAGATCGAGGAATCTTTGGATGAACTGAAGGAGCTTGCTCGATCTTGTGGGGTCGACGTAGTTGGAACGGCTATTCAGCGTCGCAATGTTGCGGACCCTCGCTTTGTGGTAGGCAAGGGCAAACTGAAGGAGATAGTAATAGACGCGCTCCAGAAGGGTGCAGGCCTCCTGGTCTTCGATACGGAACTCAGTCCCGCGCAAGTAAAGGCCGTCGGAGAATTCACCGAGCTGAAGGTCATTGACCGCTCGCAGCTGATCCTGGATATCTTCGCACAAAGGGCCAAGTCCCGCGAAGGAAAAATTCAAGTAGAGCTTGCCCAGTTGAAGTATGCCCTCCCCAGGCTGGCGGAAAAGGATGACGCTCTCTCGCGCCTGACGGGCGGAATTGGCGGTCGTGGTCCGGGGGAAACCAGACTGGAAATTGACCGTCGTCGGATTCACAGCCGAATAGGTTTCTTGGAAAAACAAATTCAGCAACTAGGAAGGCGCCGTTCACTGCGAAGAGAGCTTCGGAACAGAAGGGGCGTACCGGTGATTTCGATCGTGGGTTATACTAATGCCGGAAAATCAACCCTTTTGAACAATCTCACGAAATCTGATATTCTTGTAAAAGACAAGCTCTTCGCCACATTGGACCCTACCAGTCGGCGGCTGAGATTTCCCCGAGAAACTGAAGTAATTGTGACCGATACTGTCGGCTTCTTGCAGGACCTTCCAGAGGCGCTAGTGGCGGCCTTCTCCGCCACACTCGATGAACTTGGAGACGCGGACCTCCTCCTCCACGTGATTGATTGCTCCAATCATGCATTTGAAATGCAGATGGCCGCGGTAGAGAGATTGTTGGAAAAGCTCAACCTTAGCGGGATTCCTATGATCAGAGTCTTCAACAAGCAGGATCTTGTTGATCCACTGTCTGTCGACAACATCTGTGCCAGTTATGACGGGATAGGAATTTCTGCGATCAACTCAAAGACTTTTCCACCACTTGTCAGACGTATGGAGGACGAAATCATGCGCACGCTGTCTATTCCGATGGATGCGACTCTGGACCAGCGTGTGGCTCCAAATCCGAGTGTTTCCTGATGCAGATTCTGAACGAGCAAGACCGACGACGAGTCATCCTGGCAGTAAGCCTGCTGGCCGGGATAGTAGTGCTGGTTGCAATCCTGGGGTTCATGGGCGTGCTTGCGCCACTTTACCATGGGATGTGGGAAATTTTTAGGGGCAGGGAACAGCTTCGGAGTTATATTGAAAGCTGGGGCGCTTGGGCTCCGGTTGTGTTCGTAGTCATTCAGGTCCTTCAGGTAGTGGTAGCCCCTATCCCGGGTGAGTTGACCGGCGCTGTGGGAGGATTCATTTTCGGGACTGTCCCCAGTTTGCTCTACTCTACAGTCGGCCTTACGGTCGGATCCGTTCTAGCTTTTCTCGCCGCCAGGATCATAGGTTTTCCACTGGTGAAATTGGCGGTGTCTCCCGAAACATTGGCGAAGTTCCATTTCCTCACCGAGCGAAGGGGAACGTTCATCGCAACCCTTCTCTTTGTCATTCCGGGCTTTCCAAAGGATATTCTGTGCTATATTTTGGGGCTCAACCCCATGGGGTTTGTAACTTTTGCTCTGGTATGTACCCTGGGCAGAATACCAGGGACTGTGATGCTCAGTTTCTGTGGCTGTGCCGTGTACGACGAAGACTGGACTTCACTTGTTGTGGTTGCCATTGTCTGCTTGGCATCCATCGCAGTCCTTTTCCTCCTGAACGGGAGGATAGAACTCTGGCTTCACAGAAAGCGTAAAGAGGCCATCTGAGGCTACATTACGCGGCGCCGGCTGAAAAGCGATCCAAGCTGCTGGAGCATTTCACGCGATCTAAGCGCAGCAGGGCTGAAAGGGCTTTCTAATAAAGCCATTTTCAACGCGTGGCGGAATGTCCTACGCGGTGAGTCCAGTAAGCCCGATTAGCCTGCTTTGCAATAGGAGTTGCCATGCAGGATCCGACCTGTCTCGAGGAGACGCAGGGTGAATACGACGAGCGTTTCCTGGAATTCATAAGGCTCCTAGCAGCGATCGGAAAAGATGAAAAGCTTTTCCCGAAAGACTGTCGGACGTGTGGAACAAAGTACGGCAGTTTTCCTCAATATCTGTGCGCCACCACCCCTAAAGGTCACACCCTGGAAGATTGCAGCGATGTAATGCATCGGCCATTCACAATGATCTACCGACATTGTCGGTGTGGAAACACCCTAGTCCTCACTTTGACACAGGAAACGTTTCCCGTGCTGGACGAGATGTGGGCTATGTTGAAACACGTAGCCGAAGAACGAGATCAGACGCTTCAGGAAGTGGTTTCGCAGTTTGTTGAAGAATGTGCGGACTACATATTGCTCCGGGATAATCCCTGCCTCGAGCGAACAATCTCTGAACAGAAGCATGACCTGGTGTGACAAGCAAATCCGGCAGCGTGTGACATGTCCGCCGGCCGGAGAAGACGAACGCTAATGGACTTGTCCCCGCTTCTTCTGATAATTTGTTATTCACAATTATAATGAAACGAACGATCAATCACATACTCTTTGATCTGGGAAACGTGCTTATCCCGGTTCATTGGGAAATCGCGTTCCGCAGTTTACTTCCGCACCTTCCACCCGAGCCTGCAAGGCTATTGAAAGACGATAGGCAAGCCTTTGTCGATCTGCTGAGTGAGCCGGCAATAGCATTGGAAACTGGGGTTACGGACGAAGACCAGTTCTACGAAGCCGTGTCCGACATTCTCGGAACCGATTTGAGTCGTGATGACTTCCTTGAAATCTGGTGCAATATTTTTAGCCTAGATGAAGGCATGGTCTCGCTGGGGGAGTCTCTCTCTCAAGATTACGGCACATGGCTGGTCTCAAATACAAGCCGCATACACTACGAATACATTATCCAAAAGTTTCCACGGGTGATGTTTTACAAAGGAGCTGCGCTCTCCTTTGATCTCGGCGTCATGAAGCCTTCAGCCGCCTATTATGAAAAGGCAATTCAGGAATTCGACATTGATCCTGTCCAGGCTGTATTCATCGATGATCTTACGCAAAATGTTGCAGGCGCTGTGCGCGCGGGAATAGCGGGCATTGTATTTCGTGACCGCAATCAAGTTGTTCGAGAACTTCGCAGCCTGGGCGTGAATGTACACAAAATAGAGGAGTAGCTAAGATTGAACCAAAAAGAGCCACCAATCCACGGATTCAGATTTAGCGCGGCGGCGGCCGGGATTAAACACGAGGGCACGGACCGACTTGACCTCGGCCTTATCGTGTCGGATGTTCCTGCTTCAGCCGTTGCAGTCACCACAACCAATCTGGTGTTTGCTGCACCCGTGAGGATCACTCGGAAACGCCTCGCAAACGGGTCGTGCCGGGCGATACTCATAAATTCCGGTAATGCTAACGCCTACACTGGCGAACAAGGCCGACAGGATGCCGTGGACCTGACCGCGGCAGTGGCGGAGGGCCTGGGATTCGCAGCCGACCTTATCGTCCCCATGTCGACTGGAGTTATCGGCCTGCGCTTACCTGTGGACAGAATGCGCTTTCAAATACCGCCGCTTCTTAAAGGGCTTGACCATGGCACGTTCATGGATGTCGCCGGTGCGATGATGACCACAGACACTTGCCCGAAGACCGTTCTTCTCGGCGGCGTCTCGTCGAAAGGCCCCTTTAAAATGTTGGGAATGGCAAAGGGGGCGGGGATGATTGCTCCCAACATGGCTACCTTGTTGGCTGTAATCCTCACGGACATCAGAGTCGAATCAAGCTGGCTCAAGGAATGCCTTGCCGAGGCCAACAGCCGCACGTTCAACTGCATAACCATTGATGGTGACACCAGCACCAATGACACGGCTATAGTGATGGCCGGCGGACACAGCGAAGCTAGGGAACTCGGCGGGAGCCGCGCGGACCGCGACGTTTTTTCTTCATTACTCAACGAGGCTTGCATGAGCTTAGCGCGCCAGATCGTCCTTGATGGAGAAGGTGCCACGAAGATGGTAGAGGTCAAAGTGATCGGAGCGCCAGGACCGGCCGCGGCCGCTAAGGTGGCTCGAACTATAGCTGAATCCCCTCTGGTCAAGACAGCGCTTCACGGTGAAGATCCCAACTGGGGCCGGATACTTTGTAGCGCCGGTCGGGCCGGGGTGGCTTTCGACCCCTACAATGTGGACTTGTTTATCGGTGAAGTCCCAATTGTGAAACAAGGGCAGGCGGTGTCTGGTGATTGGGAATCAGCCGCACACAGAGTGATGCGGGGCCGAGAGTTCTCTATTCTGCTCGATCTCAAGTCCGGCGACGGCGAGGCAAGTTTGCTCACTACGGACATGTCGGAGGAATACGTAACTATAAACGCTGACTATCGGTCCTGATGGCAAGGCTCCGGAAAGAAGGGCGGTGCAACTACTATTGTAGGTAAAATTTCTTTCTTAATTGCGGGATTCTTGGTCGGCGTTTACTATTCCAAGCCATCTCTTAGCCAGGAGAGACGTTCCCCTTTTCGGATCTGTCTCTTGGTGGTCTCAGCTGCTTCCGCCGGGACCACAATTTTCTGCCCCTGGCGGAGTCGGTGACGGAAGTTTACGTCAGGATTCAGACCCGCCAATTGCGATTTCCGTATGCCGTAGCGTCGAAGGATCTTCGGGAGGCTATCCCCTTTGTTTACCACGTGCACTATGTGCGTCCGGGAAGAAGGCTCAGGCCTCATATCCTTCAGTTTGGCAGCCAGAAGCTCTCTCTTCCCGCCCGGCACTCTGAGAGAGTACGATGGGCCTGCTGGGGTCGCTCCCCTAATCAGGGCGGGATTCAACTCGGCCAGACGGCCGCGGGGCACACCCATTGACCTAGCCAGAGTTTCCAGCGAGTAGGATCCATCCACAGTGATCAGCTCGCATTTAGACTCTTCGGCCTTGTCGGGCAGGCGAGCAAAGCCGTATTTTTCAGGGTTCTTGGCGATATGGGCCATGGCTAGAAATCTTGGGAAGAATTCCCTTGTCTCACGTTTCAGACGCCGGCTGGAGCAAATCTCGTCATACTCACTAGCATCTTCCTGGCAAAGGACCTTGTTCAGTTTGTTCTCTCCCGAGTTATAGGCGCTCAGCGCCAGCCGCCAGCAACCGAACATGCCGTACAGGTCCTTCAAATACAACATCGCGGCCTTGGTGGACTTCTGAGGGTCCAACCGTTCGTCCACCCAACTATCCACACGCAACCCATAGCTGCGCGCGGTTGCCGACATGAACTGCCACATGCCCAGAGCGTTGGCCGGGGAGCGAGCCTCCGGATTCGCGCCGGATTCGAGCATTACAAGGTAGGCTATATCATCCGGAAGACCGTTCTCCTTTGTTGTGGCCTTGACAGTCGGGAGATGCTCTGCCGCATTGACCAAGTAGCGCCTCATGGCGTCGCGCTGGCCATAAGCGTATTCGCGGACGAATTTCCGGACCCGTGTTGAATTCTCATCAGTGGGGAGAGGTGGGTAAGAGGTGAGTTTGCCGATTGGACGTTTCTTGGCTTCGGTTCCGACAGAGATGGCCCTGGAGAAAGCATTGGCCACAGCAGGTCTATATTCGACGTCCTGCTTGACCAGGTGCGTGCTCGATCCGCAGCCTCCCAATAAAATGATACAGGCAGCCAGAACAGACAACGCCACCGGCAATCCCAGTGGCCGGGGGCGGAACATATTCGGCCTCCCGAGGGTCGGCTCGGGATTCACACTCCATCCTCCATACTAGACATTCAAATCACAAAACAATTCCGTCCCATAGCAAGGATCATGATACCACAGCCAACAAACCTGTCAACGCGAAAAGAGGCACATCCAGGTACCCATTGGGTTACAGTTGGGAAAGATCTCGTCTCACATTGTCATTGCTAGGGTGTTAGCGCTATAAGAACTGGTTTCCCCTGGTTGTCACATCCTGCCCGACTGGGCCATGGTCCAATTGGTCACAGCACCTGCCGACGAGAAGCGGATCCGGTTGGCTCAGGGAAATGTGATCTTTAAAGCTGAACTGCTGGCTTCGAGTCTTCCCCCCATGGAAGCTAGTACCGCTCTGGCTATGGCCAGTCCGGTGTGGTTTTGCGCATCCATGACACTCATATCCGCGGGGAGACCGCCGGAATCCCAGAGGATGTCAGCGGAACAGACGCCGTCCAATTCGTCGAATCTCACGGTCAAGAACTTTTTGTAGGGAATACTCCGCTGGTCGTGCCACACGCCCAGTGCTGCCACCGCGTCTCTAGCAAAGGCCAGCCCCTGTACCATGGCACCTTCAACCAGGTTCGGGTTGTTTCTAATCGACGGGAGCGCCTCATCGCATTCGCATCTGAACTCGATGCCTCTGCTGATGAATTGCTGCTCCATCAAACCGTAGATCTTTTCGAAGATACCCTTGAGGCCGGTTTCCCCAAAGCCGGGGACGTTGGCGCCACTGAAGACCCTGAGGCTTTCCACGATCTGACTCGCTTTTTGTACCTGTGAGTTGACGATGTTCAGCCGGTGCGCAATAAATTTCTTTTCTTCTTCCGGCAGGTCGCTCCGCTCTATTTTGAGCTGCACGACCTGAGAGGCTATCATGATCGCATTAAGCGGTTGCGCAATCTCGTGAGCGAATCCCCCAAAGACCTCTCCCAGCGAGGCCAAACGCAGTAGGTCCTCTTGAGGCAGACCATTCTTGGTTTCCATCAATCCTCCACAGACACTGCTCAATTGTCACCGGTGATGACGATGACCGAAGTTAGCAACGGGGTTCAGCATATATATATAGAAGACGATTGCAAGTTTTTCTCGGAAAAATAGAAACCGGCTAATACCAAAGCGCTTTCAGACGAGTAGCATGCTCTTCCCGGTGGGACAGGCCCATGGATAAGGGGATTGCCTGCTCCGCGGTAGACCCCACCGGGTATTTTCAGGTAAAGAGTGCGTTTCCAGCGTCCCTGCCCGTCCGCGTGGTCGAAGCGCTCGGACCGGTTTTCATGATTCGTTGTAGCCTTCTAACTATGGGAGTGGGTACTACTCATTCGACAGGGCATTGGCATAACATGGCAGAGGCCGCCGAGGCTCGCGGCCGGTGGACGGGGAAGGCGTGAGAACGTAAAATAGGTGAGGAAAAAGAGCAAGGAGGTAGCTGATGTCGGATAGAGGAACCCGCGCGGTCATCGTAGTAGATGTCCAAGCCGACTTTACGGAATACCGGAACGGCGCCCTTGCCGTCCCCGGAACAGGTCCGGACTATTTGGAACAGGTGGAAGCCCGCACTCGAGAATTCAAGGAAAAGGGCCTACCCATCCTAGCAACCCGCGATTACCACCCGGCGGATCACGTATCTTTTTTTACCAGTCATCCCGGCAAGAAACCACTCGACGTGATCAAAATCCGGGATCGCGAGCAAGTGCTCTGGCCACCTCACTGTGTTCAGGGGACTTCAGGCGCTGAGATTCTTGTGCCATCGGAACTCATCACCGCGGTAATCTCAACGGGGAATCGTACGGAATTCGAGAGCTATTCCGGGTTCCGAGACGATGGAGGCAATGACACCGGGCTCAAAGATCTTCTTGAAGAATATAGCGCCAGGAACCTCATCATATATGGTCTGGCCACCGACTACTGTGTGTGTGCGACGGTGCTCCACGCTCTTGAAGAAAACTTCGATGTCACCTTTCTTCCGGATCTGAGCCGGGGCATTACCCCTGAAGGTACTCGCGCTGCTATTGACGAGATGAAGGCCGCTGGGGCCAAGATAGAGGAGTGATTAGAAGTCGCTATTAGGTGTGGTGAATATCCTACCGGATT
>JBKQMK010000372.1:0-2874 GCA_052146735.1 Desulfomonilaceae bacterium | reverse complement strand
CTATCCTGACAACCCCAATGATTTCGAGCCTCATCAAGTCCTATTCGTCCCTCATGATCCCCATCACTCCGAAAAAATGTTAACAAATTGTTAACACGGAGCACCTTTCCACATCATGGGCTCAAAGTTTCGGCTTCCATATACCCATCCTTTCAAGAGCCCCTGCCTTCAGAGCGGCGCGGCTGATCCGGGCAGAAAAGGCGGCTTCATCGCTTGAACGAGAGCAAGAACGAGGTGATCATCTATGACTACGCTGATCTAAGAGTTCCTGTGTTGGCCAAGATGCATGATCGACGGCGCTCCGGGTACAAGGCTATCGGCTATGAAATGGACTTGCCACAGTGTTAGTTATTTGTGGAAAATGATAGCCCGTAAACATACAGCAAAGGTCGTAGGTGAAGTCCCTCCCCTACCCTCTTCTTGTAAGCTTACGCAGCTGCCGGAGTTTGCTTCACTCGAAGGCAGATTTTGAAGATCGTTCCCTTTCCATCTTCGCTGGCCACGGAGATTCTGCCTCCTAGTTTTTCGATGATGCTGTGGCTGATGGATAAGCCCAGTCCTGTTGCGCCATGGGCAGTCCTGGTAGTGAAAAAGGGATCGAAAATTTTTCCCAGTACCTCTTTTGGAATTCCCGGCCCATTGTCTGCAATTTCGATCTTCAGCTCTTCCGAATCAGCATTGTAGCTCGTCTTCACATGGATGGAGCCTACTCGTCCAATAGCATCGATGGCGTTGTTTAGGATGTTGAAAAAGACTTGCTGAAGTTGCATGGTGTCGGTCGTGACCCTGGGCAGTCTATCGTTATAATCCGTTTCAATCGCAATTTCTCTGAATCGGGCTTCATTCTCAAAGAAGGATATAGCCTGAGCCAATGTGAGGTTGACATCGACCATTTCCTGGCTCGGCTCCATCTGCCGTCCGAACCGGAGCATACGGTGAGTAATGGACTTGCACCGCTCGACCTGGCGCTCAATTTTCTTGAAACAGTCCTCAATTTCGGGGAAGTTTCGACTGTTCGCCAAATCTGTGTCTTCGAGGAGTTCTTTAACCCATCCGGCCTTCTCAACAATTATGGATAGCGGATTGTTAATTTCGTGGGCTATTCCTGCCGCCATCTTTCCCAATGCTGCCATTTTGTTAGATTGTACCAAGAGGTCATCACTCTTTGCCTTTTCTTGCTCAATCCATATCAGTTCGTTGGTTATGGATCGACTGGTCAGGATCGTTCCCGTCACGATCAGCAGAATTCCCGCGACAAGCACAAGACCTCCTGTATAACCTGCGGTGAACAGAGGCGCCATCTCCTCCTCAAAGTCCTGTCTGATGATGACTACCCAGTTGGGAGCCGTCATCCGGCTTGTGGCAAAAAGCACTCGTTCCCCGTTAAAGTCTATCTCCTCCACGTTTGTACCTACTGATGAAGAGAGATCCGGCGTGGTTGGATGCTTGAAAAGTTCCCCACTGAACCTGGTAGATGTTTGAAGGAGGTTTTTTCTATCGATGATGAACGCGTCACCTTTGTTGCCTATTTGTCCTTGGCGGATTATGTTATCAATGATGTCGGAATTGATTGTTGCGCGAAGAATCCAGGTTTGGTTCCCTGAGCGAGCAGTGACGGCTATTACGAAGTGTGGAATCTTGCGAAACCCCATGAAGACATCGCTCACGTAGATACCGGAAGACATGACGGCTCGGAACCACTCTTCTTGGGCATAATTCACGGACTTCAGTTGTTCATAATAGGGTCCCACATAGGCCACATGATTGCCCTGATCATCGATCACCCCGATGTCTATGAAGGATTTGGCCCGCAACTGCAACGCATTGAAGAGCTTGTCAAGGTATGCTTCATCTCTTAACTGCTCGAGGGTGTGAGTATGCGCCACAGCGACAAGTTGAGCAGTACGCTCTTCAAGAAACATCTCAATAGCTCCACGTCTGTTTTGGGCTAAGGTCTTCAACCTTTCCATTGTCTTATTGGTGTAGGCTGTTAGAAACTGACAGTATATGGTGGCTCCTAACGTGAAGAGCGGCACAAGGGAAAAGCAGAGGGTCATTACAATGATCTTGAACTTTAATCTCTCGTGATATTCCCACGCCATGAAATGCCTCCTCGACATTGTTTTCCCGAAATATGTGCTTGATGGTAGCTATGTATCCCACTCTTCGAGCGGCTTAATGAATTACAACCGGGGGGAGTTTCTCCCGCCATCACCACGAGGTGGTGTTCCACCAGGACTGAAGGGTCTAATGACTGAAAAAACGAGCTACAAGAGTGTTAACATTTCATTGTGTCCTGGATCGGAAGCGACCTGTCACCCTAGTGCGTCGGTCAAGTCCTTTTCTCTCAGCATCCTCCGCTTCCATTTGGAGATCTGAGGGACAAAGTGAGGCAGAAGTCTTAGAGAGTAGTATGGTGGCAAAACTGGTACACCAAGCATGTCCCCCATGGTTATCAGCATGAACAGATGCTCCATGCTCGACCGTGTTTTCAAGGCGAACCGGGTCTGATCATGGGCCAAGTACCCGCGGACAAACGCTTTAATCGCTCCGAACATCCCTAGTTTCTTTCTTTCTGCTTCAGACATCTCGCTACTCCTACTATCATGCTCTTTGAAATGAGCGGCTCGACGTCATGCGACTGCTCATCTGCCAGACACACTACCCCTTCGCTCACCGGACGACTTTCCGGAGAGAATACATAGCCAGAAGATATCCCTCATAGAAACTTAGCTCGGTCGCTACACTGCGACTTTAATCCTGATTTGAGGTTTTGCAACCGCTCCCGATCCCGCACCAACTACAAACCTCTCAAGAATTGTGCATACTTCGTTCACATCCGCAAAGCATCCAACTGCCTGCACGGGTCGGCCC
>JBKQMK010000371.1:0-3619 GCA_052146735.1 Desulfomonilaceae bacterium | reverse complement strand
GCTTTTCGTCACTTGTGGCTTTTTGCACTCTACCTTCCGGATAGACGTCCTATCCGGCAAGGTTGTGACCGTCTTTGGATCAACCCTGGCAGCAGGAGGAATCGTGATCTTCGTGCGATGGTTATCGGGCCCGTTTGAATTGGGTTGGAGCGTCTCTCACTGGATCTTGCTGAAATCAGTGGTTGCAGCGACGGCTGCGCTGATAGTTTTTCCCGTGGTTGATCGGGTGTGGTCCGGTTATTCACGTCTTGTGGGCGAGCACTGATTAGTGTTTTTAGCGTGGCCTCTTACACGCACCGGGTCTCACCATTCAGTTGAGATGGGGTGCGAATAGATATCGGGCCGTTGAAAGCCGCGGTTGCTGTAATTTAGAGACTACATGACCAACCTGCCATCAAAAGACAATTCTGTCGAATACTTCGCCCCGCGCATCTGGATTGCCATTGCACTTATGCTGGCAACAATGGGCGTGCTCACGGCTAGACTGTGGTACCTCCAACTAATCAAGGGGGAGTCCTATCTGGAGATGTCCCAGAGCAACCGTGTCAGGCTCTTTCGCCTCCCTGCCTCGCGCGGAAGGATTTTGGACGCCACAGGCCAAGTATTGGCAGAAAACAGGCCCAGCTTCACTCTTTCCATTTTGCCTGGTGAATTGGACAGCCCACGGGAGGTCATTCAAACCTGTTCTCCTATCCTGGGAATGACTGAGGAAAAGATGCGGGGGTTGATCGAGCGGAGTCGCTCTATTCCCAAGTACATGACATTTCCGATCAAAAAGAATATGAGCCTGGAAGAGGTCTCGCTGATTAAATCCCATGCAGCAGATTCCAAAGGCGTGGTCCTGGAGACAAAGCCCCTGAGGCTGTATCCGTTCCGGGAAACCCTTTGCCACGAAATCGGTAACTTGGGGGAGATCTCTCCTGAGGAACTGGCAAAGGCATCCCGAGTTGGCTACCGCACAGGGGACTTGATCGGCAAGTCAGGAATTGAGAAGGAGTACGAAAACTATCTGAAAGGGGAGGAAGGATGGGAGCAGGTGGAAATAGACGCCAAGGGGAGGCATCTTAACACTCTTTCCAGTAAGCCTCCCAAGACGGGCGCGGACATATACCTGACGGTGGATGCCTCATTCCAACGATATGTCGAAGGGATTTTCACTCACCGGGCCGGTTCGGTAGTTGCCGTGGACCCAGACACGGGGCGTATCCTTGCTCTGGTCAGTAAACCCGGTTTTGACCTCAACCTTTTTTCCCATTCCATCACTGATCGCCAGTGGAAAACTTTAAACAGCGATCCCTTACACCCACTGGAAAACAGATCCATCAGGGGCCTCTATTCACCTGCGAGCACATTCAAGATCGTGACGGCCACGGCCGCCTTGGCGGAAGGTGTGGTCACTGCCCATGACAAATTCACCTGCAAGGGAGCACTCGAACTGGGAGGAGAAGTATTCCGTTGCTGGAATCACTACGGACACGGCAAAATTTCTTTGCACAGGGCGATCGTTGAATCTTGCGACATATACTTTTATGAGCTTGGCCTCAGACTTGGGCCTGAGCGTATCGCGCGCTACGCTTCTCTGTTGGGGCTAGGGACCCCCGCCGGCCTTGGACTTCCGCAGGAGTTGCCAGGGCTTGTCCCCACACCGCCATGGAAATTGCGTACCTATGGCGATTCGTGGAAAGACGGAGAAACCCTTAACATTGCTATTGGGCAAGGCTATCTTGTGTCGACCCCGCTCCAACTGGCCATGATGACAGCCTCCCTTGCCAATGGCGGGAGAATGTTCCGGCCGGCTCTGGTACGGCAAATAGTTTCTCAGGACGGCGTTATCATATTTGACCACTCCCCGGTGCTCCGCTGGAATCTTCCTCTGAAGCAGGCAAACCTCGACGAACTGCGTTCGGCCATGACCGATGTGGTCGCGGACAAGAAGGGAACAGGCCGGATGTGCCGAATACCAGGCATTACGATCAGGGCCAAGACGGGGACCTCCCAAGTAATACGGGTAAAACAGAGGGCCAGGGAAGGCGACCAGATCCCATATCACGAACGTACTCACGCCATGTTTGTAGCTTATGTTGATGACAGGCCGAAAAAGATCGCCCTGGCAGTTATAGTAGAGCACGGCGGGGGAGGAGGAGCCAGCGCAGCCCCCCTTGCCCGAAAAATCATTGCCCATTATTATGGCGTCGCGGATCCGGGCGATCCGGCCGAGTGAGGAGGTCCCGCCTTACAGTGATTGCCGAAGGTTTTGCCCGATTTTCGTCGGTGATCGGCCTTGTCTACACGGCAGTGGTGTAATGTCATTGCGAGGAGTGAAATCCCGCTTTCCGCGGGAAAGCAATCTCTTCGGTGGCACCGTCCCGCGCGGAACGCGAGATTGCCGGTTATCCGTCACTCCCGGACTTCGATCCGGGGGTCCAGTGTGTCCCACGCCTCGCGGGACCACGTACGCTGGAATGACGACTGGCGGGACGCCCCCATCCCACCGAAGATTGCTTAGGGCTACGCCCTTGCAATGACAGTTTCGGCCATTGCCGGCCTTCATGACCCCGATTATGCGGCCAAACGGACGTTAATTTTGGCAACGAGTATACGATATGCCTTCACCTCGATTTCAGTTTAATTGGCGACCGCTGGCCTTCTTTGACTGGCCTCTGATAGTAGTCAGTCTTGTACTCTCGGGGATAGGGCTATGTCTCATCTTCAGCGCTACGGCGCAGATGGGTGAGGCCGGGCGATACTTTGTCATAAAGCAGATGACCTGGTGTAGTCTTGGCCTGCTCCTGCTGGCTGCATTCCTACTCTTCGATTATCGACTGTTGGAACGGTGGGCCCTTTGGCTCTATCTGATCATTGTGGTGGCCCTTATCGCAGTATGGGTGCTCGGGAAAGCCACCGCAGGATCGAGGAGGTGGATAGAACTCGGTCTGATGAGGTTTCAGCCATCGGAGTTTGCCAAGCTGGTGGTGGTGATCGTTCTAGCAAAATACCTGCACAGCAGAGCCGGTCGAGAGGACCCACAACTGACGGATCTGCTTCATCCCATACTTTTGTTGGCCTTCCCGGTGATTCTGGTTCTCATTCAACCGGATCTGGGAACAGCGGCCGTGATGACTCTCATCGCCCTATCCATGATTCTCTTCGCGGGAATAGGGAGGCGTGTGCTGTTGTGGGCCGTGGGGGCCATTATATGCGTGATTCCGATTCTGCTTCTGGTGGGGGACCGCTTCCTCATGGAATATCAGAAGAAGAGGCTTATCACGTTTCTCAATCCTGACTATGATCCTCTGGGAGCGGGGTATCACATAATTCAGTCGCAGATTGCCATAGGCTCCGGGGGTGTTTTTGGCCAAGGACTTCTCAAAGGAACCCAGAATCAACTGATGTTCCTACCTGTGAAGCACACTGATTTCATTTTCTCCATCCTGGCTGAAGAGTGGGGATTTGTGGGCTGCGCCGCTGTGCTGCTCCTTTTTACCGCGCTCTTTCTGAGGGGCATGTCTGTGGTGGGTAAGGCGCGCGACAATTTCGGGGCGCTTCTAGCTTTCGGTTGTACCGCGGTGCTCTTTTGGCATGTGGTGATAAACGTCGGGATGGTTATGGGAATGTTGCC
>JBKQMK010000370.1:0-8145 GCA_052146735.1 Desulfomonilaceae bacterium | reverse complement strand
GGTTTTCGATGGTCCTCTTTCGTGGTGGACTTCGGTCAAGCCACGAATCAGCAGGGCATTGCAGTTACTCCGGGTCAGGCTCAGCTCTCGCTCAACGCCTATATTCCTTACTTGGGCCTCGAGTTACAGGCCCAGCCAAATTGCAATAGCAGTTTCAAGACTGCATTCCTCGGGTTCCCCGCTCTTCCCAGCGACGCTGAGTTTCAGGAGACTCTGCCCCCGACAGAACAGGTCTCGACAAGATTCTCCGGCACCACAAACTACAAGTCCGGTTACTTCCTTGAGGGTTTGGCAGAAGCCTTCGCGAAAATGGCCTCTTGCAGCTTGGGAGCCTTTGTGAGGTTCGACGCTATTCATACTGATCGTACCCGGGATTTCACCTTGAATGGCGTCAGTAGATCGGCCGACATCCAGTTTGACAGAAGAAATTGGATATTTGGTGGGAAGATAGGTTTTGTTTTCTAATAGAAGGCACATCTCGCGGGATGGCAAAGGCAAGCCCAGAGGCAGTTTCGACGTGGTTCCTCAGTAAAATTAAAGGACAAAATTATAGGCCGATGAAGGCGTGGCCTGCCTGCTCCATCTGCCCTACTTTCGCTACCGATGCACACTATTTAGAAACCAAAATTTAGGGTGATTCATGGCACGCAATTGAGCACCGGCACTTCTCAACATACCCTTTCGTCTTCAGTGAAAAGCCCTGAAAGGGGCGGCTGATTTCAGCCGTTTCTGGGCTTTTCGTTTTCCCGGAGATGAGGTAAAGAAGTAATGGCGCCGGAAGAGGGTTGCTTTTCTGACCCGTCATTCCCTGAGAGTGGACACTCAAGGTAAGGGTCTCTAAGGCCCCGGATGTTTAGGACATTCAATGCCGGCGCCATTCAGAAGTGTTGCAAATGAATCGGAAGATCTGGCCTGCCTCTACAAATGCGCCTTCAAGGATTTGCATCTATGAAGACTGAGAGGTTATTTCGGGCAAGTCTTGCATCTGTTTCGAGCCTTGCTAAGTTGCAGACATGTGAGTGGATACACCAACCAATGGAAAGATCGGAATTTCAGAAAGGAGAAGGATATGAGAAAACTTGGTTGGTTGATGGTCGTTATTCTCACAATGGCTATCCCGAATTTTTGCTTTGGAACCGATGCGCAGGTCATTCAAGCCATTCTGGATGCAAAAAGATCAGTGCAGCAGTTTCAGGACCAAAAGAAGAAAGAATTTGAACAATTCAAACAGCAACTCATGGACAGCAGGAAAAAGGAACTTCAGGAATTGAAGGACAAGTATAAAGCGCCAAAGCCTGCAGATAGGCGGAGATAGGCGGAATCGGAAAAAAGAATTTGAGCAAAAGAAAGTCGCCTTGAAAGAGCAGACAAAGAAGGAGCTGGAGGAGAAGGGAAATCAATTGAATGAGGACCTGAAGCAGTTCATAGAGCAGAAGAAAAAGGAAATTCGGGAGAAAATGAAGAAATAGTGTAGTGGGAAATGGGTCTCGCACAACAGATTTAGAGCTTGGGATTACCGAATGGTAAACTATCTGGGCGCAGATCCAGGATCAAGTGGCTTTAGGAGAGACTGTTGTCAGGAATTCCAGTTGAAGATCTTCGGAAAAGAAAGAAGCAATCTAAACTAGTGGTGTGTCCTCGAATTACCGGGTCGATCCGTCTCTTGTAATTACAGATAAATAGGTAGAGGAGAACCTCCAGTTATTCGAGGGACAGAGCACGAGAATCAGGTAATATCGTTTTAAGGAGAAAGAAACATGGACAAACCGAAAATCGTTCAGAAAGAAAGTTTGAAATGGGAGCCTCATCCCCAGCTTGCCAACGTCGAAGTATCTTACTTGGTGTCTCACCGGGACGAAAATATGGACCTCACCTGTATGTTAGTCCATATTCCCCCCGGCGTGGACGCGCCCAAGCATACCCATGAGTGCGACGACATTGTATATGTCGTAAAAGGGAAAGCCAAAATCTGGGTTGAAGGGATTGGAGAGGTGCCTGCGGTCCCCGGCACTTTCGTAAGAATTCCCAAAGGGGTGTTGCATCAACCTCACGATGTCGAGGAAGACCTTATCATCTATGATGTCTTCTATCCTTTTCTGGCTTGACGCATATGTTCGATCCGAGATGAATGACGTTACACAGCCTGAGACTTCCAAGCCGTCCTAGGGTGAGCGGCAAAGCTGAAGATTATAGTTGAGAGAAGGCCAGGTGCTTAGACGTGCCCAGAAACGGTAGAATGCCCTTACTTCCAGCGAGATGTGGCAGTCGCGACTGCCATGAGGCTCAAGGGAGACAACGCGGCGGCATTTTTGGGTCGGAGGAGCCGTCTAGTGACCGATCAAAACTCATAAGACCTCTAAGATGGCAAGACTGCCGGATAATTACAGATTAGAAATTCAATACCCTGAGAACTTGTTACCCGAGTCGTTTATGGAGGAAACTTTTATGAAAATCCTTAATCTCTATTTCTCAGCCACGGGAAACACAGAAAGAGTCGCAAAGCGCATTGAAAATACCCTACTTGAGATTGGTCATGAGGTGGAGACCTTTAAGGTCACCAAGGACATGGAAGTCAAAATTCTTGAGTACGATTTCGTATTCATGGGATCCGGGGTTTATACGTGGATGCCCGGAAAGCCTTTAATCGAATTCATAGGAACACAAAGAGAAAAGTACCGTTCGGATGAGATAAAACCTGCGTCGCCCAGAAGAGCAGGAAAGAAAGCCATTATTTATTGCACATTTGGCGGAGGTCACACTGGCACGAACGAGGCAGTTCCTGCAATAAAATATATGGGCCAATTGTTTGACCATCTTGGATACGAAATCCTCGGCGAATGGTTCATAGTGGGAGAGTTTCACGGGAAACTCGCCCACCTTTCCGAGAGCGGTCGGTTGGGCAACATTCAAGGAAGGCCCAATGAAGCTGATTTGCTGGAGATTGCCTAAAAGGTGAGAGGCCCCTCAATATGGGGATCTCAGGAAAAGAATGCGCTCAGCCGTCAATGGACGCAGTCGTGGTCCGGCCAAATCATTTTGAGTGTGGGAAAGGAGGCGCTTCGCCTACTCTCATCAGCAATCCATTTTGGAGCGGCGCTAGAGTCCCTGTCAGTTCACCTTCTTTTCTCGTCCCGCCCATTCCTTGTTCCGGAGTTCGTATTTCATGATTTTCCCAGTTGCGGTCTTAGGCAGCTCGCCAAATTCGATGCTCTTAGGAACCTTGAATCGAGCCATGTTTTCACGGCAAAAATTGACAATTTCCTCGGCAGAAAGATTGGCGCCCGGTCTTGGGGTGACAAATGCCTTGGGCACTTCTCCCCATTTGGGGTCAGGCACTCCGACCACCGCGCATTCCATGACATCCGGATGGCCGTACAGGACGTTCTCCACTTCAACGCTGGAAATGTTCTCGCCGCCACTGATTATGACGTCCTTCGACCTATCCTTTATTTCAACGTAGCCGGTGGAATGGACCACCGCAAGATCCCCGCTATGAAACCATCCGCCATTGAATGCCTCTTCAGTGGCCTCTTCCTGCTTGTAATAGCCGAGCATCACGTTGTTGCCCCGCATGACTATTTCTCCCAGAGTGTTTCCGTCCCAAGGAACAGGCTCCATCGTCACTGGATTCACCACGTTCATGTTTACTGCCGTCACGTACGGAACGCCCTGGCGGGCTTTGATTTTGGCCCTTTCTCCGGCGGAGAGGCTTTCCCAGGCTGTTTGTGGAGCACATATACTGTGTGGTCCGTACACCTCAGTGAGCCCGTACACCTGGGTCACGTTCGCGCCGATTGCCTCCATATTCTTGATTACTGTAGGAGCGGGTGGCGCGCCGGCTGTGATGACGTTGAGACGGCGCTTCATTTTGACGTCTCTGGCTCCCGGATACCCCGACATGGATATGAGCACTGTCGGCGCTGCGCAGAGGTGAGAAACGTTTTCTCTCTCCACCAGCCGATAGATTTCTTCGGGTACTACTTTGCGTAGACAGACATGTGTTCCCGCCACCGCAGTCACCGCCCAGGGGAAGCACCAGCCATTGCAATGGAACATTGGAAGGGTCCACAGGTACACGGAGGTGTAATTCATTCCGTGCTCCAGTGCCTCACCCAAAGCGTTCAAATAAGCTCCGCGGTGGTGGTACATCACCCCCTTGGGCAGGCCGGTGGTTCCGCTGGTGTAGTTCAATGTGGCGATCTCTCGTTCATCCGTGACAGCGCATTCGACAGGGGCATCGGAACCCGTGGCCAAGAACTCCTCGTATTCCATGCCATCGAGAGGCCGCTGGTCGCTTACGTCGCAAATATTGACGAACATGTTGACATTGGTCAGTTCCTTAATTACCGGAGTGACTAGGGACGCGAATTCATTGTCCACAAAAAGTGCTTTTGAATCGGAATGATTCACAATGTAAGCCACTTCGCGAGTGGATAGCCTGATGTTGATGCTCACAAGAGTCGCGCCTATCATGGGAACGGCAAAGTGCGCTTCAAGCATAGGAGGAATGTTCGGGCTGACAAACGCAACTTTGTCCCCTTTTTGAATCCCAGCATGGAGCAGTGCGCTGGCGAGGCGGTTTACCCGAGCCTCGAATTGCTTGTAAGTGAATCGTTTATTGCCATGGACCACTGCGTCTTTGTCACCGTAGACCATCGCTGTGCGTTTCAGAAATGTGCAAGGCGTGAGGATTTCAAAGTTGACGCTCTTCTCGGCCAATGTCAGATCTCCTTTTTCATGAGGTTATCCGGTCTAAAGTGACCTCTGCCAGATTATGTACCATTTATCAAGTTAGAGGTATAGTACCTGGTTCCCTGCGATAGGGGAAGGCTCAACATGAAGTGGTCCTTTGGAGAGTTCATACTTCCGTCTCTTGGCGGGCAGATGCCACTGCAAAACCCTTGACAATGACCGAGCAAACCGGGAGCGTATCAAGATAAGGATCTAAAATACTTTCAGTCGGGGGTGGTTCAGATGAATAGCTGGCAAGACAAATTTGCTTCCAAACTTATCTCACCGGCGGAGGCAGCACAGAAGATCAGGAATGGAGACAGAATATATCTCGGCAGCATGTGCTCCGAACCAAAGACAATAATCCGAGCCCTGGAAGCGTCCTCAGTTCAAGACGTAGAAATCGTGCAATTCATCGCGGGCTCCGAAGCTTCCCGATTGGCCGCAGGGGGTTGGGAGAGGTTCCGGATCAAAACTTTCTTCGTGGGAGCCGGAACCACTGATTCCGGGGCGATGCCCGAGTATAACTATGTTCCGCTCTATCACTCCCAGATTCCATTTTTCTTCCGAAATCGTCGGATTCCAATCGATGTTGCCATAATCCAGGTGGCTGAGCCGGACCGATTCGGCAGGTTCAGTCTCGGTATTTCAGTGGACTTCTCCGTGGCCGCAGTTGAGGCCGCTCGCATGGTCATCGCTCAGGTCAATCCATTGATGCCACGCACGCATGGGGACACGTTCATTCCACTAGACCAAATAGATCATTTGGTGGACGCTGCAGAGCCGCTGGGAGAGTTGCCAGAAGAACCTCTAGGAGAACGGGAAAAAACCATCAGCGCTTATTGTAGCGAACTCATCGAGGATGGTTCTATTGTGCAGTTCGGCTTCGCGGGGATTTCTAGAGGCCTCATGGATTTCCTTAAGGATCACCGGCACCTCGGCCTTCACACTGAGATATTCAGCGATCCACTCATTGACCTTGTTGAATCCGGAGTCGTTGACAACAGCACGAAGAAACTGTTTCGAGGCAAGTCCCTGGCCACCTCTTGCATGGGGACTCGACGTCTGTACGATTTCGTACATGACAACCCCGTTGTGGAATTTTATCCTTCCGATACCCTCTTGGATCCCGGCTTGATAGCCTCCCATGATCGTATGGTAGCAGTCAACGTGGCTATGCAGGTAGACCTCAGAGGCCAAATTCGGCAAGGTAATCCAGCGTGGACAGCCGTTGAAGGATCTGGCGGAGAGAGCGACTTCATGAGGGGCGCAAATCTGTCTAAAGGCGGCCGGTCAATCATTTGCATGCGATCCACGTCGCCCAGGAGCGGAAAGTCCAACATAGTGCCGACCTTTGGCCCCAAAGCTTCGGTCATAATGAATCGAGGGGATGCCAGCTACATAATTACCGAGTACGGCATTGCGTACCTGGGAGGCAGGTCCATCCGAGAGAGGGCCATGGCGTTAATCGAGATCTCGCATCCGGATCACCGTGAACATTTAATGAAGTCGGCCCGTGAAATGGGGTACGTCTACCCGCATCAGATTTACTACAGAATTTGTTCACCTGAATTGCGACGTCGTGTTCGGACCCAGCGGGTTTTCAAGGGTGGCATCAAGGGTCATGTAAGAGTAATCAAGTCCACGGATGAATCCATGCTGAGGGACCTCTTCTACAACCTGTCCGAGGAGTCGGTGTATTTCCGATACTTCACTACCCGTCGAAGCATGCCACACAAGAATCTTGAGCAATATATCAATGTCACCGAGGAAAACGGTCTGTCCCTAGTTGTCACGATTGGTCCCAGGGAGAATCGCAAGATCATTGCAGAAGCACGCTACATGATTAATCCCGGTGACCCACACCCCGATGCGGCATTCATGGTCGACGAAAACTACCGAGGCCGCGGGATAGCAAGCGCCTTACTCCACTACCTGATAGAAATCGCTAAAGAACGCGGTATGCAGGGATTTAGCGCCGAGGTTCTAACCTCGAATAGGTCGATGATGAAGGTGTTTGAGCGACTACCATACGTGCTTCACAAAACCGCCGAAGATAACATGATGTTTCTAAAGTTCAACTTTGATGAGTTGAAATGATCTCCAGACGACAGCTGTCCAACAGCTGGGAAATCTGGGATCGGGAGCACCCATTGAATTCCTTTGGCGCCCCCAAGGGGATTTGAACCCCTGTCGCCGGCGTGAAAGGCCGATGTAACACGTAAATAAATCAACGATTTCACCAAAATCCCCAACGATTTCATTCCACGTTAGTTCATTTCGGTTCGTTTCAATTCATTTCAGTTCTCAAAAAAGGTAACTGAATGGTAACTGGGTGACATACACAGATGGCCGTCACGGCCGCGTCGTCAAGTGGTCATGGAATAGGGTTGAAGATCATGTAAAGGGTCACTAATAAGGATCATCCAGCCGATCCACATGCCCTGCTTTTCATGCCGAACATTCATGGCAAAAGGCTCCTTTCATAGCGGCGGTAGTGTTCAGCCCACGACCCCTTGGGGGGCCGCTCAGCTGTTCACTTAAGCGCCTTTTTTGATTTCTTCATTAACTCTAAAAATATCTCTGCCGCGACCACCAGCATAGCCAATAAGACTCTGACAACTGCCCGGTTCACGGGTGACCCTCCTTTCCGCACACACATTTTCTATTCCCTTCATGATTGCCCCACTAACCCCTCAAATATGAGAAGGGGAAAGAAGAAATGGAAAAAGAATAAAGCGGAAGGAATGATCAGTACGCCGACAAGAGTTTTGGCAATTGCCATAGTTGACCGAAAGGCTGGATACCTTCAGAGCGGTGTCGCAACCAATATTCGGAGGCTAATGCCGCCAGGCTTTGTTTGTCAGTGGCGACGCTAGGAAAGGGGCTGCTCAGAAATCCACCAGGAATGATCCCTGAAGGCTCTGGATGGGGCTCTTGCCCAATGGGCCGGTGACACCCCCCGGAAGTGCCGCCTGGTAGGCCCAATCAAACCAGTCGCCAGGCTGCCAGTAGGCATACTTGAAATGCATGGTCATGCCCTCGAGGAGTTTCCAGTCCACCCCGGCGTTGGCTTCCCAGCCGAGAAACCGGCTGCTCGCAAAAGGATCGGTCCCACCGCGAAGAGCCCTAAACGTCGCGCCTGCCGCCACTGCGCCATTCACAGCGTCGGGCGTTCCTAAAGCGCCAAATTGACCTGCAAGGTAACCGTCCCTCTCCAAGCGCTCAGCCCAGAGATAAGTGCCCCACACGTTTAAGTTGGAGGCCACGGCATAATCCAACCGAGCTCCCAAAGCCCATGCGTCACCCATCAACCCTGTGCCGTCGGCCCCAAATACCCAGCTGAATTGATTGTTGCCACCGCCGAAGGTGTGGAACATCAAGGTGTTGTAAGGTTCCATAGCCTGATAATTG
>JBKQMK010000369.1:0-12289 GCA_052146735.1 Desulfomonilaceae bacterium | reverse complement strand
AAGGTAGTGACGACAGGCGTCGTCCGACTGAAAACGCTCTTCAAGCTCAACAATCGTCCTCGGGTAGTCAGCCATAGTCACATACTACGGGTAGTATGTGGTGGAGTCAACCAGATAGCCCCATAATAATATATGGTGGGTGAAGATTGGCACGGCGACGGAGGAAATAGACCAGTCGCCGCTTATTTCGGCTACCAGATGAATAAGCCCTTCCGATTCCCACACGTTCCAGCATTAGCTTTGCGGGCTCATCTCAAGGACTTCTCACTTTACGCAAGCCATCAAGTCCCACCAAGTTTGAGCCTCCATGTTCTCCCGATTACATATTCCCTTTTTTTCCATACTTGATGGTGCCCTCTGTTCTGAATTCTCTTCTGGCCTATTGCCAGCTTTCCTTTCCCCCTTTTTAGAGGTACGTTATTTTGGGTGCAGGCACGGTGTTCCACAATGGCCGCCATTCCGCTCTACCTTGATAGCTGACGAGAAAGAGGGTTGCCGGTGTGGACACAAACGGCGGAGAGGCAAGGATGAAGCCAACGATAGACAGGCAGTTAGAGAAACTCGCAGAGTGGCTATCCGTAAGGAAATGGCTTCTGTTCCCTATAGCGATAGTCGTCCCGCTCTCATTTACCGGGATCAACCATTATTTCAGCGGCAAAGATTTCTTCACCGACCTTGGAGATTACGTTGAGCTCTTCGTTGAAATGATCGTGCTCGGGGGCATAGGCGTCCACATTTGCTATATGATTGCCGAGAGGGCCAAAATTATCCAGACACTCCAAGAGAGCGAACGGCGTTATCGCACGTTGTTCGAGAGTGCAGGAGATTGCATTTATATCCTAGATGCCGACGGAGATCGACCGGGGCAAATCGTTTCAGCCAATCCCGCGGCTGCAGAAATGCACGGATATACGGTAGATGAGATGCTGTCCCGGCACATTGTCTACCTGGACACCCCCGAATCTGCCAGAAGCGTGCAGGAGCGGATAGAGAGGGTTTTGAAGAGAGAAACGGTTAAAGAGGAGACCACCCATCGCAGAAAAGACGGCACCGTGTTCCCGCTTGAGATTAACGCACGATTACTTGAACTTGGGGGCCAGAAATACGTCCTCGCCATAGATCGAGACATCACGGACCGCAAGGCTGCGGAAGCTGCACTTCGCACCAGCGAAGCTCAACTGTCCAATGCGTTGACAATGGCTCATCTCGGCCATTGGGAATACGACGTCACCGAAGATCTATTTACTTTCAACGATCACTTCTACAAAATTTTTCGCACCACGGCCGACCAAGTCGGTGGCTACACAATGTCGTCAGCCGACTATGCCGGCCGTTTTGTCCATCCTGACGACATATCTCTGTGGTCGGTAATGAAATCCGGAAAGCCATTGATACCACCGATCCCTACTTCAGCCAACAGTTGGAACACCGAATTCTCTATGCCGATGGAGAGATCGGCCACATCACTGTCCGATACTCGATCGTCAAAGACGACCTAGGCCGTACGGTCAGGACCTATGGAGTGAATCAGGACATAACTGAGCGCAAACGTGCGGAGCAGGCAAGACGAGAGAGCGAGAAGCGTTATCACTCGCTGTTCGAGAATATGCTCGAGGGTTATGCCTATTGCAAGATGTTCTTTGAAGATGGCAAACCGCAAGATTTTATCTATCTCGATGTCAATGAAGCATTCGAGAGATTGACCGGTTTGGGGAGCGTCGTAGGCAAGAAAGCGACTGAACTAATCCCCGGAATAAGAGACTCCAATCCGGAACTGCTTGAGGTTTACGCCCGGGTGGCTCTAACCGGCAATCCTGAGAAGCTTGAGACCCACGTAGCTTTCCTGGGAATTTGGTTTTCTGTCTCTGTCTATAGCACCGAACGAGAACATTTTATTGCTGTGTTTGATAATATCTCCGAGCGTAAGCAGGCAGAGGAACTGCTCCGACAGGCAGAGCACCGTTACCGTCGACTGTTTGAGGATGCACCCTTAATGTACGTCATCACGCGTAATGAACGGGGCGTGCCCTTTATCAGCGACTGCAACGAGTTGTTTTTGGGTTCCGTGGGCCACTCGCGAGATGAGGTAGTGGGACAGCCCTTGGCGGACTTTTACTCGCCCAACTCACGAGAGGAACTACTTGAACGTGGAGGCTACTCACGGGCTCTGGCGGGAGAATTCCTCATCGGCGAACGACAGTTGCTGACGAGCGATGGGAGACTTATTCCGACACTGTTGTACACCGCGACCGAAGTGAATTCTTCCGGACAGGTAATAGGTACGCGGGCTATGTTTGTGGATATCACCCAGCGCAAGAAGGCTGAAGAGGCCCTCCGCAAGAGCGAGGAAAGATTGGAACTTGCACTGAGAGGAGCTGAGCTGGGGCTGTGGGACTGGCAGGTTCAGACTGGGCAGGGCGTTGCTAATCGACGTGCTGCTGAGATCCTGGGATACACGTTAGAGGAAATAGAGCAGACCCTTGGTTTTTGGCAGAGCCTGTTGCACCACGACGATAAGGCAAGAGCTTTGGAGAAGGTGTCTGATCACCTGGCGGGGCTGACCGATTATTTTGAGGACGAGTACCGCCTCAGAGCCAAGTCCGGTGAATGGAAATGGATTCTTGCACGCGGAAAGGTAACTGAACGTGATTCGGATGGCATGCCGCTGAGAATGACTGGGACATATCTGGACATCTCCAAGCGCAGGCGGGCCGAAGAAGCACTGATGTTTGAGAGGGAACAGCTTCTTTCTATCTTCGAGAGCATAAACGAGGTGATCCTTGTAATTGATCCTCAGACCTACGAACTTCTTTACGCGAACAGGTTCGCGATAAGTCTGTTCGGAAAAGACCTTATAGGTAAGAAATGTTACGAAAGGTTAAATAACTTTGATGATCCTTGTAACCATTGTCAAATGGACAAAACTTTAGAATTACATGGAGAGCCACATCAATGGGAATATCACAGTGCTGCGTTAAATAGGGACTACCTTGCAACCGACAGGATGATACGATGGCCTGACGGGCGGGACGTGAAATTTCAACTCGCTGTAGACATAACGGAGCACAAACGGGCCGAGCAGGAGAAAGAAAACTTAAGTTCTCAACTTCTCCAGGCACAAAAGATGGAAGCCATCGGCACTCTTGCCGGAGGCATTGCCCATGACTTCAACAATCTGCTGACCGTCGTCCTGGGGTTTTCCGAATTGCTTCTCATAGGAAAGGATGAACGAGACCCTTCCTATGCTGACCTTCAGAAAATAAATCAGGCAGCCAGGAGTGGAGCCGACCTGGTGAAAAGCATACTCGCGTTCGGGAGAAAGACGGAGGTCAATCTCCGGCCCCTCAATTTGAACCACGAAATTGAACAGGTCAAAAAGCTGTTGACTCGAACGATTCCGAAAATGATCGACATCGAGCTTGTCTTGTGCAAGGATTTGGCCACGGTAAGTGGGGACCCGACACAGGTTGAGCAGATTCTCATGAATCTCGCGTTGAATGCTAACGATGCCATGCCGGATGGGGGCAAATTGACTATTGAAACCGCCAATGTGGCTCTGGATGAGGAATATAGCAGGATGCACCTCGGAGCCAAACCTGGCGATTACGTGTTGCTATCCGTCTCGGATTCGGGTCACGGCATGGGCGAGGAAACATTGCAACACATATTCGAGCCTTTTTACACAACCAAGGAGACAGGCCGGGGAACGGGCCTAGGACTGGCTATGGTGCATGGCATTGTTCAGCAACATAACGGGTACATCACATGCCACACTGAAGCAGGGGCGGGTAGTACGTTCAAAATCTACCTGCCGGTAATCCCAACCGAAGTCGAATCGGAAACTCCAGCAGAGAGGCTAATACCTGCTCGCGGAACTGAGACGATTCTCTTGGTGGATGATGAAGAGCTTATAAGGGATTTAGGAAAAAGGATCCTGGAGCGTTCCGGCTACATTGTGCTGACCGCAGCCAACGGAAAAGATGCTTTGAATGTGTACAAGGAAGAAGGAAACAAGATTTCACTGGTGATTCTCGATCTCGTCATGCCGGAAATGGGGGGCAAGCAGTGTTTCCAAGAGCTTCTGAGGATCAACCCTCAAGTAAAGGTCCTTTTAGCCAGTGGCTATACCTCCGGTGGAACCCTCAAAGATGACACTGAACTTTCAGCCAGAGGCTTCGTCGGAAAACCGTATGACATGAAGCAGATGCTCCAAACCGTTCGGGAGATCTTGGACTTGGAGTGATCAAAGGCGACACTCAAGCAATGCGTTCGTACTAGGAGCCACTGTCTTGATGCGAAGATCACAACGATTTGAGGGGGAAGCGAAATTGTGGGCATCTCCATGTGCCTGGGTGCGGGCGAGGTAGTAGGGGCACTGCGGACGCTTTCCAAGCCGTTCACTTAAGAGGAAATACTGGCGACGGTTCGTGAAGTCTTGGATGCCGACTGGCCATTGAAGTAGTGGAACCAGGAGCCTATTTGCCACCGCTGGTGCGCTATCTTCTGCTGCCACAAAAGTTTCGTCACAGGGGGAACAGTTCGCAATGACCGAAAATCGGAACTCGAAAATCCTTGTTGTGGATGATGAGCCGTATGTCTGCGAACTTCTGTGCCGTTGGCTTAAGGCCGAAGGTTATGAGTGTACCATGGCTTTTAGCGGCGAAGAGGCATTGAAAGCGCTGAAAGCGGACACCTTTGATCTGGTCTTAAGCGACATCATGATGCCTGGAATGTCGGGGATCGACTTGCTACAAATCATGAGGCCATTGTTTCCCGATGTGCCGGTTCTCATGGTGACAGCGGTTGATGATGTTTCGACCGGTGTCCTTGCAGCGGAACTGGGAGCCTGCGGCTACGTAATAAAGCCCTTCGACAAGAATGAGATTTTGATCTGTGTTGCCGGTGGTCTGGAGCGTCGTCGTGAGAAACTGGATGACCAGGGTCGTCAATCCAGCATGGGAGCCAGAGCTCCCATGGAAGCTCATAAGAGCCACCTGATGACGGTTTCGGCGTTACAGGCCGTGCATTGTATCAGGTCAGGGATGGATGACGCGTCCTTAATGGAAAGATTCGACCTTTCCGCCCAGGCACTTCAAAGACTGTTGGACCTCCTGCTGGCATCGGGAAAATTGAAGCAGTCCGAGGTCGACGAGAGAAAATCCCTGTCACCGGGCTCGGTCGTTATAGACATGGGCCAAGAGAAATTCCTGGGACCCAGTACAAGAAAGCCATTGATCAGTGCTGCGGATGCCTTGAGTTGCATAAGATCCGGAATGGATGACGTTGCTTTAATGAGAAGATACAATATTTCCCCCAAGGGGCTGCAAAGCCTTTTCGGGAAACTCTTGGCTGCCGGTATCATCGGTCCATCCGAGCTTGAAAACAGAATGCCCCAGCGTAGCAAGTTGGTCATTTTGGACCAATGAAGCGGCCCTAGATCGTGCTTCGCCTCTTTCTTGCCTGAAAAACCGCTATTCTAGCCATTGGGCTGAAACAACGCAAAGCTGCATCGTCAAGGGACAGGAGCCGGAGCCATTTTGTCGATGCTGTCCCTGAGCACTATTTGCTGTACTTGGGCTTCATATTTTGCTGCCGATCTGCTCCGGCTGCCGAGGCTGCCGGCTGCACCTTGCCGATACTTGCCAGCGCTGACGCCATGGAACGTCTGGCCTGCTCATTCTTTTCGACCTCCAAGGCAGCTTGCAGCAGTCCTGTCACTTTCTCCGGATAGACGTAGCCGATTTGCCGGAGCGCGCCCACGGTAGTTAATCTGACGCCGGTATCGGCGTCCTTAAGCGTGCGGCTGAACATTTCAAGAACTTCTTCCGGCGGAGGCCTGAAAGTGGCAAGCGCACTGATCGCGGACGTGCGAACGCGCACATTCGGGTCTTCCGTCAACGCCTCCAGAGTGGGGACTACTTTCAGGCCCTGCTGACCCAAGCCTCTGACGATGCCGATGGCCAGAAGGCGGTTCTCCAGGTCCCCTTCCTTCAGTGACTCGCTTAGGGGTTCCAAAAACAAATCCGCTTTCGATCTATACCGCATGACCCCCATGAGGGCTTCTTTTCTGACCATCGGCTCAGGCGCCTTAAGGGCCTTGACCAACACGGGCAGGGCCTGACCACCCTCACTGTCAATAGAAGCGAGAGAGTCCAAAATCTCCATCCGAACCTGAGCGTCTGACTTATCGTAAAGGGCCGATATCTTTGGCATAACGGGCGCGGCCGCGACTTTCATCTGCCTCAAGACCTTCAAGGTATTGATGACGACAAGGTCTTCGTTCCGGTCCAGCGACTCCGTTAGACCGGGGAGCACCTTGTCCGGTTTCTCTACCGCCAGGTCACTCAGCACTCGGCCCGCCGCTTTAGCAGTTGATTCATCCTTATTGCCAATGGCCGTCAGTAATGTGGGAATTACTGAATCATCCACTGTTCCGACCGATGCCAGTGCCACTACGGCATTGAGCTTGGTAAGTGCGTCAGGATCGTCAAGAAACTTCTGGAGAGCCTCTTCCACGTTATGGGCTCCCTTGCCCAATCTGCCGAGCGACTGGATCGCAGAACGGCGAACTTCTACCTTGTCATCCGACAGGCTTTTCAATAGCCCGGGGACGGATTCGGAAGCCTCCCGTGGGAAAAAGCCCAGCGATTCAGCCGCTGCGCTCCGTACCTTGGGCTCCGGGTCCTTCAGGGCTTCAATGAGAGGCGGGACCGCCCTCGCTGGTTTGTTTCACCCGCACCCTAATTCAAAGGCCGCTTTGGCCCGGACTTCCGGCTTGTCGCTCTTAAGATCCTTGATGTAAGTGTCGGTGGACGATTCCGATGCTAAGGAGACCCCTATCATGACAGTGAATAGGAGCGCCACTGCGGGCCATGCAAATCGTTTCATTTTTCTCGCCTTCATCCGCCTAGAACCTCTCGTTTCTTTCGATCGAGATAATCACGGTCGATTTTCAGGAATCCCTTTTTGCCGAACAGGGCAAAACGGAGCCACTGGCCTGCAAAATAGAGAAGGGCCACGTCGTCGTCCCGTATCTTTTCCACTATGTCTTCATCCACGTGGAACTTCTGAAAGAAGCTGCTCTTGAATACAAACTCTCGGAACCTGTCAGGATCGTAAAGCGCCATGAGGCACATATCCCGCATTCGCGGGTCCTGGATCTTGCTTTCCCACAGCTGATCCGCGGACATAACATCCTTGAGGTTGTGATCGAGATCGTCGTACGCGTGGAGACCCTGCTCCTTTCTCCATCTTTCAACCGTCCACTCATGAGATTCCTTGAGCCCGTGACAAGTTCCCTCGTCCACGACGAATGTAAATTCTACACCTTGTTCGGTGTCCAGCGGATAGAGTCGGCAGGAGTAGGGCCGATCGTTGTAAACAGTGCATCCCTTCTCGGCGACGAACGGACAGGTTTTGGCTTCATTTGCGCTCATTTTGAGCGCCACAACCGGAAGACCCGTTGTCTGGGAAATTAGCCGATGGGTGTACGTCTCTAGAAACTCGGTGGAAGATATCCCCAGCGCTGCCCTCAGCCTCACCACATCCAACGGAGTAAGAAATATGGTCACGTCCTTACAACAGGAGTTGAAGCAGTCAATGGTTGGATGACAACTAAAAGAAAACGTGTCATCCCAGGTCATCATACGCTTGTCGTCACATGACGAGGTTTTCAATTTCATCAATCAGTCCTTTCCGGTGCGCTCACTGGCAAGATTGGTTTGCGAAGGAGTCACCGAGTCTTTGAATATTGTCTCTGGCCTGCTTGTTTTCCGGATCCAGTTCCAGGGTTCTTTCCCAGCAGCCCAGGGCTCTTTGTCGGTCTCCGAGTAGCTCGTAAGCGACTCCACGTTGGTGGTGTGCGCCTATGTAATCCGGCCGGATTGTCGTAGCCCGGTCAAAGCAGTGGAGGGCACGGGAAAAGTCCTTCCGCTTGAGCATGCAAATCTGTCCCATATTGTACCACGCTTCAACATAATCGGCCTTCAATTCAACACATTTTTCAAACTCCGCAAGAGCTTCTTCCTCTCTTTTCAAGAAAGCGTACGCAACTCCCAGGTTGTAAAGAATTGCAGGATTTTGCGGGTCCATTGCTGCTACACGTTCGAGTCGGGCAGCGGCCGATTCATATCTTTCCGCCTCCATGTCCGAGAATGCGCGTTGAAGTTGCACTTGGATATGGAATAGGTTGCTGTTCTTCTTTCCTTGTCGGATTTCGTCCAAATTATCTAGTATCCGGATCAATTGTCGTTCTTGCGCTGAGTTATTCTGCAATGCTAGGCACTGCCGAAATGCCTCGTCGGCCTTTTCGACTCGTTGTGCGCAGGCCCTGGAGACACCGAGGCGGTAGTGCAGGTCGAAGCTTCGTGATTCCGGACATACGGCGAGTGCTTTCTCATAGAATTCCGCCGCCATCAGATAATTTTCAAGGCCGTCATAACAAGCCGCCATCGCTTCGAGAATGATATGCTGGTCCGAGACCTGTTCCAGGATGGATTTGAACCCGTCTATGGCCTCTAACCAGTTCTCGTCGGACATTTTCTTGAAGGACTTGGCCCGGAAGCTCTCCACCTCGTCTGGTTCGAGTTGAGTACCTTGCCTAGTCAGGCAACATTTCTTATATTTTAATCCGCTTCCGCATGGGCACGGGTCATTTCTTCCCGCAGATGTCATGAGGGGCTCCTTCTAACGTGACCGGGTCTAAATATTATAATTTAGCATAGGGGGATTTCTCTGGCAAGGGCGTTCGCCAGTAATTTAGGCATAATTTGACCGCTTCCTCACGGAAAAAAATCTTGACAACCGCCCCAAGATTTGATTGAATCCGATATTCCTTAACTGCTTCGGCGGTACTGGGGGCTGAGCCGGACCTCCGGTATAATACTGCAGAATATCGTAAATATCCGTTATGGTTTGGGATGGTCGGAGTTTTGTTGGAAGGTCTATTGGATTGCGGCCCTTTGTCTATACCCGATACTGCGCGAAAACCGTTCTGCTGGCGGGGGGAGGAACGTAGCTGGAACGCAAATCCGGGTCTAACTGGTGAACAACTCTCACACCATGCAGATCACCTGTGGGGCTGCAGCGACCATGTATAGAAAGGAGGAGCCTTCACAGAACTGGCGTCCATGCGCGCCACGTGACAACCAGAGTTGCATGACTCTAAAAAAAGCTCAAACTAACTAGGAGGTTGGTTCATGCCAAGTTTCGTAATCATGGAAAAGTGTGATGGATGCAAGGGTCAGGATAAGACCGCTTGCATGTACATCTGCCCCAATGACCTGATGGTTCTGGACAAAGAAAAGATGAAAGCCTGGAACATGGAACCCGAAATGTGCTGGGAGTGCTACAACTGCGTGAAAATTTGCCCGCAGCAGGCGATAGACGTCAGAGGTTACGCCGACTTCGTTCCAATGGGAGCGTCGGTTGTGCCCCTGAGGGGTTCCGAAGACATCATGTGGACGGTCAAGTTCCGCAGCGGCATGGTCAAACGGTTCAAGTTCCCCATCCGGACCACCACAGAAGGTTCGGCCAAGCCTGATGGCGGTTATGGCGAGGTCACGACAGACCTGGCCAGCCAGTGCTTGTACAATGAGCCTGATGCTCTGCGGCTCAAAGAGCTGCCCACACTCAAGAAGTAATCCTTAGGAGGTACAGAGATATGGCGAAGTTTGAAACCGTCGAAGTAACCACTGATATTCTACTCTGCGGCGGCGGTATGGCGGCATGCGGCGCTGCAGTTGAGGCCTCCTATTGGGCCAAAAAGAACGGTCTGAAGGTCACCCTCGTGGACAAGGCTGCCATGGACCGTTCCGGTGCGGTGGCCATGGGCCTTTCGGCCATTAACCAGTACGTGGATATCAACAGCGGCAACAACACGGTGGTTGACTACGTCAACTACGTCCGTAACGATCTCATGGGCATCACCCGTGAGGACCTGGTCTATGACATCGCTCGTCACGTGGACTCCAGCGTTCACCTCTTCGAAAAATGGGGCCTCCCCATCTGGAAGGATGACCAGGGCAACTTCGTTCATGAGGGCCGCTGGCAGCTCATGATTAACGGCGAGTCCTACAAGGTCATCGTGGCCGAGGCTGCCAAGAATGCTCTGACCGAGCGCGGCGGCGAGTACTTCGAGCGCGTGTTTATCACCACTCCTCTTATGGACGGTGATCGTATTGCCGGCGCAGTCGGCTTCAGCACTCGTGAAGAGAAATTCTATGTGTTCAAGGCCAAAGCGGTCCTGGCTGCCATGGGCGGCGCGGTTCACGTCTTCAAGCCGAGGAGCACAGGTGAGGGTCTTGGTCGTGCATGGTATCCCCCGTGGAACTCCGGCTCCAGCCTCTACTTTACTCTGATAGCCGGCGCAGAGCAGACCTGTCAGGAAGTCCGTTTTATCCCGGTCCGCTTCAAAGACGGTTACGGCCCGGTCGGTGCGTGGTTCCTCCTGTTCAAGTCCCGTGCGACCAACGCATTCGGCGGCGAGTACATGGTGGAACGCAAGGCCGAGCTGGACAACTGGGGTTCCTACGGCAAGGTGAAGCCCATCCCGGCCAACCTGCGTAACTACCTGGGCATGCTCGATGAGTTCGAAGGCAAGGGACCGCTCTTTATGAGAACGGAAGAAGCCATTCAGAAGATCGCAGAGTCCCTCAAGGATGATCCGAAGGCTTACAAGAAGAAGATGAAGGAGTTGGAAACCGAGGCATGGGAAGACTTCCTCGACATGACTATTGCCCAGGCCATTCTCTGGGCCGGCACCAATGTCCAGCCCGAGGAGAAATCCTCCGAGATCGCTGCTGCTGAGCCTTACTTCATCGGTTCACACTCCGGCGCCTCCGGCGCGTGGGTGAGCGGTCCTAAAGACCTGGCCCCCAAAGAGTACTTCTGGGGCTATGAGTATATGTCCACGGTGAAGGGCCTCTTCTGCGCGGGTGACGCGTCCGGCGCGTCCAGCCACAAATTCTCCTCTGGTTCCCATGCCGAGGGTCGTGCGGCCGGTAAGTCGATGGTGCGTTTCGTGATGGATAACAACACGCTTCCCAACGTCGACGCGGCCAAGGTAGAAGAGTTGAAGAAGAAGATCCTGAGTCCTCTTGACCTGTTTGCCGAGCATTCAGCCAAGTCCAGCGATCCGGACATCAACCCTGAGTTCATGAAGCCCAAGATGTTCATGTTCCGTCTGCAGAAGATTATGGATGAGTATGCGGCCGGTGTCACCTCCGGCTTCAAGACCAACAAAGCCAAGCTGGAGAGAGCGCTTGAACTCCTTAACTGGCTCAAGGAAGACTCCGAGAAGCTGGCTGCATCAAGCCTGCACGAGCTGATGCGCTGCCACGAAAATATCCAGAGAATGTATCAGGCGGAAGTTCATGTCAGGACCATTCTCTTCCGTGAAGAGACCCGCTGGCCGGGCTACTACATGCGGAACGATTTCCCGACACTGGATGAGGCCAACTGGAAGGTGTTCGTGAACGCCACTTACAAGAACGGCCAATGGGAAATGAAGAAAGTTCCTGTTATTGGCATAGTCTGATTAAGACCTACTAACCGTCAGAACTCCGGGCGCTTCTTCAGGTGCCCGGAGTTTTGTTCGAGAGCCACACAAGCCGATGAGGGGGCATTTTTTTGTCCCCTCATAGTCCTTTTCAGGGAGGAAGCATGGCTGGAAACAAAACCGTACTGGTCGTCGGGGGCGGTATTAGCGGAATTACGGCCGCGGTCGAAGCCGCGGAAGCCGGATGCAAAGTGATCCTGGTCGAAAGGTTGCCCTATCTCGGAGGCCGAGTAGCCCGGATGAATAGGTATTTTCCGAAGCTGTGTCCTCCCACGTGCGGCCTGGAGATTAATTTCAAAAGAATAAGACGCAACCCCGACATCGCGGTGTACGCGCTGGCGGAAGTGGAAAATATTAACGGGAATCCCGGAAACTATACGGCCACCATCAAAGTTTCGCCCCGATACGTGGAGGACCGCACTGCCACGAGCAGATGTGTAGACGATTGTCCCGTGGAAATTCCTAACGATTTCAATTACGGCATGGACACGGTCAAAGCAGTGCATCTGCCATATGAGATGGCGTATCCCATGAACCTCGTGGCTGACCGGGAGGCTCTCAAGAAGGCCGAAGGTCGTCCGGAGTACAGCGCCTTCATAGAATCATGCAACAACAAAGGTATACGGATTGACCTGGATGCGAAGCCGGAAACCTTCAATGTGGAAGTCAGTTCCGTGGTATGGGCCACCGGCTGGAAGCCATACGATGCCACCAAACTTGACAAATTGGGCT
>JBKQMK010000368.1:0-7365 GCA_052146735.1 Desulfomonilaceae bacterium | reverse complement strand
AAGGGGCCCTCTCGCACGAGAAGGGCAGTAGAAAACTACCGGAAGCGAAAGTCAGCGCCCAGCCATATGGGACGCCGTGGTACGACAGACCTACCATTGTCGTGCTCCTATTAATCGGTCTCTTTCCACTGGGTTTCTATGCCCTCTACCGAAACTCCAAGTTTTCTATGGGGATCAAATCATTGCTAATAGTAGGCTGGGTACTGTTGGTAATTATCTATCTAGTGCTCCTTACCGGGAAAATCTTACCGGAGGCCGGTTTGCACTTCCTTCTGAGCGTTTGACGACACAACGTCAACCGTATTGCCTGGAAAGGGCTTCGAGGATGTACGTAGAAGTTATGACAGCCAGAGACTAGAGGATTCCTAAAAGGTGATTCAGGAGAACAGCCGGTAGTCTTGGCCCATTTTGAGGGTACTCGTGACATCATGCCGTTCTGACCTCTGCACAAAGGAGACTATCTATGGCTAAAAAGACGATCAAAGCAAAGGATCTGCTGGCCGACATTAGGGCGGGGTGGGACGATGTCAGCTTGATGAAAAAGTACGGCTTTTCCGCCGGAGGAATTCTTAAGGCCCTGAACAGACTCCTCTGGGAGGGCCTTATGTCACCGTCCGAGCTTGCCGATCGCAGGTCTTTGGCCAAGACACTTTACATGCCTGTCTTCGAGTGTCGATCCTGCGGCGACATACAATTCTCGAAAGTAGAGAAATGTCCCCGGTGCGGTGTGCGGATGAAGACATTGAGCGGAGAAAAGTTAGATTTCAGGTATTAGCATCTGTCCGTCAGCAGCCTTAAGGGGGTTGGCACTTGAGATGGTCGAAAAAGAGACATTGGAGAGATCTCGTTACAAAACGAGAAATTCCTGCAAGGCTCGTGCTTGATGACATTCGGCTCGTCAGGGGATGTTGCAGTGATGAAGGCATACGCCGTCCTAGCTGTGGAGGGCTTATGAAAATCTGAATTCGTCAAAACTGTCCTGGGGCTAATCACTGAGCAGCGATTTTTACCTCGAGATACTGAAATATTTTTAAAACAGTGTTGGTACGATGAGCAAGAAGCGGCAAATTAACGGGAGGCATGTAATTAGCCACCTGCGATCAGGGATGGGCGACGAGGAATTGCGGGCAAAATACGAGCTTTCTGCGAAAGCCCTCCAGAGCATCCTCGAGAAACTAGTGGCTCGCGACGCTATCAGCCACCCCGAACTTTGCGAGAGATCTTCTTTGTACAAGGGAAAAACTGATCTCACCCGGGTACGAAAGTTCCGGAGAGTCGACCTGAACATTCCCGTAGCAATATATGACGTGGAAGCTTCAGCTACCGGTATATTGAGAGATATCTCGGAAAAGGGGTTGCGTGTGGCGGGGATCGAGTCGAGCGTCGGTCAAGTTAAGACACTTCAGATTCCTATAGACATGTTTATGCAGACCGATCCCCTGTTGATAATAGCGGAGTGCAAATGGGTTGAGACGAAGGGCAAGAACAAAAGATACCTTGTAGCCGGGTTTGAGATAATGGATCTTTCAGAAGGGGACAGAAAGGCTTTAAGAGATTTCATGGGATTGTTAGTGCTTGGTGAATCAGGTGAATGGAAAACCATTGGCTGAGAACATACCCCCTTTCCTAGGCATTGTCGATATTGTGTCGCCTGGTCGGCGGCGATCTTGTACAGATTTTGTGCATGCGTTAGTCCATCAAAACGGATTGTCCGAGACGCTCATGGGTAGTTTTATCTTGAATCGAGGAAGAGGAGACGAACGCTCGCAAGAGATTCGGGGATCAATATGAAGAAAAAAATCATCGAGAAGGAGATCATCAAACACATTGTCCGAGGAATGTCTGACTCGGAACTCACCCAAAAGTACAATTTGTCGGGAGATCAGCTTCGATCGATATTCAAGCAGATTGCCAACGCGCGTGCAAAGAGAATTCAAACGTTAGCCAGCGACCTCAGATCCGGAATGACTCGTTCGGGGCTCATGAAAAAATATCAGCTCTCCTCGGAAGCTCTCGCAAGTTCTCTCAACAGGCTTCTTAAGGCAAATGCTATCACTTCAGCCGAATTCGACACTTTCAGATATTTTGACGGCGAACAGAGAACTGAGCGGGATTCACGTGGTGCACCGAGAAACCACCCAATTCCAGTGGTTACGATCTGCGAAGTTGGCAAGCCGGGAACAAGGTATTTGGTGCGGGATATCTCTGAGAACGGGGTAGGCATTACCGGCATTACAGCCCAGGTCGACGAGATGAAATCCCTTGCGGTTGTCGGTGATGAATTTGGTGAGATAGCCCCGTTTGAATTCGAGGCACAATGCCGTTGGGCAAGGCAGCTAGAACCTGATGGAGGGATTTGCGCAGGATTTCGTATCACGAGGATAAGCGAACAAGACGTTTTTCGGCTCAGGGAATTCGTTCAGGGGTTCACTTTTGGGCTTGAAGGAGCCTGATACGGTTTCGTAGCCAGGGGGCTGAGGACCCACAGGATGGTTTGGCTGCCATATAATTCCGATTCATAGGTACCTAGTCTGGACACGTCTGGTTCCCTGAAGAACAGTGCGCTCATGCGGTACGCTTCCAGGCCTACTAACTGAGGCTTCGCTTCAATAGAGGGGGTGCCTGAAAATCAAGTACTTGACCCTAACAAGCTGGAATCGATTTTCAGATGCTGATCATTCCGGTGGAGTCCAGCCAACCGGTGGAGCTGTCTGCCAGATTTCCGATCTTGTAGCATGGACTTGCGAAATGGGAGAATAGGAGTGGATCGTCCTGATCTTTCTTTTCAAAAAGCGGAGACCTATGAGGAAATGGGGCTCCTCAGAGAGGCCATTCGCGAGTACCAAAGGGCACTGTCCGCAGAGTCCTTGAAGTGTCGAGCCACGCGGCGGATAGCAACCTGCCTGATTGGTCTGAAGCTATCGGCCCAAGCTGAAAAGGTCCTACTCCAGTCACTCCTGCCGCTGAATGTGCCGATTAGGGATCGGCTGCATATATATTCCGACCTCGCGGAACTCTATCTCAGCCAGGGCCGCGTTGAATTGGCTTTGGAAAGGCTTCTGCAGATCAGAACCGAAGATGACAGTTTTTTCCCGGACCTCTCCAAACGAATCGAAGAATTGATGCAGAGGACACGGTCTCCTATTTTGGAATTTCCCCGGGCCACGGCACCCATGCACGTGAAAGAGGTGCAGAATCTTTGCTCTGATAAAAGCCCAAACTCCCCGACGGACCGATCGGCCAGCACGTATTGCGACCCGAGAAGGCGAGCCCTCAGAGTCAAAGTTTCGATTACCGTCCAGTATTCTTTCGATCAGGATACCTGGGCTACCGGATACTCGACCGACCTGAGTACCTCCGGTATGTTCATTCTGACCTATGAGCCTATTCCGGTTGGGAGTGTCGTGTTCTTAAGGTTCAATCTCCCCGGATGCACGGGGGAGGCCACAATGGAGATCATTGGCCTGGCCGTCAGACAGGACGCCAGGCTACTCGAAATCGAACGGGTCCTGGGGATGGGGATACAGTTCGTATCTATAGACGAGCACCAAGAAAACAGACTGAAATCCCTTGTGGATGAACTGGTTGTGAAAGAAGAGGATCGGGTGTTGTCGCTGGAGTCCCGGACACGGTTCCACTGTGACCGATGCGGGAGGATGCTTACGGCCACTGAATCTTCGGCAGGAAAGTTGGGTAAGTGCGTATGCGGCAGTACAATTCCCGTGCCATTCCTCCGCCACACGCCCACACAGGACAATCCCCTCAGAGGATTAGTCCTCGCCGGTTGCAGGATTGACGGTGTCATGGGCAAAGGAAGCGCGGCAAAGGTTTATAAGGCGCATCATTTAGCGCTGGATGTCCCTGTTGCTATTAAAATTCTTCATCCCGAGGAAAAAAGATCCCACACGCCTATGGCGCAGCGATTCCTCAAGGAAGCCAGAGTTATAGCAAGGATCAAACATCCCAACATAGTTGCAGTGATGAACGCCGGAGAAGAACAAGGCTACAGTTTCATTGTTATGCAGCTTGTGGTCGGAGGTAGCCTTGCAAACGTTCTTCAGAAAGAGGGCAAGGTTTCCACGAATCGTTCCATTCGGCTTGCCCTGGACGTCTGCGGGGCTCTTAGAGCCGCCCACGAGCATGGAATTGTGCATGGGGACGTGAAACCAGCCAATATTCTCGTCACTTCTGGAGGAACCGCAATGCTCGTCGATTTCGGTCTTGTCAGGGACCTCAAGACCGATCGAAAGGAGAAAACTAGCGGAAAGGCTATGGGAACTCCACTCTACATAGCACCAGAGCAGGCGATGAGTAGCCAGGCCCTTGACGCTCGGGCCGACATATATTCACTCGGGGCAACCCTTTATCACATCCTGGCAGGGAGACCTCCCTTCCAAGGCTCCACCGTAAAGGAAGTTCTCCGCAAACACATCAAGGAAGCTCCGGTCCCGCTGAAGGAATTGTGTCCGGAGGTCCCGGATGCTTTGTCCGACATAGTCTGCAAGGCTATGAGAAAAGAACCAGAGGAAAGATTCCAGTCGGTGGAGGCACTGACCCAGGAACTGCTAAGGGTGTGCCGAGCGAAGGCGGTAGAGGAATTCAGACCGCTGCTCAAAAGTCAGAAAATGGCCAAACCTCACTCAAGTGTATAGGTTGGTCGAAATTTGCGCAGTGGCGCAGCCCTGACTTGCCTTCGTGCTATTCTCTCACTAAAAGACTATATATAACGTAGCTGCTCAACACGAGTATTCCTATGAATGTCCCAGAGCTGAAAAGCCTTCTTTCCCATGACAAAGAGGAACTCCTGGTCCGCCAATTATGCGGGTCTTAAAAATGGCAATACGTGATATCAAATGGTTACGGCTATTGTTTCACACCCCAAGACCGTTTTTGATGTACTGGCTTACAAGAACTTCCCAACTCCACCTATGTGTTATGGCACCGCCCCACCTGCCTACCTGCCGGGCCCACCGAAGCCTGCCCATAGGAAAGGCGAAGGCGAGGTGGAGCCCAATGAAGTAGAACATTGTAGATGGTTGATGAGAAACGTGTTCCATGCCGATGTTTCTTTTCAGGCATTGTCGCTTCAATCTTCTGCTAACAATGAGCCTTATTCTCGTGTGCGATGTTTCATGACAGCCAGTAAAGATTCTTCAGAATTTGCAATTATCAAAGACTTATCTGCTCTTAAAGCTTGGGTAGATCAGGTGACTCTTCGCGGGTTCAGCATGAGTCCTCCGTTGCTGGTCGGTGGCGAGTTCATGCTCGTAGTGTGCCAGGGCTCTCAACTATCCGACTGTACGTGTATTCATGTGGCGCTGGAGCGTGTGCGAGGAGTGGCGGACGTCTTGTTCGCAGATCGGGCAAAGCGAGTGTACGTGCACGCTCTCAAAGAAGTTTTGCTGTGGTTCAAATGCTATGGAATCGATCTGTATGCGGAAATGTTCCTGGACGTGTCTTTAGCGGCGTACCTGTTGGACCCTCCTGAGCCGGACCGTGGTGAAGATTGGCGCAAGTTCCTATTGAGTTCGTTGGTGCGGGAATACCTGAAAGAGCCATATCCGTTTGTGTACCAGGGAGTGGCCGCTAAAGATTATCCGGAAGCTCTGTACCACCTGCTTGTTCAGGATGCTCTGTACGTATGGCGTCTCGGTCCCATCCTCGTGGGTGAGATCCTAAAAGACGAAACTCTGTTACAGCCGTACTGGGAGTTGGAGATTCTGCTTACTGCAGTACTCGCCGAAATGGAATTGAGTGGAGTAGGACTGGATCAGGCGAGAACTGCGCGCGCCGAACCGAAGGTCCCCAGAGCTCTGGACGTACTTTACCAGGAACTTGTAGCACTCTACGGCCAACAGTTTAATCCTCGGTCGGCAGATGACGTGCGTAGCTTTCTCAACCGTACGTGCGGGTTACGGCTCGGCAGGACAGATCCCTTAGGTGACGACCTCCTGAAGGGCCTCGCTCGTTCTTACCCCGCCGCCTTCAAACTGCGCACTTACCGGCGCTTATTGCAGACACAACAGTTCCTGGAGAAATTCCAAGGCAAAGACCGCTGTTATCCGAGGTGGTGGCTCACCCGTACTGTCGTGGGTCGCATAGGGTGTACTGATCCGCCCTTCCAGAGCCTGCCGAAGTACACGCGAAAATATCTCAGTCCTGGACAAGGAAACGTATTTATCAAAGCCGACTTTTCCGCTTTTCAGCTCAGGCTCTTAGCTCACCTGTCGCAGGATCAAGTTCTCATGGATCTGTTCCGAAGCGGAGGCAGCCCACACGACGAAACCAAGTCCAGGCTGGAACGGCGGGGAGTAAGCATAACGCGGGCGCAAGCCAAGACAGTAAATTTTGCGATCTGCTACGGCGGGACGGCGTGGTCGTTGAAGGACAATTTGGGATTAGGATTCAACGGGCTCAAAATGGCTCAGCAGATCTTGGGCGAAATGAAGGAAATCTATCCTCGTCTCTTTGCTTACCTTGAAGGCATCAAGGAAGCTCTGGAAAGTTCGCCCGAAGGTGAACGTTATGTACGATCGATTCGAGGGAGGAGGAGAGGGTTCAGCCATCCCGGTGATCTGACTGGACGGGAGAAGCGACAAGCAGCGAATGCCGTCGTCCAGATGTTGGAAGCCGACGTGTTTAAGAAAACGGTCCTGGAGCTTGATAAGGCCATCAAGCAGGAAAGCCTGCCTGTGGAGATCGTCTTGCTCCTCCATGACGGGATATGGTTCACCTGTCCTGAAAGATACGTGCAGCAGGCCAAGATGTGGATCAAGCAGGTAATGGAGAATTCCGTGGCGCTGTCTGTTCCTTTGAAGGTGGACTTGGATTGAGTAAGGGTGGCTTAGGGTGCCCCTTTGAGAGAATTCTGGCCGGACAAGCTTCAGTCGCGTTCTCCATTGATTTTTTCCAGTATCAGTGCCTCTCTCCAATTTCTCCACCGATCCAAAACGCACATATCGCTCGATTCGTCCGCCGATGATGAACCGAAAGGGCTCAGCCAAGCCACTGCCAAGACGAACGTTCTCGCGCAACCAGAACCCCGTAGACGCGCGCACCCAATTTGCGGATACATATACAGGAGTGTGGGGAACCATATTGGTGAGTACTGTCCTGGTGTGAAATGAAAATTGAATCTTCTCTCGACAAACGATGGCCATGCATCCTCGCCCGAGGTTGATGACTCAAGGAGCCGGTTTCACAGTTTCAGGGAGACAATAGCTGCGGTTGATCTGGGTGGTATCAGACTTTACGGTCTCGTTTCGGTCGAGAACGCATTGCTCTGAATCAATTGTTTGCATATTCTGATGCCTTGGGTTGCATCCTGCGCACAATGATCCGCCTGCACATAACGGCAGATCTGTT
>JBKQMK010000367.1:0-4441 GCA_052146735.1 Desulfomonilaceae bacterium | reverse complement strand
TTCATGGCGATCACTTTGCTTGCGCCTGGTTTGAGCGCCTGAAAACCAGCACGACCCAGGGCCACAGTATAGCCGTTCTTCTTGGCCGTTTCGATGGCATTGGGTTTGCTCGGATCTTTTTTGTCCGCCGGTTCCAGCAACTGCCCTCCGGCAAAGTAATCGAAGCCGGAATTTGCGAGCTGCAGTGAAATGTCGTACATCTGTTTTCGGCTTGGAACGTGAGCGTAGAAGGCAGCGGGCGTTGCGTGATCCAGGGACACGGTAGAAAGGATTCCAACCTTCCAGTTCAACTTTTTGGCTCTCTCAGTGATACTTCCATAGCTCACCTTCGCCTCGGCATCCATTCCGATGACCCCGGACTTGGTTTTGTAGCCACACGAGATGGCCGTGGCAGTTGAAGCGGAATCGGGAATGACGCTGGTGAGGTCGTAAGTAGTGTTCATCCCCTGAGCCGGCAATGTATTCATAACCAGCCTTGCCTTTTCAGGGCGGCTCAGACCTTTCTCTTTGGCCAGGTAGAGTTCCGCAGCATTGCGCTGGGCAATTGCCATTCCATCGCCAATGAAGAGAAAAACATATTTCGCTTTCTCTCCACCTCGCTCGGTTGAGGCCAGTGCGTCCCCGCTTGTTGTGAATACCATGGCGAGTAAAGCAAAGACCACCAGCCATTTTTCACTGGACATCATTTCTTCCCTCCATGTGTGACGGATTCTTTGAGTGCATAACCTCGAGGGTTCGGAGGTGCAATTTCTTACGCAGTAGACCAGAGGATTGTTAATGAATGGTTAGGGGAGAATGAAATTTTGTTACGCCCGGATGACTGTAGCGTGACTCTTCCTGTTACCGTACTCTGAGGCCCATGACGTAAACCTCCCCGGCCGAGAACCATGATTCAACAATTCCTCGCAATTCAAGGTCCCTCTGGGCTATCACCCTTTTGTCCACTGGATACGTACTCGGTGAGGATTGGACCTACCTGGCGATGCACGGAAGCTGCTTCACATACCCTTACCTATTTATAGGGATCTGCTTTGCGGGACGGAGAGCCATTTCCAGTATGAGAAACTTTTTCATCGCCGCTGCATCCAAACGGTAAGTTGGTGAATTGGCCAAATTGGCGAAAGTTTTTGGGCCGAGTTAGATTCGGGTCCGTCAATTGGTGGGGAACGAAGGGAAATTGCAACGATTTCAGGTAAGGCAAGAGAAACATAATATGGACACTAGTGGTTAGGCGCCTAGCCCCTGCTCTCGTCCGAGATCGTGAAGGGCCCCACTCTGAAAATCTATCCTGGGCGCGCCGCACGACCTCTGCTCGACCCATAAGGACCAGATCACCGCGGATCTGCTCGCGTTCTTGAAGGCGTAAGCAAGCCAACACAAAGGAGACTGAGATGACGGATACGTACAAGGCTGTTGAAGTAACGGCGCCGGACACTTTTCGCGTTGCAGAGAAGCTCCTCCTGAAGCCTGGAGTCGGGCAGGTCCGCATACGAGTTGAGGCGTGCGGCGTTTGTCATACCGACGTTGTGACTGTGCAGGGCCTCTTGCCGGGAATTATATATCCGCGCGTCCCCGGGCATGAGGTGATTGGAAAGATTGACGCGGTGGGCGACGGTGTTGCCGGCTGGAAAATTGGTCAGCGGGTCGGGGTCGGTTACTTTAGCGGCCCCTGCTTCCGGTGCCAACCGTGCCGACGCGGTAATTTTGTCGACTGCGAGAACCAGGGTGTAACGGGATTCTCGTCTGACGGCGGGTATGCGGAAGTCATGATCGCGAGCGAGCGTGGCCTCGCGGCCATTCCCGATGAACTCGCGTCAGCCGAAGCCGCACCTCTATTATGCGCCGGCGTAACCACCTACAACGCACTGCGCAAGTCTCCGGCCCGGCCCGGAGACTTGGTTGCGGTCCAAGGCGTCGGCGGGCTCGGTCACCTCGGCATTCAGTTCGCGCGCGGGATGGGATTTCGCGTCGCGGCCATCGGACGCGGTAAGGACAAGAGACCGCTTGCAGAGCGACTGGGTGCACACCACTATATTGACAGCCAGACTGAAGACGCGGCATCTGCTTTAGAGGCACTGGGTGGAGCAAAAGTCATCCTCGCTACTGCCGCAAGCAACAAAGCCATGGGGCCCCTAGTCGGGGGCCTGACTCCCCGGGGCAGGATGGTCGTCGTCGGAATAGGCTTCGATGGTTCGATTGAAGTTTCACCCGCGCAACTCATATTCGGCTCGCGATCGATTGAGGGAGCGAAGACCGGCTCAGCAATCGATATCGAGGACACGCTGTCGTTCAGTGTCCTCAAAAACGTTCGTCCGATGATCGAAACCGTTCCGCTAGAGAAAGCGGCCGACGCCTACGCCCGCATGATGCGCGGCGAGGCCCGCTTCCGTATGGTGCTGACCACAGGTCAATAAAGTGCCGCGATTGGTGAGACCCGAGTGACCTGAGGGTCGACGGCAGATGAAGCCAGGTTGGGGCGAAATACTCAGCAGTTCAAAGGAGGGATCCATGGAAACGAATAGTTCAACTCCAATTGCTTCTACTCCACGGCTTCTTCACGATCTCCACAACAACTTCCTCAGCGAAGGGGGCAAGGGGCTTTCGTCGAGACGTGCTTGAGCATTCAAACAGGAGCATTAATGACAAGGAAGGCGAGAACAGCGATTGTGACAGGAGCATCCGAAGGAATCGGATCGATCCTGCATAGCAGTGAGGAGGATCCCATGACAGCTCTTAAACCCGGGGTTAAAGCCCCTGACTTTTCGCTTTCGACCACCCCCGATCAAAAAGTATCTCTCTCCGAATTTCGCGGACGGCCCGTAGTCCTGGTCTTTTATCCGGCCGATTGGAGCCCAGTTTGCAGCGACCAGTTGGCGCTCTATAACGAGTTGAAGCCCGAATTCTCCGAGTTTGAAGCACAAATCGTCGGCATCTCAGTTGACGGCGTCTGGTGCCATCTCGCCTTCAGCAAAGACCGCAAATTGCACATTCCGCTCTTGGCGGATTTTGAGCCCAAGGGCGCAGTGGCCCGCCAGTACGGCGTCTATCGGGAGAAAGACGGCGAGTCGGAGCGCGCGTTGTTTGTCATCGATGCCAAGGGCGTCATTCGTTGGAGTTACGTCTCGCCGGTGGGCATCAATCCGGCGCCGACGGCATATTGAAAGCTCTCGAATCGATAGCCAAAGGCGAAAAAGCAGTCAGCGTCTGAGGCTCGTTCGATGTCAAAGTAAGGAGGTATTATGGACAACTCCGCCACGCTCACCCAGCCCGTTTCGGCGGATGACCACATTGAAGGACCCGCCGACGCACCTTTGACTTTAGTGGAATACGGCGATTATCAATGCCCTTACTGCGGAGCCGCCTATCGCGTCGTGAAGCGCTTGCAGAAGACGTTGGGCAAGAAGCTGCGATTTGTCTTCAGGAACTTCCCTCTGACCCAGGCGCACCCCTATGCCCTGATCGCGGCCGAAGCGGCGGAAGCCGCGGCGCTCCAGGGTAAGTTTTGGGAGATGCACGATATACTGTTTGAAGAGCAGATATTCTTGGAGCCGCACATCATTCGCTCGTGGGCTAAAAGGATCGGGCTGAATCTCGAAAAATTCGAGAACGATATCAGGCAAGGCGTTGTTGAAGACCGAATTAAGCAAGACCGGCAGAGCGGCATCCGCAGCGGCGTTAACGGCACGCCGACCTTTTTTATCAACGGAACACGCTACGACGCCTTGCCGGATTATGATTCGCTGCTGGCGACCCTAGAGTCCGAATTGGCGCTCCGCTAGGTCTAGATACTTAAGCGTCGAAAGGGGAATCGAGATGCTGGCTGGGAAGCCCCACAAGACAGGCAAAATCGTCTTGGCGGTAGATACATGATCAATGCCCAGGTCAGTATATCGGAACCAGGTTTTTCAGATGCCCTGGCCTCCATGGCGTTTGTTAACACACTTCGAAAAGGAGAAAGCTATGTCCCCAAGTACCGCACAGAATTGCTCAAGAGCGCCTGAGTTGGGCTTCGAAGTATTTCCATGAATATCCGACTTTCTGGTAAGACCGCCATCGTCACCGGCTCTACGGCGGGTATCGGCTTTGCCATTGCCCGCGGCCTTGCGGGTGGCGGAGCGACGGTTGTAATTAACGGGCGTACGGAGGCCGCGGTGGAACGAGCCGTATCCGCCGTGAAGGCTGCGGTACCGGCAGCCGTGGTGCGTGGGGTGGCCGCCGACCTTAGCTCGGCTGCTGGCTGCGATGTCCTGGTGAATGCGGAGCCGACGTGCGACATTTTAGTCAACAATCTGGGCATTTATGTTCACCAGGACTTCTTCGACATTCCTGACAGCGAATGGACGCGATTTTTCGAGATCAATGTCATGTCAGGCGTGCGCCTTACGCGCTCATACATGCCCGCGATGCTGAAACGCAACTGGGGACGAGTGGTGTTCCTGTC
>JBKQMK010000366.1:0-4920 GCA_052146735.1 Desulfomonilaceae bacterium | reverse complement strand
TTTGGCGAACTCGATTACCTGCTTTGGCTCCATGCCTTACTCCTTTTGCATTTACGTTTTAGTACCGGCCCCCGATACAGGGACCTGTGTCGAACTCGCGAAAATTGCTAAGAGCATCCTCACTCGTGCCTCAAGCGGGGCACGTCCCCCTCACGCTGGCTGTCCAAGCCGTCAGAGCGCGTCCTCATCCCGTTCTCCGGTTCTGATGCGCACCACGGTCTCGACCGGTATCACAAAGATCTTCCCGTCGCCTATGCTGCCCGTGCGGGCGGCCGCGACCACTTTTTCGATCACCTGGTCCACAAGTTCCGTTCTCACCACCATCTCGATCTTGATTTTGGGGAGAAAATCCACCAGGTACTCTGCTCCACGATAGATCTCTTTGTGTCCCTTCTGTCGCCCGAAACCTTTGACTTCGGTAACGGTCATTCCCTGAACTCCCAGGGAATTCACCGCCTCCTTTACGTCGTCCAGTTTGAAGGGCTTGATAATAACCTCTATTTTTTTCATCCGTGCCCCCTGTTCGATTGCCAGAAGAATCTGGAAACGAGCCGATCACAGCGTTTCAAAAGTTGTATCCGACTTCACCGTGAACCGACGTGTCGACTCCGGCGTCTTCTTCCTCCGCTGTCACTCTTAGTCCCACAATAGCCTTAACGACGAAGAGTATAACCAGGGTAACTATAAAGCAATAGGCTATTGTGGCAAAGACTCCGATTGCCTGGATGCCCAACTGCGACGCATTGCCGTAGAAAAGCCCGTCGGCACCGGAGTCATTGATGAGTTTTGAAGCAAAGAGGCCGGTAGCGAGCGTACCCCAGACTCCACCGACCCCGTGTATACCCACTACGTCCAACGAATCATCGTATCCGAGACGTTCTTTGGAAAGCACGGCCATATAGCAAATGACGCCTGCCACCGCCCCGATTATTAGAGCAGCCCAAGGTGCAACAAATCCTGAAGCAGGCGTTATGGAACCCAGGCCTGCAACCGCTCCCGACGCGAGTCCCAACGTGGTGGGCTTTTCCTTCAAAATCCACTCTGCGAAAACCCATGTCAGCGCACCGGCTGCCGCGGCCATGTGGGTTACCAGGAATGCATTACCTGCCACACCATCGGCAGCGAGTCGGCTCCCCGCATTGAACCCGAACCAGCCGAACCAGAGCAGTCCCACACCGAGAAGCGTGAGCGTGAGATTGTGGGGAATGAATGCCTTGGCACCGTACCCTTTGCGTTTGCCCACGACCACAGCAGCCACCAGTGAGGCCACTCCGCAATTGAGGTGCACCACCAGCCCACCGGCAAAATCGAGACATCCCAGCTTACTGAGCCACCCATCACCCCACAGCCAGTGACAAATAGGAGCGTAAACCAACGTTATCCACAATACCATGAAAACGATGAACGCACTGAATTTCATCCTTTCCGCGAACGCACCGGAAATCAGAGCAGGGGTAATGATCACAAACATTCCCTGAAACGTAAAGAAGACGTTGTGAGGGATCGTCAACCCTTCCTTGACCGCGGCCCCCACGCCACAGCCCATGAAGTAGTTCAGACCGCCTATAAAGCCGCCGATGTCCGGTCCGAAAGAGAGGCTGTACCCGTACACGAGCCAGATGATCGATGCCAAGCCCATAAGGAAGAAGCTGTGCATCATCGTTGAAAGCACGTTCTTGGAGTGTGTCAACCCTCCGTAGAAGATGGCAAGCCCAGGTGTCATGACGAGCACCAGTGCCGAGCAAGCCATAACAAAAGCGGTATCAGCACCATTCATTTCCGTCACTCCTAGAAAAAGCTGTGTGGGCTGGGACCCGTGCGCTGCGCCGGGCCGGTTGTGAATCTCGTACGTATCCAGAGGTGTTGCGGCCTCCGGGCGCACCTTCACAGTCCCAGCAGTGACAGCAATCCGCGTGCCACAACTGACAGCAAGGAGTGACATCAATGTAGTATGCTGATATGATACTGCTACTCGCCCAGCATCAGGGCCGGACACATGCTACCGTGTCCCAGAAACACTACAATGACGTACGTTTTTGTAATAAAAAGGTACTGTTGCGTAGGAACCCGTCCGAGCGTTCCTGTCGATCAGGAACGTCTGAGATTTGTCCTACGCGTCATTTGGCCATCACCTCCTCTTCCTAACCAGTCCCCATTCTTGTTTCGTCCGTTTCTTTCCACCAAGGATTGCAGAAGGGCGTGCCGTTCAAAAGCACGCCCATCGCAAGATCATGTTCTCAGTTTAGAAGAAACCTGTTCAGAGCGCTCACGTCCGGCTCCTTCCCTATACGGCGTCTGCGTCCTTCTCGCCTGTCCTTATCCGTACTACCGTCTCAACTGGCGTCATGAAAATCTTCCCGTCTCCGATGGTACCGGTTCGGGCGGCGGAGATAACCTTTTCGATCACCTGATCCGCCAATTCCGCAACAACCACCATTTCAATCTTGATCTTGGGCAGAAAATCGACCAGATATTCAGCCCCGCGGTAAATTTCCTTGTGACCCTTCTGTCTCCCAAACCCTTTCACTTCGGTCACGGTCATTCCTTGGACACCGACTGAGCTCAAGGCCTCTTTCACGTCGTCCAACTTGAAAGGTTTTATGATTACCTCGATTTTTTTCATTCTCATCCCCTTCTGCCGTATCCTGAAAATCCCTTGCCCGGCCATCACTCGACCGGCCATAATCCGCTCAGCGGAAGGATTTACAGAATAAATGCCGCCTCCAAAGGCTTGATCACAGGTTGTAAGCAGTCTCCCCGTGGGCTGATAGGTCCACACCAGCTACCTCTTCCTCCTCATTGACGCGCAACCCTACAACGGCTTTAACAATGTAAAGGATTATTAAAGTCACAACGAAGGAGTATATGACTGTAGCCAGCACAGCCACGATTTGGGTCCAGAGCTGCCCGGGGTTACCGAAGAACAGACCGTCGGCCGCGGTGGAATTTATTGCCTTGGAAGCAAACAGTCCTGTGGCGATGGCGCCCCACGCTCCTCCTACGCCGTGAACACCCACAACGTCCAGAGAGTCGTCATAACCAAGACCGGATTTGGCAAGTACCGCGAGATAGCACACCACTCCGGCCACTGCTCCGAGAATAACTGAGGACACCGGTCCCACATAACCCGAAGCAGGAGTAATCGCCACGAGACCAGCCACTGCACCGGACGCGATGCCCAATGTCGTCGGTTTCCCTTTGATTATCCATTCCGCGAACACCCAAGACAGGGCCGCGGCAGCAGTAGCCATGTGCGTCACCACGAATGCCATCGAAGCTCCGGCATCAGCCTTGAGGGCACTCCCCGCATTGAAGCCGAACCATCCAAACCACAGGAGACCAGCGCCCAACAGTGTAAGGGTCAGGTTGTGCGGCATCATGGCAGCAGTACCGTAGCCCTTCCGTTTCCCCATGACCAAGGCGCATGCCAAGGCCGCTACACCCGCATTGATGTGAACGACAGTCCCACCCGCGAAATCCAAGGCGCCCATTTTGGATAGCCACCCGTCCGGACCCCACACCCAGTGGGCAACGGGGCAATATACGAAGGTCATCCACAGAAACATGAAGATGATAAACGCGCTGAACTTCATCCTTTCCGCAAACGCACCGGAGATGAGGGCCGGTGTGATAACGGCGAACATGCACTGGAAGATCATGAAGGTCGTTCCGGGAATGGTCTGGTCCGGCCACACTTCCGCGCCTACGCCGTCGAGAGCGAAGTGCTTCAAGTTTCCGATCAAGCCTCCCAAGGCGTCAGGGCCAAAAGCCAGGCTGAACCCGTAAAATAACCAGATAATGGATGCGAGCCCCATCAGGAAGAAGCTGTGCATCATGGTTGAAAGGACGTTCTTTTGCCGGGTCATACCACCATAAAACATGGCGAGACCTGGCGTCATCAATAGGACCAATGCCGACGAAGCCAAAACCCACGCGTTGTCCGCAGCATTCATTTTTGAAACCTCTCCGCGGATGCCTCTTCTCGGACCCGTAGCCTGCCGGCTGTTGGCTCGTGACCAGTCAGCGCACCCTATCCCATGTAAGAGTCGTACACGCCAGCTCCCAAAAGGCGGCGCAAATTCTTCGTCTGCTTTGCAATCCGGATGCCAGAACGTGTTAAGACTCTTCTTCAATGAACATAACTCACTGAATGGACAACATATTTTGTTCGCGCGGAAGCGGGCACATTTACATAGTCACAAAATGACTAATCGTACGTAAAGGTATCTTTAGCGATAGTGTGTTACCAGAGTGTAAGAAGCCGCTTCGTATCCATCCCGAACCTTTGTACCAGTAACCCCATGCTTCTTAATGAGATTCCCAACACTCGCGCCGTCTTGGTCCGGTTTTGGCTTCCGTGTGTATTCGGAAGCGTTGCGGCCTTTGCAATGAACCGTCACCAGCCGTCCAGGCACAACAATCCGAGTGCCACCACTGACAGCGACGAGCACGCGCATGTAGTGTGGCGATATAACGCTACTATTCCCGCAGCAACAGAGGCTGACACCTGTTACCGTTACTGTTCCCGGTAATTACTACAGTGCCGTACGATTCTGCAACTAGAACGTACTTCCCGGTAGGAACCGCCTCCAGATGTCTCGTTGCTCAGAGTCATCCGAGATTGGTTCCGCACGCTTCTTTGGGTTCACCACCTCCTTACCGTTGCGCGTTCCCTGTTTATCCTCTCCTTACCGTCGTCATTGCGCGGCGGGGCGTGTCCGTTCAAAAACACGCCCCGCCGGATCTCATTCTCGATCTGGATCACCAGTTCGGGGAAAACCCCACACCAGCTCTACCACCCTACAGGGCATCGGCATCCCTCTCGCCTGTTCTTATCCGCATCACTGTCTCAACAGGCGTTACGAAGATCTTGCCGTCGCCAATGGTGCCCGTTCGGGCCGCTGAGATAATCTTTTCGAT
>JBKQMK010000365.1:0-21760 GCA_052146735.1 Desulfomonilaceae bacterium | reverse complement strand
GATTATGTGAGGAGAGATGCCCGAGTGGCCGAAGGGGCGCGACTGGAAATCGCGTGAATGCCCACAAGGTGTTCCGAGGGTTCGAATCCCTCTCTCTCCGCCACCTTCAGATCGGCTCTCAGTAAGTCCTCCCCCGGCTGCATCACACCGCAAAGTTAAATTATCGTGGCCAATCGTTGGCGTTGTAATCCGGAAGATTGAATGTGCGCCCGGTTCCATAATCCCATTCATAGGGTATTGGTACGAAGGGGTAACTTATGTTCATTTCCCGGCTCATGAACCTGTCCCACCGGTAGTGTTCCACCATCCGCTTCCCCGGTTCAACCTTGTCCACAAATCTATCCGCATAGTACCACATTCCGTTAAATCCCGGCGGATAATTTCGGACGAAGCGATGCTCGTAATCCGCGGACCAACAGACAGAGAAGCCGGACAAGACAAAGAGTGCTGCAAGAATCAAGACGGGTATGAATCGGGTCGACAGCATGGTGTCTCCTTTGATACCGTTCAGACAAGTTCATTAAAATAATAGCAGAAAAAACCGCCTTTTGTCAATTAATTGGCACCATAAAATAACCTATTTTCAAAATTGTGACTTGGTCACCCTATATTAATTGGATATTGTGGCTTCAATATTTGCCAATTCTGATTTCGTCAGTGCCCGGACAAGCCCCCCCGATGCGCGGGACACGTTCGCGGCACCAATATCACGACCGTTTTTATAGTTATTTTGACCATCTACGCCATGGAAGTTGGTATCAGCAATTAGCCAGAGAGCACATTCCCGCAAGAGGCGACAAGCTCTCGCCTCTTGCAACATCCCATCTCCCTTAGACACTCAATTATGATTGAATGTATGTGTTCCAAAGAGCCGGTTCCATCAATGCGCCTGATCAATGGATCGGTAAGACCCCGATAGACAGCGTCCACTGCCTCGAGATCCTCCCTGACCTCGAAGGTAGAAAAACGGCCGCATCTTTCAGTCGCTATCCTTGCAAGCGCAATGTCCGCAGGGATCTCCAGGAGAAATATGACGTCCGGCCGTGGGGCAAAAGGCCTTTGAGCCGAAAGAATAGCGCCTTGGTCCACGCCGCGAGCCCCCTGGTATGCGACGGACGAATAGACGTACCGATCACATATAACCGTGCGCCCTTCTTCCAGAGCGGGTAATATAACTCGTTCCACATGGTCGCGGCGGTCCTCGGTGAAGAGCCGCGCCTCTTCTTCCGGTTCCAGCCGCGTTGTCAAAGACCGGATGATTCGCCCAACCGGACCGTCGGAAGGTTCGGCCGTCAGAACGACAGGGATACCCAGATCTGTCAGTCGCCGGGCCAAAATTGTGGCCTGGGTGGACTTCCCTGAGCCGTCAATACCCTCAAAGACTATGAAACAGGGCCTGGTCTCGGTTCTACTGCATGGCGGGGAGGGGGGCGTGCCCATCGGAATCAAGAGCCTGGGGCCCGGCCGGCTGGATCATCTTTTATGACAAATGATTTGAGCAATTTCAAATCGGTCCTTTTCGTTGGGATTTGCGCGGAACCGATCACGTCCAGGGTCACCTTTTCTCCCTCCACGGTAACCAGGCACCACCCCCAGTAGGACTGCTGCCCGTCATTCCACGGCCAAATCACGGAGGCCCTGGGATTCTGGAATGCCCCGTCATAGAGAACGGTGTTTCTTTGCTGATCCGACTTTGACCCATTTAGGGGATACAATCGAGGAGTGAGCCCACCTGACACCACATGCCAGACCCCCTCCACCTCTTGAACTTGAATATTGTGTTCATGGCCGCAGAAATAAGCCACAACCCCATGTTTCCTGAGAATGTTCCAGAATCGATCTCGTTCTTTTCTGCGATCGATGCCGAAGCGGCCGTCGTAATTGTCGCAATTGTAAGTTGGATCAAAGAAGGGAAGAGAGTCCCACATGTGGCCTCCACCAGGAAAAGCCGGCGGGTGCGACACGACGAAGGATTTAAGTCCGGCGTCTCTTGCTTTGCCAAGGTCTCGGTCGAGCCAGGCAATGGTCTTATTGGAAAATGCACTGTGATAATTCATCGTATAAGCCGCGAGAACCGCGAAGTGGCAACTGCCCAGGTCAAAGGAGTAGGTGAGGCCGAGATCCGGCTCAGGGCCCTGGGTTCCGCCGATCATGTCTCCCAGCACTTCCCTGAATGCCTTGAAGTTTTCCATCTCCGTAAAATACGGCGATGAGTGATTGCCGCATCGCGATCGTGGAGTCAATGGGTCGGACGTCACGGCTTCATGATTGCCCACTGTAACTCTCAGGTTGATCCCCGCTTTAACGAGAGGGCTGACTACTTCACGCCAATGGTTCAGGCTTACGCGATTGCATTCCGCCACTGACAGGGCGTCTCTCTTATACACACCGGAAATCATGTCTCCGGGAAAAAGGACCAGCTTGACGGCTTCCGTGTCGTTCCGAGCCACAATATCTTTTACCATGACGTCAAGCGTAGCGCTAACGCCGTAATTGTCGTCTTCGCACCGGCTGGTTGCGAGCTGGCCGCGGCTATCGCACAGGACGGCAAACCGAAAGGTCTCGTCTGCAAGTCCACTGCCTGTAGCAAGAAACATGATGAACAGGGCGTACAACAGCGGTTTACAAACCTTCATACAGTATCTTGCTCCTGTGCGAATTTTGGCGCTTTCGCGGCAACAATTACGGAATCAGCGCAGCGCCAGCCTGAAGAGTGCTTTCTTTCATCATTCTCAAAACCGTGTTTGCCTCCTCAAGAGGAAAAGTTTCAACAACAGTTCGGATCGGGATTTCGGCAGCCACTCGGAGCAGTTCGGCTGCGTCCCGGCGGGTCGTATTGGCAACACTTCGCATTGTTCTTTCGCCGTAAATAAGGCCGTAGTCGAATTCAGGGATTCGACTCATGGTGATCCCCGCCAGAGCAAGGGTGCCCCCTTTGTTGAGCGCTCGCAGTGCCTGCGGGACAAGCGCGCCCGCAGGCGCAAAAATGATCGCGGCGTGAAGAGGTTCGGGAGCAGCCTCCTCGGCTGTCCCAACCCACACGGCCCCGAGTTCTTCGGCGAGTTTCTGGTGGCGCAAACTTCGCGTGAACACATGGACTCGGCAACCCATTTTTACCGCCACTTGAATGACCACATGGGCCGAGTTACCAAAGCCGTACAAACCCAGCCTTTGTCCGGGCTTGACTTCGCTCAACCGTAAGGCTCTGTAACCAATCACCCCTCCGCACAGTAAAGGGGTGGCGTCGGCATCCGAAAACAATTCCGACAGGGGGAACGCTGACCCTTCCGGAACCACCATATATTCGGCATATCCCCCGTTCAGGTGATAGCCGGTGAAGAGGGCGTTGGAACACAGGTTCTCCCGCTCCTCTACACAGAAGTTACACGAGCCGCACCCGGCAAAAAACCATGTCACACCCACCCGATCCTGTGTTCGGAAGCGATGCGTATTCGGCCCCGCCGTTTTCACTCGTCCAACAATTTGATGGCCCGGAACCATCGGCAGCACTGGTAAGGGCAAATCGCCTTCGGCAGTGTGTAGGTCCGTGTGACATACGCCACATGCCCCCACTTTGATGAGGATCTCGCCTGGTCCGGGTTCCGGCAGTGGAATGTCACCTTTCTTCAAGGGCTTCTGCTCTATGGGCTCAGGCTGATGGAGGAGCATGGCCTTCATATATGATCCTGCCTCACTTCATAACGAAACAATTCTTCAAAAGTATGGGGGAACCCGTTGGAGTACCGCACTTAGAGGCTGAACGCTCGGCCTTTGGCTCACTTAATCACGTCTGCGGAAAGCGTAGTCTTGTCGGAGAACGTCGCCGTAGCAATAAGTCTGGACTTGGGGTCCGACAACAGGCCGTTATCCGCCGCGTAGAGATAGAAAGTCCGCCGGCCCGATACGGGGAGCTGCATAGGGCCCGGCTTCTCATTTATCAACTTATAGATTTTCGGGTATAGCGCCACTCCGAGTAACATTGCAGGAGCTTTGGGCTCACTGGACCAGAGGCTGGCCCCATCCGAGCTTTTGACTTCCACCTTAACGAGTTTCTTGTCCTCCACCTGGAGTTTCATAATGAAGGTTCCGTCAAGATATCCATCTTTTCCCGGCCTGGTCGATGTGTTGACGAGATCAGCGATGAAACCTCTGAATTCACAGGTTATGAGCCCTTTGGCCCTGGTGGCTTCGCCGGTTCCTGGAACAACGGTTGACGTGGTTGCCAAAGGTGCACGAACGGGCTGCTGGTAGGACGTACCGTCAGCCAAGTGAACGACCATGCGTAGGCGCTCGTATGTTGTTGCCAGGTCACCTGGATCCGAGGCGTATACGTAGAACTGTGTCCTTTTGTCTATAGGGATTTTCACGGAGCCGTCCCCGTTATTCAATAAAGCGGTCGGCGCGCTCTGGTAAGCCACTGCCAACCCCCAATTGCCCTCTCCTGTCCCCGTGGTCCCCCATTTAGTGGGCCCGCCCAGAAGGTTGTTGATTTCAATGCCGGTGATAAAGTTCTTTGGTGAAACTTCAATATCTAAGCCAAAAAGTGCGTCCGCAACTCCATCAGGTTTCAAACCCGGATATGGCCCCACCGCATCGGTCGAGACGAATCCCAGCCATGTTGCCAAAAAATTCACTTTGGCGGGGATGGCTGCCGATTCATCTTTTTTCTCCTCAGCTGTCTGGGCGATTCTTTGCGCTGGGCATCTGGAAACTCCACCTCCGCTGAATGCAACGGATACCCAATAATTTGTCTTTCCCTCGGCAATACTCCCGTTATCTGCAACATAGAGGTTGAGATCCACACGATCCTTGACCTTGATGGAAACAGTTCCGTCCCGATTATTCACCAAACGGACAGGGTCGGACTCCAATGCCACCCCAATCGCCCCATTCGTAGTGCTGGGAACAGTATCCCAGACGGATGGCGTACCGTCTGCGTTCCGTATCTCTATGGCTGAGATCTCTCGGTCTTTGGCTTCCACGGTCAACACGAATAGGCCATCCGGCTTGTCGTCACCCGCTATAGTTTTGCCGGGACCCACCGCGTCAAAATTTGAAATGCCTTTGAGTACGGCCGACATGTGCACTGGCGCCGCACTGGATTCGACTGAGGCCGCTTCAGGTGCAGGTCCCGCTTCGGACTTTACCGGACCGGTCCAGGAACTGCCGTCACCAGCAATTACCTTTATCTGGTACTTGCGATTTTTTTGGGAAAACGTGCCGTCGTCGGTCACAAAGAGAAGAAGGTGCTTGTCTGCCTGCGGGTTGACATTCAGTGAACCGCCTTGGCGGTTAACGATCTCCGACGGGTTCTTGGCACGGGCAACTCCTATATAACCGGCGCCCGACGTCTGGCCCGTGCTGCTCCAGAATCCGGGAGACCCTGAGAACGCTCTAATTTGTATTTCCGAGATTATGGGTTCGGCAGGACGAGGCTTCAACGTTAACGAGAACACTGCATCAGGTTTGCCGTCTGGAATTGCCGAGGCCGGTCCGACGCGGTCTGATTTCTTCACCCCCATGAAAACAGCCTCGCCCCTGGGCACCGGCTGGGCATAGGCCATCCCGGCAAGGAACAGAAGAGTCCCCGTCAGAAGAATTCTCAAGAAAAAATGTGCGGACAATTTTACGGGCAGACGCGGCCTCCCCTCCACTGGAAGCGTGATACAGGCGAAACCCTTCGATAATCGGGAATCTAGTTGACAACCTTTCGAAATGTCAATCAAAAATTCCCTCTTATTATTACCAGACAACAATTTTCAAATTAAGAGGCTTCCGCAGGTCGCCGTCGGCGGGCACCACTTTTTCACTCGGGAACACAACTTCGGCTAACTATACTGTCACAAGCGTGAACACGTATCAAGCGCGTAGGTCTCCTGCTTTGTGTTGACACGATCGCGCACCGAATCTTACAATCTCCTCTCAAATGTATAGTTAAACCTGAGAGGAGCAAGTCCTGTGCTGAAGATCGGCATGATCGGTGGGTCCGGCTTCGATGACCCGGATTTTCTTAATGATGTGAAAGTCCTCAAGAGAGGAACGCCTTTCGGCTCCCTTTCCCACGACCTGATAATCGGTAAGGCCGGGGACACCGAAGTAGTGATAATGCTCCGTCACGGAAAAGGGCACAGGATAATGCCTTCGGCTATTAATTTCAGGGCCAACATATGGGCCATGAAAGAGATTGGAGTGACGCACATCATCGCCACGAGCGCGTGCGGATCGTTGAGAGAAGAAATAGAGCCTGGGCATCTCGTTTTCCCCGACCAGTTCATAGACCGGACCAGATCGCGGAAAAGCACGTTCCACGAGGGAGATCAGGTGGTCCACATTTCAATGGCCGACCCATTCTGCGAGAAGCTAAGGCGGATTCTTATCGAAACGGCCGCGGACCAGGGGATTCCCCACCACCCTACTGGGACGGTGGTTACCATCGAGGGGCCGAGGTTTTCTACACGAGCGGAAAGCAGGATGTTCCGAATGTGGGGTGGTGATATCATCAACATGTCCACCGTTCCCGAAGCGGTCCTGGCTCGGGAAGCGGGAATCTGCTATGCAGTGGCGGCCATGAGTACCGATTATGACTCCTGGCACCATAGTGAAGAGCCGGTTACCTGGGAAATGATCGCAACAACAATGAACAAGAACGTCCAAAACGTAAAAAGCATTTTTTCCCACGCGCTCCGTCGAATAACCTACGAAGACTGCGAGTGCCGAACGGCAATTGAGACCGCTGCGGTGTAAAGTATTGACGTAACGGTTCACCGGGAAAGCGGTTTAAGCGGTCTGATACGTGGCCGGCAGGGAGGCCGGCCCTACCATGAGAGCGGCAGAACCGGCCTCCGTGTCTATCATAGAATACTCGGTGAACGATTGCGTATTGACCTAGTGGTTCAGACTCCGGTCGGAACTGAATACATCTCAGAAAGTCTTAGAAAACCAAGCTGTCCAATCCTTACGAAGGTCAACAACTTTTTCGGGGGGGCGATCAGTTTGGAGGGAACGATACATGGAATTGGCTGAACGCATTACATCGGCTTTGGGGCAGAAACCCGTAGACCTGCTCCTCAAAAACGGCCAGTTGGTCAACGTGGTTTCCGGAGAGATTCATACGGTTTCAATTGCAGTGCGCAAAGGCATTGTGGTGGGCTTCGGCGAATATGAAGCGGTCGAAACAGTTGATCTCGAGGGCCGTTATGTTTCGCCCGGATTCATAGACGGGCATCTTCACCTCGAATCCAGTATGCTCAGCATTCCGGAATTTGCCCGCAATGTTGTGCCGCTAGGCACCACCACCGTAGTTTGTGACCCCCATGAAATAGGCAATGTGCTGGGGCTGGAGGGAATCAGATATATTTTGAAATCGAGCGAAGGGCTGCCGCTACGAGTTTTCGTCATGTTCCCCTCCTGCGTCCCTGCCACTCCCTTTGAAACATCCGGCGCTGAACTTGGCCCAAAGGACATGGAAATTTTCAAAGATAACGAGCGCGTACTGGGCCTGGCCGAAATGATGAACTATCCGGGAGTCCTAATGGAGGATCCCGAAATTCTAGCAAAAATCAAGGTGTTCCAGGGGAAGGTCCTCGATGGGCATGCGCCCGGTCTCACCGGTAAGGACCTTTGCGCGTACGTCATCGCGGGCATAGGATCCGACCACGAGTGCACTTCGCTGGAAGAAGCCCGTGAAAAGCTTCGGGCCGGAATGCACATCATGATACGGGAGGGTTCTGCGGCCAAAAACCTCGACGCGCTGCTACCATTGGTCAATGAGCACAACTCTCGCAGCTGTTTCTTTGTTACCGACGATCTGGATCCTGAGGATATTTTGGAGAAGGGCCACATAAACAATCTCGTCCGTACGGCTATCAACAAAGGACTGGATCCAGTCCGGGCCATTCAGATGGCCACAATAAATCCCGCAGCCTACTTCGGACTCAAAGGATTGGGACGCGTCGCACCGGGGTCTCTTGCGGACCTCCTAATTCTGGATGACTTGAAGCTGGTTTCGATTAATCGTGTGTATCAATCGGGGCGTCTGGTCGCCGAGGCCGGTAGGATGGTGGTCCCCTCGGTTTCAGCCCGGGAAGCTCACTTGCCGGACAGCGTGAACGTGGCGTGGGACAAAGTGAAAGATTTGTCCATCAAGGCAGAGGGAACCGCTGTCAACATCATTCAGGTGGTGCCGGGACAGATCATAACCAAACGAGTGGTCGAGCCCGCGTCGATCACGGATGGAGCGGTTGTCGCTGATCCGACGAGGGACATTCTGAAGATCGCGGTCATCGAGCGGCACCGCGGCACAGGCGCCTTTGCAATGGCCCTCATCCGCGGTTTCGGTCTGAAACGGGGGGCCATTGCCTGCACCGTGGCCCATGATTCGCACAACATCATAGTGGTGGGCGCAAACGACTCGGACATGCTTGCCGCGGCACAGGAAACGGCTCGAATGAGGGGCGGTCTGACCGCTGTGGCCGACGGACGAACGTTGGCCGGTATGCCTTTGCCCATTGCGGGGCTCATGTCCGACAAGCCGGTACAAGAGGTTAGGAATGGACTGGAAAGCGTAGTTCACGCGGCCCATGAATTGGGCTGTCAGTTGGAGAATCCATTTGCCACTCTTTCTTTTATGGCTCTCACGCCCATACCGGAGCTCAAGCTGACGGACCAGGGTCTTTTTGACTCTTTGAATTTCAAATTCGTTTCGCTGTTTGCTAACTGATGACAAGACCAGGCGTCGTCAATTTGCTGCAAGAATACCTCGTTGTGAAATCCTCTCTGCAGAAGTCGGTGCTCCCTGCAGTAACCTTCTTCTCAGGTCTCTGCATCCCTTGGCGCATTGGCTTGAGCCCTATGGCGAAACATGCCTTGCTGACACTGGCCATGATTCTCGTGCTGGCCTGTCCCTGCGCACGGGCCTCTGCCGCCGCTACCTCCGGACCTCTGAAACTGGACGGAAAGACAAGCCAGTACAACTTACAAGACCACCTGGAGGTTTACGAAGACACGACCGGCGCGGCAACAATTAACGACGTCCAGTCGAAGGACTTCCGCCTGGCGGACAAGACAGTGCCGAACCTTGGCTTCACCGGGTCCGCTTGTTGGGTCAAATTGGTTGCTGAGAACACGACCTCAAAGGCGCAGACGCTTCTTCTCCAGATAGCAAATCAATATTTGGATTTCGTTGATATTTACGTCAAGTCTGACGGTAATCCCACTATCGAACGGTATGGCGGCGGCGCGCAAGTCCCGTTTACCGAGAGGAGCTTGGAAGGGCGCCATCCGCTTCTGGAACTGGTTTTTGCGCCTGCTGAAGTGAAGACGATTTTCGTTCGAGCCAAATCTGAGACGCCCTTGAGATTACCCTTAGTCCTTTCTACCGAGGAGGGTTACCACCGCGACGAACTGAAACGGTACATGCTCTTGGGGCTCTTCTACGGAGTACTGGGTTTTCTCATCATCTTCAACATCTTCGGATGGTCGATTCTGAGGCAGAGGGCCTACTTCTATTACATCTTGCTCCTCATTGGTTTGGGCACTTGGCAATTGGCCTACGACGGCCTCGTTCCTCAACTGACAATCTTCCTTCAACCGGAGAGGTGGCTGCATCTTTTCCATTCGGGGATAGGGTTGACCTTTGTCTGCAACACACTTTTCGTGCTTTCCTTCATGGATGCCAGGGCGAAATACCACATTATATATAGGATTCTTGACATTTTTTTAATACTTTCAGTGGTCGTGGCGATCCTGTTTGTTTCCACCTTTTACGTGGCCAATTTCTTGGGGATGATTTATGGCCCTATGCTGGCTTGGGCCCTGGCTGTCACTACGGGGTTGATGTGGTATAAGGGAGAACCCTATGCTCGGTACTTGTTCCTCGCTCATGTCCAGTTCCCGATCTTCGGTACGATACAAGTCATGATGATGACGGGCATCTTGCCCTTTGACTTTATGGGCGCCCAATTGGTCAAGGCTGCATATCTGTGGCAGGGGATGTTCTTGTCGTTGGCCCTGGCCGACAGATACTCAATCATGCAGCGAAACTTCCAGCATGTACTCGAAGACAAAGTCACAGAGCGATCGGCAGAGTTGGTCGAGGCTAATGAGAATCTGCAACGCGAGATAGTCGAGCGAAAGCGCGGCGAAGTGGCCATTGAGAAAGCCAAGCGCGAATGGGAGGACACGTTCGACACTGTTCCCGACCTCATCGCCATCATCGATAGAAATCACGTCATCCAGCGCCTGAACAAAGCTATGGCGGATAAACTGAAGATCCATCCCCGGGACGCGATCGGCCTGAACTGCTACGAATTTTGTCATGGCACCGAAGGGCCGTTCCCCGGTTGCCCTCTCCTCCAAAGCTTGACTGACGGTGCGGAGCACTCGGCGGAAGTGGTCGAACCCAACCTGGGAGGAACATTTCTCGTTTCCGTAACTCCTATGGAGACAAACGGTCGTCAGGCGGACAGGTTTGTCCACGTAGCTCGCGACATAACGGAGCGCAAGAGTTTTGAAGATAAGCTTCGCAAGCTGGCTACCACCGACAGTCTGACCAGCATATGGAACCGAAGATACTTTAGGAGCCTGGTTAAACGCGAACTTGATCGAACAAATCGATATGGCGGGGAATTGGCTCTTATGATGATAGATCTCGATCACTTCAAGAGGATTAATGATACGTACGGTCACGCTGTCGGCGACGAGGCGCTCAAGATGGTAGCCGCTATAGGCCGCGCCACTCTGAGAAGAATTGACATATTCGCCCGTTACGGCGGAGAAGAATTCGTCATTGCCCTGCCGGAAACTCCCTTGGAACAAGCGGTGCAAGTGGCCGAGCGGCTCCGCCTGACTCTCGCTGAGACTCCCATAACCGCTGAGACCGGGCCTCTACGCATAACCGTAAGCATAGGTCTCACCGTTACGGTCACCGGGTCCGCAGATCTCAACACGCTGCTGCAACAGGCTGATGAGGCGCTCTACCAGGCAAAGGACAATGGAAGAAACCGCGTGGAGGTTTTCCGACAACTTTCTTAGTAGGCGGTGTAAAAGTTCGTCAGAGGTTTTGACTTGACAACGAAACTTTGGTGGTTTACCTCTTAGTAATAGTAATTATTATCATCAAGGGGATTCCTCCGGTGAGTAAACATTCGTTGCGTATGACCCCTCAACGTCGTATCATTTTAGAGGAGTTGCGAGAGGTCCATACGCACCCAACGGCCGGCGAGATTTACGAAATAGTGCGAAAACGTTTGCCGCGAATTAGTCTCGGAACAGTTTACCGTAACCTGGAAATTTTATCCGAAATCGGGATGATTCAAAAGTTGGAAATGGCGGGCGCCCAAAAGCGCTTCGACGGAACCGTAGAGAACCACTATCATGTGCGCTGCGTAAGATGCGGCCGCGTGGACGACGTCCTCGTGGACACGATCCCCATGGTGAATGAGGCTTTGGCGGAGAGCAGCGACTATGAAATACTATGGCACCGGCTTGAGTTTGTCGGTTTGTGTCCCCAATGCAAAAAGGAACGTCGGCCGACGCGTGAAGGAGAAGAGCCGAGGATAGGCATTCCGGACCGGCCAATGAGCAATGTCGGATGATGAGCTGAAAGCGAGCTTTAGGCCTTGTGGAACATTGAGGTTCTGGCTCAGCCTAAATGCATCTAATTAGTGGCTCGGGTGTCTATCTCACTGATCTGATTCAAATAGATAGGTAAAAGAATTTATGACAAGGAAGGAGAAAATTGTATGCCGAACTTAAAGGGATCCCAAACAGAGCAAAACTTGCTTACAGCCTTTGCCGGCGAGTCGCAGGCTAGGAACCGGTACACCTACTTCGCGTCCAGGGCGAGATCTGAGGGCTTGATTCAAATCGCTCAGATTTTTGAGGAGACGGCCAATCAGGAAAAGGAGCATGCCAAGAGGTTTTATCAGCAGCTCGAAGGGGGCGAAGCCCTCGTCCAGGTAGCCTTTCCGGCAGGAATCGTCGCAAAGACAGCCGAAAACCTGCAGGCAGCGGCTGAAGGAGAGCACTACGAATGGTCAGAGATGTACCCCGGCTTCGCCAAAGTCGCGAAGGACGAAGGCTTCGAGGCTGCGTCCATAATATGGCAGGCCATCAGCGTGGCTGAAAAGCAGCATGAAAAGAGATATCGCGGGCTGTTGGCCAATGTGAAGGCAGACCAGGTGTTCGAAAAGGATCAGCCGGTGACGTGGCGCTGCCTGAACTGCGGTTATGTCCATGAAGGTCAGGTTGCTCCAAAAGTCTGTCCTGCGTGCTCCCATCCGCAGTCTTACTACGAGGTGCTGGGGGAGAACTGGTAGTTGTAGAGGTGCAAGAGGCCATGAAGCGCTTGCCTTGACACCAGTGAATTAATATCGGTTAACATTGAAGGAGGTATTTCAGATGACGGCGCTACTACAGGTCTATAAGTGCGAAGTTTGTGGCAATATCGTAGAGATGCTACATGAAGGGCAAGGGGAGCTGATCTGTTGCGGCCAGCCTATGAAGCTCTTCGTGGAGAACACAGTGGACGCAGCCAGGGAAAAGCATGTGCCTGTCAAAGAGGCTACCGCGGCCGGACTCAACGTTAAAGTTGGGAGCGTTCCTCATCCTATGGAAGAGAAGCACTACATCGAGTGGGTCGAAATAGTGGCTGATGGAAAAGCCTATCGTCAATTCCTAAAACCTGGGCAAGCCCCCGAGGCCTTTTTCCCGGTGCAGGGAGAATGGGCCGCTCGGGAGTACTGCAATCTTCACGGTCTGTGGAAGTCCTAATCCGGCAAGTGGACGAACCGGAGGGAAAAGGAGATGGGCCGGAACGGCGCCAACTGCTGCGATAAAGTGCTACTCGTGGGAAAGCGCATTAGTATGAAAATGTCCATCTTCGGTGGCCGGAGGTTGGACTCGGGGTGCCACGGATGTGCGAAGCTCATCCGCGCACGGACGAGCCGGATGGCACGACCGTGGCACCGAGTGGCTTTCTAACTATGGGAGTTGGTATGAAAACGTGTAGCAAAAACAACGACAGGCAGCGGTGCCCGTTGCCACTGAGGCAATGGTAGGGACCGGCGTCCTCGCCGGTCCCTCTAGCTCTTAAGCATCGAGCGATCGGAGTAGGACCAAGGTGATGCCTGGAACCACTGAAATTTGGCAGTGCCAGACCCCAAACTGCGGGTACATGTATAATACGGAAAGGGGAGACCGGAAGGGTAAGATTCCGAAGGGGATTTCTTTCACAGATCTGCCGGAGGACTGGAAGTGCCCAGTATGCGGTGCCACCAAGAAGATGTTTCGCCCCATGATTACTCCATCTTTAGCTACGGGCACGCAGTGAGTCCGGGACCACCGGGCCGGCCTTCACACGGGTCTGGGTGAGCTGCTATTGGAGAAGAAAATGAACATATTAAGCTGCTGCTTGACGCTGGCGGCAGTTTCTTTAGTCATGATTCCCGGACTTGCCATGGCATCCGACTCTCTTACAGTGGATGCGGGGGCTCTTGCCGGCCTCCGGCTTTCCATACCTGACAGCGCTGCGTCTAAGAATTACCTGGGCCTCAGTGGCACAGGCACGTTCGCTATGCCTGAGATAAAGGCGGACACAGTGATAATCGAGATTTTCAGCATGTACTGCCCGATATGCCAAGCCGAAGCTCCGGTGGTAAACGAACTGCATCAGTTGATCGAGAAAACTCCTTCCCTGAAGCGAAAAGTCAAACTAATAGGCATAGGGGCCGGCAACTCCACATTTGAAGTCGAGGTCTTCAGGAAGAAATACAATATAATGTTCCCTCTCTTTCCGGACGAGAAATTTGCAATCCAGAAAGCCCTGTCAGGGCCGATCCGGACCCCGACTTTTATCGCAGTCAAGGGTCTTGGCGGGAGGAGCCTCAAAGTGCAGCAGGCACATGTTGGCAAGATAAACCCCAGGCAATTCTTGAAGGAAGCCACGGCGGCAGCGCGCCGGAAATAGCGAGGAAGTTCTTATGGGTGTGAGTGGGAGGCAGTGGTTTATACTGTCCGTAATTGGAGCATTTGCAGTATCTGGCTGCTTTTCGGCGGCATACGGCGAGTCGGCGGGATTTGGGGGCGGAATCTATGATCCGGGACAACTCAAGCCCACTGACAGCGGAACAATTGTGAAGATCGGCGATAAAGCGCCGGATTTTATACTGCCGTCCATTTCTGGGAATAAAGTCACTCTCAGTGAGTACAAAGGAAAGAAGAATGTCGTCCTGTCGTTTGTGCCGGCAGCCTGGACCCCCGTATGTTCGCAGCAGTGGCCGGGGTACAACATCGCAAAAGAGATCTTCGACAAGAGTGATGCAGTACTGATAGGAATTAGTGTGGACAACATTCCCACGCTCTACGCGTGGACCAAGCAAATGGGCGAACTATGGTTTCCCGTGGTCTCGGACTTTTGGCCTCACGGAGCGGCAGCCAAAAGCTACGGAGTGCTCAGGGACAACGGCACGGCAGAGAGGGCTCTCTTCATCATCGACAAGCGGGGCATCATTCGATACATTGACGTGCATGATATAAACACGATGCCGAAGCTTGAGGATCTATCGAAGGAATTGGAAAAACTTCAGAAGTAATGCTTGCGGATCCACCAGGGGGAGGAAGGCAGGGCCAATGAGAGCATCAACAGTTTTCCGGTTGCCGTGCGTGATCTTTCTCACCGCTGTGGCGGTGGCCCTTCCGTTGCGGGTTACAAAAGCTGCAGAAGTTCCTATAAGCGATCTAAGCCAGGACTGTATTGACTGCCACACTTCTTCAACTCCGGCCATGGTTGCGGATTGGAAGAGGAGTCGCCACGCTCGGATCACGACTGCTGAAGCTTTGAAGAAGCCTGAGCCTCAAAGGCTCGTGTCGGCGGACAAGATCCCCGGCAAACTCGCGGGAGTTGCGGTTGGCTGCGCCGAATGCCACATGCTCAATCCTGAAACTCACAAAGACACCTTTGACCATAACGATCAAAAAGTGCACCTTACCGTTACCCCCAAAGATTGCACAACGTGCCATTCGGCCGAGGCTGTGCAATATGAAAAGAACCTGATGTCACACGCCCGCGTGAATCTCGTAAACAATCCCGTATATCAGACCTTGGAAAAGGCAATTAACGGTATCCAGTCCTTTCGAGAGATGAAGACCACCTTAGCGGAACCCGATGAGAAGACTAACTCTGACTCATGTTACCAATGCCACGGGACCGCTCTGGAGGTCACAGGCAAACAAACTAGAGACACGGACCAAGGAGACATGGAGTTCCCTGTCCTCTCCGGTTGGCCTAATGATGGGGTGGGGCGGTTCAATCCGGATGGAAGCAAAGGCTCTTGCGGCCCGTGCCATCCCCGGCATGAGTTCTCTATAACCATGGCACGCAAACCTTACGCGTGCTCAAAATGTCACAAAGGGCCTGATGTGCCTGCTTACAAGGCGTATTCTGTCAGCATGCACGGCGGCATGTTCTCGTCGCTCTGGTCCGAATGGAATTTCAAAGAGGTCCCCTGGACCGTTGGAAAGGATTTTGTGGCCCCTACGTGCGCCACCTGTCACGTCAGCCAGGTAATCACCGAAGACGGCACAGTCGTAGCCAAGAGGACACATCAAATGAGTGACCGTCTGCCTTGGCGTCTCCTGGGCTTGTATTACGCCCACCCCCACCCCAAGTCTCCGGACACGTCGATCATAAAAAACAAGGACGGCATGCCATTGCCGACCAGTCTGGACGGGCAGCCGGCCAAAGATTATCTGATCAGCCCCGAGGAACAAACCCAGAGGAGAGAGACGATTCAGAAAGTTTGCCGCTCGTGTCACACTGCGGAATGGGTGGCGGGACACTGGGAGCGTATCGAGAACACCATAAAGACTAGTAATGAGATGACATTGACGGCAACGCAGATAGTACTGAAAGCTTGGGACGAGAAAGTAGCCGATAAAAGTAACATGTTTGATGAGGCCATTGAGAAAAAGTGGGCCGAACAGTGGCTCTTTTACGCGAACTCAACCCGTTTTGCGTCTGCGATGGTGGGTGCGGACCTTGGCGTATTTGCCAATGGCCGATGGTATATGGCCAAGAATATCCAGGAAATGCTGGACCATCTGAAGTTTCTGATGGGAACATATAGCAAAGGGGCCGCTGCGCCCTCTAAACGGCGGTAACCGCCCAACAAATCCAAGGAGATCTCATGGAAAAGAATACGTGGAAGTGTCAGAAGTGTGGATACACATTTGAGGCTGAGACAGAGGTGACTCCGCCCGAAACTTGCCCCGGGTGCAAAGACAAGTGCGAGTTCCTGAACGTGTCATGCTACATCCCGGACTGTGGCAAGACCAATCAGGACACCCGTCTGGGGTAGTGGAATGAAAGTCCTGGGGATCTACGGAAGCCCCCGAAAAGGGGGAAATACCGACCTGCTGTTGGATGAGGTTCTCAGCGGCGCTCAATCCGTCGGCGCGGAGGTCTCTTCCATACGTTGCTGCGACTTGAACATGGCCGGCTGCGTGGAGTGCGGCGGGTGCAACGACACAGGCGAGTGTGTTGTTGACGATGACATGCAGCTTGTCTATCCTCGGCTCTTGGAGGCAAAAATCATATTCCTGGCCTCGCCGATGTTTTTCTACGGCATCACGTCCCAGGCAAAGGCCCTGATTGATCGTTGCCAGGCTATGTGGTGCCGGCGGATGCTGGATAAAACACCTGAGCACAGGAGAACCTACGACGGGGGCCAAGGCTATCTGATCGCTGTGGGGGCCACCAAAGGAGCTAACCTCTTCGAGGGGGCCCAACTGGTGGCGAAATACTTCTTTGATGCCTTGGACATGAGTTACGACGGGGGCCTTTTCATAAAGTCGGTGGACGATAAAGGAGAAATCGCCAAACATCCTGATACGCTCAAACAGGCTTTCGAGCTGGGCAGGGATGCTGTGGCGAAGTGTCATGGATTAGCAGGTGAGGAATGAGGCTTCCGTCAAAGATCGTCCGGTGCAAATAGAGCGAAATTGCAGGCCGTGCGTGCGTGGGGCGGAGGAGGTAGCGGTCGCCTTCTTGCGTAGTCAATGAGTGGTGGTCAATATTCAACGAAACGCCAATCTCGGAGGGTAAATACGAACAATGCCAAAAGCGCTCATCGCCTACGCCACCCGGACCGGGCAAACACAAAGTATTGCCGAACTTATTGCCGAAGGCGTCAGGTTTACCGGGCTGGAAGCCAAAGTCATGGATGCTAAGGCCCTGCCTAATCTTGAAGATCTTGCCGGTTACGACGCGTATGTGTTTGGTTCGGCCACCTATCACGGCGAGATGATGCAGGCTATGAAGACCTTGCTGTTTCTGGCTGCCCAGGTGAATCTGGAAGGGAAAACAGGAGGATCCTTCGGGTCCTACGGGTGGAGTGGGGAGGCTGCCGATAGAATCTACGATACAATGCAGAACGTGTTCAAGATGGATATGGTGGGTACGCCGCTGAGGTTGAAATCCGCTGCATTGCAGGGTGCGCTCCAGATGGCCCAGGATTATGGTCGAGCCATAGGCAATAAGATCGGCGGGAAATGAGCCGGGGAGCAGTGTCCAGCCTCACTCTGGCGCTCCTACAGCGGGGTAGGGCGGCCCATAAGCAATGCAGTGTTTAGGAATCGGCGGGCTGGCCCGCCCTACATGGGTAGGCAACAATGTCGATGACTTGGGTCTCGTTGAGAGGCCGCGTCAAAACTATAATCGGAGGAAGAGATGCAAAATTACGTGTGCCAAGTTTGCGGTTATGTTTACGATCCAGCGATTGGGGATCCTGACAATGGTGTGAATCCCGGCACCCCATTTGAGAATCTGCCTGAAGAGTGGGTGTGTCCGGTGTGTGGAGCTGACAAAGACAGTTTTTCGCCAGAATAAGAAGCCTCCCTGTCGCTCGATTCCGGCGATTGAGATCTCGGCTATTCCGCCGACGGTTTGCCATGACCGTGGATAAGCGTGTTCTATCGTCCGAATAGATGGGGGACGGGGACGCTGTCTTCATACTCGAAGTTTATACGGAGGATACCATTGCGAATCAATGTTGAAATGAAAAAGGACATTCATTGGGTCGGCGCCGTGGACTGGAATATCCGGGATTTCCATGGGTACTCAACTGAAAAGGGGACTTCTTACAACGCCTATCTGATCATTGACGACAAGATAACCCTTTTTGATACCGTCAAGAAACCGTTCAAGAACGATTTGCTTCACTGCATCTACAAGGTGATCGAACCATCCAAGATTGACTACCTGGTCGTAAATCACGTTGAACCTGACCACTCCGGGTCTATTGCAGAGATGATGGATATAATGAAGCCGGAGAAACTGATCTGTTCCCCAAGAGGCAAAAAGGCTCTGATGGAACACTATCACCGGGAAGACTGGCCCTACGAAGTAATGGCATCAGGGCAGGAAATCAGTCTGGGAAGGCGGACGGTTCAATTCATCGAGACAAGGATGGTTCATTGGCCCGACAGCATGTTTTCTTATATCAAAGAAGATGCTTTGCTGATTTCCAGCGACGGTTTTGGCCAGCATTGGGCTACCAGCGAGCGATTCAACGACGAGGTCGATTCTTCCGAGCTTATGAGGCACGCGGCCAAATACTATGCCAATATATTGCTGCCATATTCGGGTCTGATTCAGAAGTTGGTCAACGACATCCAGAAAATGGACCTGAAGATCAACATGATAGCTCCGGATCATGGGCTGATCTGGCGTCATAATCCTCTACAGATCGTGGCATCCTATGCCGAGTGGAGCCGACAGGTCCCGAAGCGAAAAGCCGTGATTATCTACGACACGATGTGGCGCAGCACTGAAACTATGGCGAAGGCCATTGCGGACGGACTGGTAGAGAGCGGGATTAGCATCAAGTTAATGGACCTGGGCGTCAGTCACCGAAGCGAAGTCATAACGGAGTTGCTCGACGCCGGCGCGGTTATTGTCGGGTCATCGACTCTCAATAACGGCATGCTCCCCAGGATGGCAGACATGCTCTGCTACATGAAGGGGTTGAGGCCGCTGAACAAAATCGGGGCAGCGTTCGGCTCGTATGGTTGGAGTGGGGAGGCGGTCAGATTAGTGACCAAGGCCCTGGAGGAGATGAAGATCAAAGTGGTTCATCCGGGAGTGAGCGTCCAATATGTTCCGACTCATGACAGTCTGAGGCAATGCGTGGATCTGGGTCGTGAAATGGCTAAAGCCCTCGCACAGTGAAGCTATGAGCGGCCGCGGCCTGAAGCAAACTGTCCTGAATCTGCTCAAGGCGGACGCTTTTGACGAGAGCATCCGCGAACTCTGCATGCTGCCGGCACGTCAGGTGATAAACCCGCTGTTTTCCTTCCTCGTGCACACTGATGAGAAGCTTCGGTGGCGGGCGATCACCGCAATGGGTGCAGTGGTTGAAAACCTTGCTCGGGAGGACATGGAAGGTGCCCGCGTCATTATGCGCAGGCTCATGTGGAGCCTCAACGAAGAGTCAGGCGGTATCGGATGGGGTGCGCCGGAAGCCCTGGCCGAAATCATGGCGTGGCACGAGGGGTTGGCTCGCGAGTTTTCACACATATTGATTTCATACATGGATTACGAGGGGAATTTCCTCGAATATGACGGTCTGCAACGCGGGGTGCTATGGGGTCTGGTACGATTGGCCCGCGTTAGGCCGCAGATGGTAGCAGAGGCCGCTGGTCATCTTGAGAAGTACCTTAAATCGGGCAACGCAACCGTAAGGGGCTTTGCAGCATGGGCCTCGGGTCTGCTCGGAGTCCAAGAAACCCGACCGGCGCTACAGTTGCTCATGGAAGATGATTCTTTGCTACGATTGTACATTGATAACAAGTTTACTCAAATGCGGGTTCAAGACCTGGCAGAAAAAGCCTTGACCCTGTTGGAGCGAGGGAGACACTGAGCCCTGGGGCTGATTCGCCTCTCAAAGGAGATGCTCGTCATGGACGTTGTTTTTCTTTCAAGGCTTCAGTTCGCGGTTGCCACCATGTTTCACTTTCTGTTTGTCCCCCTGACTTTGGGCCTTTCGATCTTGGTGGCTATCATGGAGTCGATGTATGTCAAGACCGACGATGGCGAATACAAGCGCATGGCCAAATTTTGGGGCAAGATCTTTCTCATCAATTTTGCCGTGGGAATTGTGACAGGGATCACCCTCGAGTTTCAGTTCGGCACAAACTGGGCCGGCTATTCAAAGTACGTTGGAGATATCTTTGGGTCTCTTCTGGCGATCGAGGCCACCGTAGCCTTTTTCCTTGAATCAACTTTTATAGCGATATGGGTTTTCGGTTGGAACAAGGTTTCCCCCAGGCTTCATACAGCATGTATCTGGGTTGTCGCAATTGCCGCCAGTACCTCAGCGTATTGGATTCTGGTCGCAAACTCCTGGATGCACCACCCCGTGGGTTACACGATCCGTGCAGGAAGGGCCGAGCTTGTGGATTTCCTTGCGGTGATAACCCAGCCTTTTGCCATCTTGACCTACTTGCATGCGACATTCGCAGGGTACATTGTCGCGGGTTTCTTTGTAATGGGAGTAAGCGCTTATCATCTACTGCGCAAGAGGAACGTCTCATTCTTCTCCAAATCTTTCAGAATCGCGCTGGTTTTTGCCCTGATATTTTCCATCGGAGAAGTGATCGTGGGTGATTTTCACGGCAAGGAAATGGGCAAAACCCAACCGGAGAAGCTTGCCGCAGCGGAATCCCAGTGGGAAACCGCCAAAGGGGTACCTTTTTCCTTGTTGCTGATCCCGGATGAGGCAAACGCGCGAAACAGCTTGGAAATGTTCCAGATACCGAAGTTCATGAGTTGGCTCGTGTACGATCACTGGGATGCCGAGATCAAGGGTCTGAAGAATTGGCCCAAAGAGGATAGACCGCCGGTTACGTTGACATTCTGGTCATTCAGAATCATGGTGGGTCTTGGCTTTCTGTTCGCTCTTCTCGCGGTGATCGGCTGGTTCAAGAGAAACAGACTAGAGAGGGGCCGCTGGTATCTAACGATCATGATGTATGCGATCCCACTCCCGTATCTTGCCGCCGAGTTGGGTTGGATGGTGACAGAGGTGGGACGGCAGCCCTGGATAGTCTACGGCGTGATGAGGACAACGGACGCGGTTTCTCCCATTGCCGGCGGCCAGGTCGCCATATCCCTGGCGGCTTTTGTAATGCTATATTCGATGCTTGGAGTGATTGCTTTCGCTCTCATGGCGAGAGTCGCTCGTCAAGGACCTCCCGAGCTTCCGGCCGGCTCAGGCGTCAGGAGAGGAGGCTGAGACATGCTTCAAACTGTATGGTTTGTGTTGTGGGGGGTGCTGTGGGCCATATATTTCATGCTGGACGGCTTTGATCTGGGGCTGGGAACTTTGAGGCCGTTTATAGCCCGCGACGAAACGGAAAGCCGAATTATTTACAATGTTATGGGTCCGTTTTGGGACGGCAACGAGGTCTGGCTGATCACCGCGGGCGGCGTCACGTTTGCGGCCTTTCCCACCACCTATGCGGTGATGTTCAGCACACTGTATGCGCCGCTCCTTCTCAGTCTGTTCGCCTTGATCATTAGGGCGGTTTCTTTCGAGTTCAGAGGCCAAAACGACAGCCCCGGGTGGAGAAAGATCTGGGATTCATGCCTATTCGTAGGGAGCTTTGTGCCCGCGCTTCTTTTTGGTGTCGCCTTTGCAAACATATTCCAGGGCATCCCTTTCGATGACAAGGGGGTCTTTCACGGCACTTTGCTCACTCTTTT
>JBKQMK010000364.1:0-13563 GCA_052146735.1 Desulfomonilaceae bacterium | reverse complement strand
GGGCAGCGACCGTAGCTGACCAGGCGGAAGCGAGCAGCTCTGAAGAGCCCGGTGCGGTAATACCGCACGCCGGGATCTGTGAGGGGGCGGTCGGGTAACCGGCCGTCCTACCTCGCTTACTATATAGCATATAGAGGGAAAATTTTGTACATAAGATTTTTTATGCTCTTGGACGTTACCCCCGGTGAGGAATCTACACCGACCCGTGATCCACTGCAATAGTCTTCTGAGTGATTATCGTCTCCTTTCTTGGTTTTCTGTTCGATCCTAAGATTTAAAGCGCCCGTGCTTGGGCACGCCTATCACCCCACGCCAAGCATGCACCGAATTAGCAGCTCCAGGATAACGTAGAGCCACACCATCGCCTCCAGAGTAATCATGATGCAGTCCATGAAAATTGCCATTTTCTTGCTCCTCTTCATTGCGGCGGTAGTGTTCACCTCACGACCCCTTGCGGGGCCGCTCGGGTGTTGACTTGCACGCCTTTTTTGATTGCTTCATTGTTTCTATAAATATCTCTGCCGCAGCCACAAGCACGGCAAACAAGAACGTGACAACTGTTCGGTTCATTGTAGGCTCCTCCTTTCCGCACACGTGTTTTCTAGTCCCTTTATGATTGCCCCACTAACCCCTCAAATATAAGAAGGGGAAAGAAGAAAGGGCTAAAGAAGAAAGCGGAAGGAAAGATCAATCCGATTCGCCCGTCTAGTTGCTGACATGAAGGGCGCCCAATGGCAGAGCCTCCTTTCGTGAGCGGTTGCCTGTCTTTTGGTCTCTATCCCTCAAGAGAAACCCTCTTCCTTAAATATATTCTTATGATTCTGAGGGGATCTGATGATAAAACGTACGGCCAAATAGCAATTGAAAGGCAATGAGATGAAGAAGAAGCCCTCGGACATTCAGAAGCTCAAAAGACAGATAGAGACGTGCCTTTTTGACGGACTCCGCCTGGCATTCTTCCTTCCAAACCAGGAAATCAGGAACCCTACCTGGGATGAATTTAAGGACGGCGTGACTGAAGGATATGCTATGGCCCTGAAAGATGTGTTGGCGGCGATAGACGGAAACACGGAGCCTCTCGAAGAAGCCATGATGGAGGGACGACTATTTATCGCAGAGGGAGATAGGGAGCTTTTCCTAGAGAAATTGGAAGAGGCGGTAGAAAACCCTTCGGCATTTTTTGACGATGATGAGAATGAGGAATGATCTTTTGAGAAGTGACCACCGAAATGACTTCTTAGTCTGGCATGCGCGGGCCAGTCAGCAAATGATGAGGTCGTTCCTAATCAATGCTTGAGGAAGCAGTGTTGGAACGTGCGAAGGTGGGATAATTGCTCATCCGTTTACCTCACGAGAATGGTGAAAATGCTTTTTCCCTCCGTCCACATCTCACTGTTCTCTGTCCAGGTCATTAATCGGCGCACTCGTTCCCTTGTGTTTCTATTGGCAGTAAGCAGACAAATGCACTTTGCGCCTCAGCGGTCGCGCTGTGGCGGATCAGTAAAATGAGATAGTTACTGCGGAAAGTCCCATCCTTCGCGTTTGCGATAGGCGGATTTTATTCTTCTCAGTTCCGTGGAAGTGAGATCGGCAGGATATTCGGTCGAGGCAGTGAATAAGATGGGAAGACAAGGCTTGGAAATGCGCCACCATGGCTGCATAAACGAACAATCGCTGACTCGTGAAGTTCGCCGCTGTCATTTTACGAATTCTGCTTAATGACCAGCCTTGGCACCAGATGCGAAAAAGCAAAGTAGTCATTCGCTTTGCCTTGTAAAATTCAAAGTTCTTCAGAAGACTTTGACGGACCTGTTCTTCGTCTTTGGGATCGATTTCCAGCGCCTTGAATCGTCTGAGCCGATGTTGCTTGGCCCTCCCGTCTATATGATCCGGCCATTCTTTGGGAAAAGGCATTCAGGCCTATACGACGCTCCTGACAAGATCGCATTAAGAAGTTTCTTGGCAAGAATGTCCTTTTTCTCCCTGGCGACCACAAAGACTTCCCACGGTTGAGAATTCATTTAAGAAGGGCTGCGATTGGCCGCTTCAGGGATTCTTGTTAGTATTCCCTTGTCTACTTCCTTTGCAGTGAAGGATCGGCAACTCTTCCTGCTTTCAAGACGGTGATAAAGCTCCATTGTCCCCCCCATGAAAATTCGGTTGCCTAACCGCCAGAGCGGTCAACTTTCGCAAACTGAAACTGACTATCTTAAGCGCCCCATACCAAAATCATTGGCTCTGTTTAAGTTAAGGGTTGATTCTATTGCTTCCGATGGCAGTTTGGGGCCACGCAACGGCGGTAATTGCGGCTCCCGGGTGTTCATACACTATGCGCCATCCAAGGTAGCTGTCCAGGTGCTTTGCCGCCACGACGCTTTGTGGGCCTGGGGAGAGGCTGTGGCTCCCCTTGAAGGACTCAAGGAACTAGGTTTCGTCTGCTTCGGCAATGCCGTCGAGCTTGTCCGGCTTGTCGAGGGATGCTGCCTTGAGGAAACGGTGCCGCCAGCGAAAGGCTGTGGTGAGTGACACCTCGCACTTATCCGCCGTCCTTCGAAGAGGAAGCCCCTGTTTGATCGCACTGGCCATGGTCAGCCACCGGTCCTTGTTGCGGAGGTGAGCCAATGGGGTGCCGGTGAGAGGATTGAAGGCCTTGCCGCAGGAAAAGCATCTGAATCTCTGAAGGTTGTTGGCTCTGCCCCATTTCTTCACATTGTTGGATTGGCAGCGAGGGCAGACAGGATGCTCTAAAAAGCGAGATTCAATAATGAAAACAACTTTCTCCAGGTCTTGTTGCTCGTCAATGGCCTTACGCACAATGGTCTTCTGCCCTGCTGATAGATCGTCAAGGCTGGCAATCAACCGTTCGAACTCTTCTTGTCTCATGCGTCCTCCAGGTGCCTTCCCGTATAATGTAGGACCAGAGGTTAGTCAACAGTTATTGCGAACAGAGCCAAATCATTTAGTCAACCGTCATCTTGATTCCCCTGCTGGCTGCCCGCTTTACGTACCAGTCCATAAGGTTGGCGGGCGGCGTGTCTTGTTCCTGTTGAGCCTTTCGAACGAGTGTAATAGACTCAGTGGGACAAGTCGTAGTACAGACCCCGCACCCAATACATCGTTCCGGTTGCACGTTGTATGTGTCATTATCACTGTTGATGGCGTTCATCGGACACCTTTGCTCAAAACATGTGCCACAGGCCTCGCAAGTTTCCTGATCGATGACCGCAACAAAATTGCTCTTGGCCATCATGTGTGGGGCATTGAATTCCTTGACAGCTCGAAGAATACCACAACAGCAGGAGCAGCAATTACAGACAAAGAAGTGACCTGACTGTGTATTGTACGTTAGATGGACAAGTCCTTCTTCCTCAGCCTTCTCAATTACCTGGAAAGCCTCTTCTCTGGAAATCACCTTGCCCATTACATGCTTATCGTATGCACCTTCGCTCTCTGAGAACCCAAGGCACGTCTCGATGCTATGTGTGCAGGGCTCGCCCTGTAAGGCTCGTTCCTTTCTGCAAATGCACTCCGCAACCCGAAACGATTTCGCCTTCTCCAACATGCTGCGCACGTCTTCGTAGAGGAGGACCTGATGTTCCGCTTTGATCTGAGCGTTGATCGGTACCACTCGGAAGAAATCCGGCTCATGTTTTCCCACGGAGCGAGTCATGAGGGCGGGGAAGTATTCTTCTACCAGGTCTGATAGCTCCTTGTCGAGGCGTTTTAACTGGAACTCGTAGATGCCAAGAACAAAAGGAAACAGCATGTAGACCTGTTGTCCCGCCATCTTGGTAGTTCCTATTTGTCCTCTCTGAACCATAATGTCGAGGATCGACTCCATCTCTTCCGCAGGCTTTCCCAATCTTTCGGCGATTTGCTCTGCCGTTTCCGGTAGAGGCCTTATTTTTAGCACCATCTCTGCCTCCTCAGGACTGAAAATCTTCCTGAGGATTTTCAATTCCACGCCACTTTCGGTTTCAGGGAACCCATTGGGCAATTGATCCAACCTTATTGCCAGCCTCTTGTAAACGTCCTCCATAACTCACCTCTTTCTCTCCGCTGGTTTGTGCGCGGCGACTTCACCTGCTGTGACTCAAGATCGAGGCCACCTACTGTCCAGGTGGTCTATAACTTGGACTCTTCTTCACGGCTTCATCGATCTCTTCTGGGGTTAGGAGTACCGTCGTCTTGGCGATGGCGGCTCCAGTGGCGTTAACCGTCAAGGCGAGTGCTGCCATACTGACGTTGTCGGGCACATCCCCGATGATGTAAACATCGGTCTCCCCGAAGGCATAGTAGCACGCTTCCACAGTGCCGCCTAACGACTTATATAGCTTTTCGATTGCGGCGCGTCGGCTGGAGCCCCCTTCTTTGAGCAACCCTTTCAGACCTTCTCCGACATAGTTAGCTTGGATAAGATACTTTGCCATTTGAAACTCCTTGGCTGGGTGTTGTGGGGGAGAGCAAGATGACAACTCCTGAAACGGGCTGAATCCTCATCATCTCACTCACTCCGCGTGTCATTGGCGTGCGCTTCGCACGAGGCGCACTAACGATCGAGGTTAAGCGATTGACAGCAAGATTCTTGGCTTATAGGCATTTCTCCTTTCTGTGTCTCATGCTCTCTACCTCCACCTGTCGTTACAGGGGGCCAGGTGCATAGTGCATGAGATGAGACAGCGAACTCGCAGGCACATGAGCTTGAACCAGCGGCCTAACCACGCCTAAAATTCTATGAAATTATCGTCTGAAGCCGTGCCCCGGTTAATATCCTCAATTATCAGGCAATAGTTTCCACAGGAAGGGAGTCATTTCCTCCACATCTTTGTGCTTCAATTTTTTTTGTTTGACCATGCAGTGTACCGGCCCCTCTCCAAGCGTCAATATACAGAGATTACAGGATAAACATTCGCAAGTTGCACTGCCTTGGCCTTCTAACCATCGGTTGGGTAAATTCGGTTCGCAAATAAGGGGACGACTCAGCGAGAAAAAATCTACTTTGCCTTCGCCCATGATTTGTTCCATATGCTCAATATTCTTGTTCCCTCCAACGAGGATCACGGGGATAGAAAGGTTTAGTTTTTCCGCATAAGTCAAGAAATAGGACTGCTTATCCCGTGTGTTAATGCGAGTACGTGCTTCAGGTATGGGTAAAGGGAAGAAGCCGAGTTCTTCCGCACTGCGTGCAAGACAGTCCCACATACCGCCACTGATTTCGATAGCGTCGATGCCTGCGTTCTCCACCTCCATCGCCAGCTCAGGAAAGGTATCCATGTTGATACCCCCCTCGAGAAAATCATCGCTGTTCATCTTGATGATCAGGGGAAAGTCGCCGACTGTTTCTCTTGCCAAGGAAACGATTTCTCGTATTATGTTTACCCTGTTTTTTACTGAACCTCCAAAGTGGTCAGTGCGGCGGTTTGTATAAGGAGAAAGGAAAGAACTCAACAGCCATCCATGCGCTCCATGAAGTTGGACACCATCAAATCCGGCTTTCTTGACCCTTGCAATAGCCTCGGCAAAGCATTTTATGATGTTTCTTACCTCTTCCGCCGACAATGACCTGACGCTTTTCTTTAGGAGTGGCGACGGAACCGCCGATGGACCCACATACTCAATATCAAGGAGTTTTTGTCTCCCGGCATGAGCGAGTTGCGCCAATATCTTGCAACCATTGCCCGAGCCATGAACCACATCTGCTATGCTTGAAATCTCGTCTATGTAGCAATCATCCCATATACATGCTTGTTTGTGCGCCGCCTTCCCTTCTGGCCTCACTGCCATAAAACTGGTCATGATCATGCCAACCCCGCCTTCCGCCAAGTTTTTGTAAAGAGAAAGCATTGCATCCGTTACCTTGCCTTCTTCCGTCATTGCCGCTTCGAAGGTAGCGGAACGAACCAAGCGGTTTTTAAGGTTGAGACCGGCAATCTTGCCCTCACTAAAGACTCTATACGCATTTCGACTCATTGTGACACCTCCCTGTCATGAACCGGAATTATGCTGCGGCTCTGCCATTTCGATGGAAGTCTTCCTTGGACGACTTTGTTTTCTTCCGGCGTGCTGATGAGGTCACCATCAGCGTCTTCAAACCTGATACCCCTATGATAGAAAACGTTCACAGCCTCGCCAAAACCTCCTGCGCCTTCCCCAGCCAATAGTCCATGCCCATCTCCTGGAACATGGTTTCGGCTTTTTTCAGGTTTGTCAGAGCTTCTTCTCGCCGGCCAGACTCAGCGTAGACCTCACCGAGCCACAGATAACCTGGAGCATACAGCATTGGTATTCTCAGCTCTTCAGCCAGGCTTATCCCTTCTAAAATGTGCCGTTCTCCAGCCTCGATTTGCGTAGTGTCCGTCCTGACAACTACCCTCCCGAGCGAAATCCTTGACATCCCTTGAATGTGTCTTTCATTGTTTTCCAACGAAAATTGGAGCGCCAGATCGGCATGTGTTCTAGCTTGTCCCATCTCACCCAGCTCGAAATGGGCGTAGCTGCATAAATAATGGGCCAAGGATCGCCAAAAGGGCATCCCGAGATCAGTGTGCATATTAAGCCCCTTTTCGGTTAGATCAACCGCGGTCTTGGGCTGTCCCATAAAGCAGTGTGCGTAACCCAGCCAAGACCATGCTTGGCCCAGGAAGATGAAAGTTTGCGATTCTTCCAAATGTTTGACCGCTTTCTGAAGATGCTCTGCTGCCCTCTGTCCGTCCCCCTTTGCTCCAAGGAAAGCGCCATATACATATTCTACAAACCCTACCGTACCCCCATGATCAGTTTCGAGCGCAAAGGATAGGGCTTTCTCAAACAAGCGGACGCCTTGCTCAAAGTCCCCAGAGGCCCCCGTGCTCATGCCCCACTGGGCGAGAACGTGTGCATACGGGTTGAAAGGCCTACCAAAGAATTCAGTTTGTGCTTGCCGACCTTCAATCAAGCTGATGATTGTGGGCGCAATACGGATGAGTCGCTGATAATCTCCAGATAGTATACAAAGCGAGCACAGGTCAACCCCGATAGGGACCATAAGTTCAGCATCGTGTCTGGCTTCAGGATGTTCAGCACAGCTCTCTATATATTCCCATCCGAGCTGCGGATCTCCTCCTTTCACAATATAGTAGAGCCCCAAAATACTTCGTACACGCACTCTGTTCTTGTCTACGCCAAACTCTTCAGCGAGCGCTTCAGCTTTTTGAAGCATGGGTAGATAATCTTCCGAATAACCCATCCTCCCCTCGGGTATCCGCATCGACAGCACAAGCTCTATCTGCTCTCTTTTGTTCTCATCGGTCAGGGGCAGTTTGGTGAGGACTCCCATCGCTTCCTTGTAAAACCGGACGCCCTCGAACAGAGCGTCGCTTCGGACAGCCTTCTCCGCCGACTGCTTAAGGTACTCATACGCCTTAGCTAGGTTCCCACTCTTGGAATAATGATAGGCGAGTATCTCGCAGAATTCTTCCAGTCTCTGGGGATAAAGCTGCTCAATTGCCCTGCCGATCTTCTCGTGGATCTCCTTCCTTCGGTTGAGCAGCAGACTGTTGTAAGCGACCTCTTGAACGAGCGCATGTCTGAATATGTACTCAAGGTCAGGGAAAAGGCTCTTCTCGTAGATGAATTCCAGCCCTTGAAGATTGACCAGGCCGGATTTAAGCTCTTCTTTCATATCAGTGATCGTTTCAAGGATGCGAAAAGCAAATTCACGGCCTATCACCGCCGCCACCTGCATGATCCTCTTGAGGCTCTCCTCCAACCGATCCATGCGAGCAGCAATGATCCCCTGAATGGTGTCAGGGACCTGGACACTGGGAACATCCCGAGTCAACACAAAGTGATCATCCTTTTTCTGGATGGAGCCATTCTGAACCAAGGCATGGGTAAGCTCCTCCATGAAAAGCGGGTTTCCTGCGGCCCGGTTGAGTATCAGCTCCCGTAGCTCTGGGACTACGTCTCCGCCCTCCAGGATCGCGGCCACGAGTTCCGCGCTCGTGGTCGTGGAGAGATGCCCCACACCAATCATGCTGTAATAGGATTTGCTCCCCCACTGATGCGTATATTCGGGCCTATAGAGAAGAAGGAGGAGAATTCGAGTCCTGGGGAGCCAGCCGATCATATAGTCGAGGAACTCTTCCGTGGTCTTGTCGATCCAGTGGAGGTCTTCAACGACCAGAACACGAGGCCGATCCTGGCTGCCTCGAATCAGCAGGTCCCGGATGGCCTCAAAGGTCTTTTCCCTTTTCTGTTTTGGCTCTAGCCCCGCGAACTCTTCATCATCGACCTTCAGAGACAACAGTTCCTGGAATGGGGCGATGATATATCGAAGGGTCTCGTCCAGTCCAAGGATTCTCTCTTTCAGCTTCTGCCTGATTACGTGCTCCTGCTCTCCCTCTTTGACTCCGATGTAGGATCTGAGCACGTCCAGTATGGGCAAATATGGCATCGAGCCCCCATAGTGAAGACAGCGACCCTCGTAATACCTGTAATCGTCCTGCGGGAGGAGATTTTTAAACTCCAGTAACAGCCTAGATTTTCCTACTCCTGCTTCACCCACGATACCGACGACTTGGCCTTCTCCTGACTTTACGGTCTCGAATGCCTCTTTGAGCGCCTCGATATGACGCTTTCGGCCCACAAATCTGGTTAGGCCTTTGGCAGCGGACGCGGCGATCCTTGTTTCAACCTCCGTCGGCTTTATGAGTTGATATGCCTCGATAGGCTCCTGCTTCCCTTTTACCTGAAAAGTAGAAGGGGCTGTGAACTCGAAGAACTCTTTGGTCAGTCTGTACGTGTTGTCCGAGACCAGTATTCCAGCAGGCTCCGCACTGCTCTCCATTCGAGAGGCAAGGTTTGCCGTATCCCCCTGCGCGGTGTAGTCCATTCTCAGGTCATCACCGATGGAGCCCACTACAACAGGACCAGAGTTGAGGCCGATACGCATCTTGAAATCTGCGCCGTACTCTCGTTTGACTCTTTCACCGTATGGCACAAGCGATTTCTGTATTGAAAGAGCCGCGTGGCAAGCCCGCTGTGCGTGGTCCTCGTGCGCGATGGGAGCACCGAAAAGGGCCATGATCCCGTCGCCGCGAAACTGGTTGATTGTCCCCTCGTACCTATGAATCTCGTCCATGAGGAGGCGAAAACACCCGTCCAAGACCTCGTGAACCGTCTCGGGATCGAGCTTCTCAGACATGGACGTGAATCCTGCCACATCCGCAAACATCACTGTCACGAGTTTTCGCTCGCCCTCGATGGCACTCCGGGTTGAGAGGATCTTGTCGGCCAGATGCTTTGGTGTGTACGAATGAGGCTGGTCATAGTCCAAAGGCTTGGCTTCTTTGGGCTTCCGAAGATCATGGCCGCATTTCAGGCAGAATTTGCTTGCAGGCGGATTGGCTTTCCCGCATTCTGGGCACCCGACTTCAAGCTTCTTGCCGCATTCATTGCAAAATTCAGAGCCTTCCGGGAGATCAGTTCGGCAGTGCGGACATATCATCGGTCCCTCCCAAGCTCAAATTGGCCTACTGGGTGAGCATCGTGAGCTTTCTAGCCCAACGAAGCCAAGATTTCACTGGCTCGCTTCACGCGTGTTTCGATTTCGCACTGCTCAAAAAGATCAATAGCCTTTGATATGCATTCTCTGGCCTGGTCTTTCCTCCGCTTCGCAATGTGGAGTCGTCCCAAATCGTAATAGGCCATGCCAAGGATTCCTTTGGCCCCAATCTGCTCCGCCATTTCAATTGCTTTATTAAAATGATCTTCAGCCTTCTTTGCGGCAAACGGAACATTCTTCACGAGGAATCCGATATTCTTGATTACCGTGGACACGCTCATATCCCCCCCTCCGAGGACCATTTGGAGGTATACGCTACCGATGACATGCTCGGTGGATGCGTGAGCCCATTTTCTGCCATCTTGCAAGAGTCTTCGTGTCAAGTCCTCTAACTGACTCATTCCTTCAGCCAGATCTCCCTGGAAAATTGACACCAGTCCAAGCACCACTTCACAAAATGTTCCCATCCATTCCGTTCCGAACTCGTGACCATAGTCAACAACTAGTTGTGCGGCCTGCTTAGCTTCTTCAAAATGGCCTGCAGCAAGATAGGCATAACTCTGGGCAAGGCGCGCGTACGTAACATACAGGGGATCAGTGGTAAGCTCGACTGCCTTCTGGGAGTTTTCAATAGCCTGAGCGAAACGATCGCCGGTAAGATAGCCCAGGCTGGTGACGACATACCCCATGAGCATGCTTCGTATGTTGGAATGCTGACGCCCGAAATTGACCATCTCTTCAGCCATACTGAGAACTTTCTTCCACTTCCCCATAAACCAGTAGGCGTGTCCCATTCCTAATAACGGTTTTGTGTTGAGGTAGTGATCAGATGGTTGCAGTCTGGCCATTTCGAGGGCTTTTTCCCCAAATGCTATGGCATCATCCATACGGCCCAATTCCCCGACGACCCACGCAAGCCAGCAGTTGGCGTAGCCCATAATCTGAATGCTCTGAATCTCCTCTCCAATCTTGAGAGATTTTTCCAGTATTGGACATGCTTCGCTGAGTTTCCCTCTCCAGCACTTGGACCAACCCAACCACGCATAGAACATCCCAAGCCTTGCCTTGTCCTCGATGGCCACCGCCATTTCCTCGTGTGCTGCAAGTAGCTCGACGTACTCATTGAAGCCTCCCCGATAGTAGATCACTGTGCCCCATTGAATCAGAAGATCTATGAGGAGTTTCTGCTCTGTTTCAGTCTTTTCCGCTTTACTTGAAAGAATGTCGTACCCTTCTTTGTAATATTGATATGCTTCATCAACAGCGAACCTATTCACGCTTTTCGTCCCGGCCTTCATGAGATAATCCACTGCCTTGATCATGGATCGACCCTGCTTGAAATGGAACGCGAGTGTCTCATAGAATTCCGCAAGCCTATCTTGAAAAAGGTGCTCCATTACGAGGCCGATTCGCTCGTGAATTTCTTGGCGCTCTTTCTTCAGAAGACCGTTGTAGACCACTTCCTGTGTCAGGGCATGCTTGAATATGTACTCCAGCTCAGGCTCAAGGGACCTGGCCCGGATCAAGTCGAGTCTTTCCAAGCCGCTGAGAAAACCGTCTATAGGCTCCTGTATCTCGGTAATCTTCTTCAGAATGTCGAAGAGGAAGGCCCTGCCGATTACCGACGCTTCTTGCAGGACGCGCTTCATCTCACGGTCAAGACGGTCAAGCCTTGCGGAGATGACGCCCTGGACCGTCGCTGGCACGTCTGACTCATCAATCTGTCTGGTCAACCTCCAGTTGCCATTCTCGCGGGCTAGTATTCCCGAGTCGACCAAAGAATTAATCGCCTCTTCCACGTAGAAGGGATTCCCCTCGACCCTCTTTTGGACAAAGCTCCTGAGTTCACCTGGTATGGTATCCCTGTTCAACAAAGACTCCACCATTTCCAGCGTGTCCGATGGCGAAAGATCCTGGAGAGGTATTTCCTCATACCTACTTCCCATGGTGTTGAGTACGTGCGTGGAGAGGAGATTGAAAGGAGGCCTGTATACACAGAGAAACAAGGCAGGATAGCCGAGGCCTGAAACAAGGGACCGAAGCAGATCCAGGGTAGAGGGATCGGCCCAGTGAATGTCTTCAAAACAAAAGATCGTAGGCGCATGCCGGGTTAAGGCACCGACAATGGACTGCATGCCCTCGAACAGGCGAGATTTCCAGAATTCAGGGCTGACTCCCTCAATCTCGGGATAGCTGAGCCCATAAAGACTTCCAACATAAGGTGCAACATTTTCCCTTGTCCCTAGAAGTCGTTCCACGCCTGATTCGATCTTTTCTCTGACTTTTTCAGGAGTATCGCCTTCATCAATACTCCACGCCCGATTCATGAGATCCATGAGCTGGAAATAGGGGATATTCTGAGCATAAGGGTAGGTATGCCCTTCACGCCACCGTATCGTGCCAAGGTCGAGAGAGTCCTTGAACTCTTCCACCAGACGGCTCTTCCCTGTACCTGCGTCTCCGCAAATGGCAATGACCGAGCCTTTGCCTTTTTTGAGACGTTCAACCGCTTCTTGAAGTTGGCCCAGCTCTGCTTTCCTACCAATGAGCTCCGCTCTCATACCGGATTGTCGGTGCACTGTAATCGGCTGTTCCTTGAGCGAGAGAACCTTGTAGATTGAGATGGGTTCTGACTTCCCCTTGACCTGGGCAGGTTCCAGGGCTTCGACGTTGAAATGTCCTTCCGTTTGGCGGTAGGTCAGCGATCCTATCAGTATGTCACCGGCTTTCGCACGATCGCTCAACCTCGCGGCAATATTGATTACATCACCGGTTACCCCGTGGGTTCCCTTTTCTGGATCAACATCCGCAGTGACCGCCAGACCGGTGTTGATACCGCTGTGCATGGATAGAGGCGCTCCGACTTTAGCCTCATACTGAGGATTCATGGACTCTACCAGTTCATGGATCTCCCTGGCCGCACGGACAGCCCGTACCGCATCGTCCTCGTGGGATTTCGGTACTCCGAACAGAGCTAAAACCCCGTCTCCGGCAAAGCGCTCTATGAATCCGTCATATTTAGCTACAACCCCTTTGACGCCATCGAAAATGCGGCCGGTGACCTCTTTGACATCTTCCGGATCGAGCCTCTCCGTCATCGCTGTGTACCCGGATATGTCAGAGAACAGGGCAGTAACCTGTTTGCGCTCGGCATCAGCTATGGCGTCGGCCTTTCCAAGTGGTGGTCCTTTGGCCAATTTTTGGCCACATGCGAGACAAAACCTGCTGCCGGATGGATTGGACTTGTGGCACGCCGGGCAGTCAAGCTCCAGTTTCTCCCCGCACACGTTACAGAATTTGGCTTCATTTGGGAGCTCGATTTGGCACTCTGGGCATTTCATGGCTTCCCCCGCCAGACTGTGGAGAGAGGGCGAATGGTGCAACCCCTAAATTCTGAGGAAACACAAGAAGATGGAATGAATAATTATTATCTTTACCCCCTGATACTCCTAATTTAGTCTAATGGGCAGTAGGACATCTGTCAATGTTTTCCTTCGGAATTTTGTGTAATTGCCGCTCTTCGCTCTCGGAGCTTCCCATTCGTTGGTCCCCTGTTACTTTGCCGAACACACCGACTGAACGTCGCCCATAAGGTGCCTGAGAACAATTCTCCGCGATTTCCTGATTCGGGGTATGCTGAGGTATCCTCAAATTACATCCGATCGTCTATGGCGTTCTGGTAGCGCGAAATTGTGAGAAATCTGTACCCTGTAGTTTCGCCATTTTTGTATTGCCCTAGGTGAACCGCTTTAATAATTCTTGAAAAATTAAGGCGTTCCGCGCACACGCATTTCCGTGGGAACGAGAAAGGGGAAGGAGGAACGCCAACGTGAAGAGACATATACCAAAGCCGTTCACGATTGACGAGATTCGTTTCAGGAACTGCTTCAGCGCTCCGAGTTATCGGATCTTCGTGGCACTTGTGATCGGCTGGGTGCTCACGGTAGGGAACCACACCGTCAGCCAAGTCATTCTTACTATGAGGCTCCATGAGTCCAGGCACTTTGCCACGATCTACC
>JBKQMK010000363.1:0-2605 GCA_052146735.1 Desulfomonilaceae bacterium | reverse complement strand
GACTCATTGTCAAAGCCTTTCTCATACGCGTACGCCTCCTTTCTTTTGATCTGGTCAATCCCTCAAAGGATTTACCCTCTAACCCTCAGATATAAAGAAGAGGGGAAGATGCAGTCGGGGGTACATCAAAGGAGCACGCTGGGGAATTTGGCGGCAGGGGCGGGTCAGACAATGCAGCATAGCAGCCGGAAGAATAAACTTCGGAACATATCCGGCTCGGATAACATTCGGCGTAACAGGTTTCGAGTGTTTTTATGGTCAGGATGCAGACAAATCCTTTTTTCACCTTAACGGTTGCCACGGTGGCGGGTCAGTAAAATAAGATAGTTACGGTGCCAAGTCCCATCCTTAACGTTTGCCAAAGCCGGATTTTATTCTTTGCCGTTCCGTCGAGGTGAGATCGGCAGGCTATTCGGGGCAGGTCGGTGAATAAGATGGGTATGTGAAGAGCGGAAATGGAAGAAAGTGGCTTTAGAAGAACAATTTGGTGATTCAACCGGATTTTCCGCCGCCAGGTTGCGAATTCTTTTGTTTAGTCAGCCGTAGCGTGACATGAGAAGTTCACGAGAAGATTGGCTCTACACGATTATTTGACCTAATGGCAACCATCTGCTCCTGCCGCCTTTCATTAACCCGTATCATTTTACGGACGCTCCTCTTCTTGACTCTTTCACTACAGCCACGAACGCTACGGTTCACGCACTACCAGTGGCCTTCCTGCAGGAATAGAAAAATCATAGGTTACTTATTCCTGCGTTCTCGAAAATGATGCAGATTTGCTTCCCTCATGATTTCTTAACTGTAAGAGATCCTCTCCATTGAAAATGGTAATAAGATACTGAAACAATCGACTCGGATTTGACCACCCTATTCTTATAAGTTGTTTCCAAAACTGAATTCTGGCTGAGCCCGCAATTCCCTGCCTCCATAGGAGGAAAAGAAGGCACCTTAGGTGGCGCAATGTTTCCCTTTCCGCGATCGTTTTGGCAAGGGAACCCTGTGATCTCTCCGCCTCGGTTTCAGCGCCTAGAGCCTTCCGAGTGGGCCTCATGTTCATGTAGAATTGGTAGGCGCGGCGGAGAAAAGCTGAGGGTTCGTAGAGACGGTCCGTCAGGTTCCTGTATTCTCTAACAATCTCGTCCATCGGTCTGGTGGGAACAAAGCCTAACTCCCCTCCAGTGGGAACGCCGTGGCCCCTTTCGTCCAAGAGGCGGTTCTCCTCCTTCAGGCGGCACCACAAGGCGGTGCCAGGCAATGGTTGCAAGGTGTTCAACATGACCACCGGGATGTTAGTTTGTTCGATAAGGGAAAACATTCGGTCACCATTACCCTCTTTCTCGCCGTCCAATCCGATGACGAAACTTCCCACGATGGTCAGGCCGTTGGCATTTATGTTATGTATTGACTCAGCCAAAGGGTTCCTGATGTTTTGGTACTTGCCTGTCAGCTCAAGAACTTCTTCGTCCGCAGATTCAATTCCTATGAAAACGGTATTGAAGTTGGCCTTAGTCATCAGGTCAATCAATTCCAGATCGTGCCCTAAGTCTGCCGAGACCTGCGTCCAGAAGCTGAAAGGTTCACCATGAGCCTTATTCCACAGGATCAACTTCTCAAGGATTGAGCGAGCATGCTTCCTGCTCCCGATAAAATTGTCGTCGCAGAGGAATACTTCCCCATGCCCGCCCAATGAATAGAGCAATTCCAACTCGGTTATGACCTGGTCAGCTCCTTTGTAACGAGGCTTTTTCCCATACATGCTGGTTACATTGCAGAATTCGCAGTCATGGGGGCAACCCCTGGAAGTCTGAACGCCAATTGCAACGTATGCGTCCAGGCGGAGAAGATCGAAGCGAGGCATCGGTGATATGCCCATGCTCGGCTTAGATGGCTCTTCAATCACTCCCCCCTTTTGGCCTGAAATCAAAGCTTCCAAGAAGACGGGAAGCGCCGTTTCGGCTTCTCCTTTGACTACAAAGTGAGCCCCGGCCTCCGTCAGTTCATCGGGGAGCAATGTCGGGTAAGGCCCTCCCACGACCACAATCTTCCCTCTTCGTCTTGCTTCCTTCGTCACCTGGAGCATGTCGTCCGCTTGCACTATCATCCCCGAAATCATCACCGTCTCTGACCAGTTCCACATCTCCTCGCTGATCTGCTCGAAATTCCGGTCAACCAGTTGCAGATTCCATTCTTGTGGAACAAGGGCGGCCACCGTGACAAGCCCGAGCGGCGGCACTAGGGCTTTACGCCCGGTGAGTTTCAATACCTGATCAAAGCTCCAAAAAGAGTAAGGTAACCTAGGTTGCACTAACAGTACGTTCATCTGACAATCCTGCAAAAGGAGCGCTGGACCAATGGGAAGTTAAGGCACTCAGCATCTCCAGTATAAGGGCTCAGTGGTGTGATAATAACAGAGTGGCCGTGTACTTTCAATGGCATTGGGACACCAAATATCGCTCCGTCCCCCACCAGAATTATGGGGCGACCATCCGATGCTGCCGAGCGAAGGACCTCTGACCAGCAATTTGAGGCCCTAGATCCCGATGAAGAAGGGACAGCTTTGTACAGGATCGGTCAGAATCTATCTGTAACGAGGTGGAGCGGACTG
>JBKQMK010000362.1:0-19109 GCA_052146735.1 Desulfomonilaceae bacterium | reverse complement strand
GCGTCTCCCCCGTCCGTAGCTGAACGTCGCAGAAGCCTTCTACTGCCTATCTTGTTGACCCTTCGCAAAAAAACTTCATGTGTTACTTTAATTATTGACAATAGCTCATTGTTATGCTTTATTAATTTTGTTGCTTGGCAACGTCATCCATTCGAGTGCGGGAGGAGTTCGCATGCCTCATTCACACAATATTGACTATTACATCGGACACATGAACGATGAATCCCTGGCTGACGCCCTGGCTGACTTTGAGGACCCCCTAGAGGGGCGATCTGCCGAGTTGTTATCCTCCCTGGACCTGGAAGACGAATTCGGAGAGGACGAACTCTCAATCGATTACGACGACTTTTGATCCGCCCAGCCCTCCATACGCAGTCACGGCCGAAAGGAGCCTGGTCCTCTTCGGCCGTTTTCGTTTCCTAGGTCTGCCGTAAGCGGCAATTCCTTTGATGAATCGGAGAGTTTTTTTAGACTATATTTCCCGCTTTCCGCAACTGATACCCGTCCTCAATTTGATAGCTTACCGGCATTGTAGGCCTTGATGTAATCCAAACAAAACCTATCTTTGTTGACCAGAGCCTCCGAAGCATAGACGAGCGCCATGAGCTGACTATCCAGCGGATCGGCAATCACTGCGTCGAGACCGTAAGCAATGCTCATTACCACAAAGGCCCGATTTAAGTGGCGACGCTCAGGAAGACCGAACGACACGTTACTTAATCCGCTCACCAAGTGTAGCCCCGGAAACTTGTGTGATAGCTCCCGCATCACTTCCAGCGTGTCAATCACAGTTTCAGGGCTTGTGGCAAGAGTGCGGACCAGGGGGTCCAGGTAAATGTCATCAACCGGAATCCCGTCCTTAATTAGGTGGCTTATCAAGGCATCACCAGCTTCCAAAGCCATTTCTCTGGACGAGGGCAACCCCCGGTCATCGTTGCACAACGCAATCACTCCCGCACCGTACTGCATCACCAGCGGCAACACACTGTTGTATCTAGCGGTTTCCCCGCTGATTGAGTTGACCAGAGGTCTCCCTCTGTGCTCGGCAAGCCCGGCAGCCAAAGCTTCTGAGTTTGCGCTATCGATGCACAGCGGAAGATCAGACACTTGCTGGACCGTCTTCACCAGCCACTTCATTGTTTCTGGCTCTTCTAATGCCGGGACCGTGCCGCAGTTGACGTCCAGAGCTTGAGCGCCGGCCTGCTCTTGGGCTTTGGCTACTTCCTGAATCCGAGCAGCGTTTCTCTCTTTTATAGCAGCGTCTACGCTCTTGCGCGTTGCATTTATTTTTTCACCTATGACAAACATCTTCTCCTCGCGGATCAAAGGTCGAATTACGAATAAATCTCTTTACACATGTTAACACCGGCTACCGCGTCTTTTGCATAGTAGTCGGCTCCCGCATATTCGCGCACCTGTTCGTTTACGGGCGTTCCGCCCACGATAATCTTGACCTGATCCCTCAGGCCGGCTTCTTTAATGGCTTCTACTACTTCCTTCATCATGGGATAGGTGAAGTTCAGGAGCGCACTCAATCCCAAGACCTTCGCTCCCGATTCTTTCACGGACTGGACGAATTTTTCGGGGGGGACGTCCACGCCAAGATCGACGACGTCAAAACCTGATCCCTTAAGAAGCGTGATGACGATATTTTTCCCTATATCGTGAATGTCTCCTTTGACTGTTCCGATTACCACTTTACCCCCCGTGGGGCCGCCTGTTTGAACGCCCGCGAGCAGCGGTTCGAGTTTCTTCATGACTTGTTTCAGGATTTCCGCTGAAAAAATGAGCTGGCTTATGAAGTACTTTCCCTCGGAGAACAGTTCTCCGACTCGAATCATTCCGTCATTACATTCTTTTATCATGTCCAGGGGATTTACCCCTTCCGCGATTTTCTGATCTATAAGCTCGTACACTTTTTTTTCTTCGAGATTGGCCAATGCCTGGGCAAGATCTCCCATTGTAGTCCCCTCCTATCTTAGAGTGTCCATTGCCACATGAACGTGTGGGCCATGGCTTCGAGTTGTTCCCAGTTTTTCTTCATAAGGTTTTCGTCGCCCATAATTTGTCCCAGTTCTCCCTTCTTGACTTCCCACGGAGTCAATACTCTGCGCGGCTTCAAAGCTTCCACTTTGCTTGCGGGAGGGGCAGACTTGGGCTTGGCTTTTATGGTCTTGTCATGCCATCCGTACTCCATAACCGCATCAATCATGGCTCTGAAATTCTCGGGCTTAGTGTCGTAGGGAAAGTTACATCCGGCGCTGATGATGTATCCGCCGCCCTTGCCTGCTCGCTCGCACAACTCTCTCACGTGTTCCCTGACCTGGTCGGGTGTGCCGAGGATCAGCATAGAGTCCTGAACTCCTCCCGCTAGACACTGGTAACCTTCCAGGTCTTTCTTAGCCTGGAAAATGTCCCCCTGGGTATCGATGTCGCAAAGAACTCTCCCCCTGGGCATTTCACGCATGTGGTGCCAATGCTTTCCCCAATCTCCTTCCAGGTATGCCCGGATGCTGTGACCGGAGTCTATGAGGATTTCCATTACCTTCTTGAACGACGGCCAGTAGAACATGTCAAATTGCTCCGGCGACATAAAAATGGCTTTGTGCGTCGGAACAAAAATGGGATACCGCTTCAGGGGATCCGCCAACGTAAGGGCCGTATGTGCCATTTCCTGCACGAGGACATCGCAGGCAGCCAAGACTTTGTCCGGCTGGCGGAACATGTCCAGAAAGGCGCCGGTCATGCCTCGCATCGCGTCCGCCAATGCGTCGAAAGGCGCCAGGAAGAATCCGGCCATTGGTTGCGGCATGCCGCATTGTTGTTCGAGAACCATGCCACGGTTCCTCATCACGCCACCCATCATCATTTGGGCGAAACCAGCCTTTAGCATCGCGATGTACGAACGACCTGTGCCTCGATTTCCCAGTTCCCCAAGAATTCTGGGCAGCCAGATGTCAATCATGAAACCCGGTGGATCATTGATCAGATCGTCGTATTCATTTTCCTTCATATATTCCTGTTCAACGAATTGGAACTGTGTGTTTGGGGCGAGATCGCGTCCAGGCAGCCTATACGTCTTCACATCCAGGGCATCATAAAGTGGCCCGTAGATCCGGTTGTTCCTCAGCACGTCGATTTCGGGAAAATCTTGGCAGAACTTGATTTCTGCTTGTAACCATTTTTCCGGGTCATCGATTGTCTCTTGCTTGGTGTTTCCGGAATAGACTTCTGCAAAATAATTGCTTCCTGTCGCAATGGGAATGCGATCGTGTGGCTCCAGCGATATTGCCGCATGATAGCGGCCTAATCTCTCCTCGAAAAGCTTCTTTAAGTCCTCAGACATTTCACCCTCCACCATGTTGATGCGCTTTACTTGCCGGCAACCGAGATGTTGCTCTCACGCACTAACCTTCCCTCCGTCCTGGTTCACAGGCAGCATGAGCAAGATCCCGACCAGAGGACCTACTGCCATGGTCCACCACTCAATGTTAAAACTACCCGTGACTTAGACCAAACGGGCTATTATCGGACTGAGCCGAAATATCAAGTTCGATGTTTCTGAACCCTTTGCACAACACTACCCATGCGGCTACGCGCGCGTCCGTTCCGGATTCACCGGAAGCATCATCAAGATGCCCACAAGAGGTCCTGCCGCCATGACCCACCAGACGGCCGAAAAACTACCTGTGGTGTCAATGGACCAGCCCATTATCGCCGGCCCTATCATGGACGCGATCTGGAATACAACGTTTGACGCCCCGTTGGCCGTTGCCGCCCACTCTTTGCCGGCGAATTCGGAAATCAATATAGTTAGATGCGGGTTGGCAAAATAGGAACAGAATCCGAACAGGAATCCCACGACGCACAGCATGGTCAGATCGGTCTGGTGCCCGAACACCACGGTGACCGGGGCTATGATCAGGAATGACACAATAAGTATCCACTTTCTGTTGCCAATCTTGTCCGAGAGGTATCCGGATATGGGCGGCGAGATAAGTCCGCCAATACCGTAGAACATCATAACTGATCCAGCCGCACCAAGGCTTTGACCCAGTTTCTTGACGTGAGCAATAGCCCAAGTGGCTGTGCCCAGTTCCACCCACATGAGACAAAACCCCGCAAGGGCCGTTAACATGAGATCGCGGCTGCCGAAGATGACCCTGAATCCGCCAAACATGCTCCCGGCGCCCTTAACCTGCTCCGTGGAACGGACGAGCAGAAATATTAGGATACCTACTACAATAGTGGCTAGGCCCACTGCCTGGAAGGCGCCTGTCCAACCCACGGCTGTATTGAGCGGCGGAACAATGACGCTGGACAGCACTATGCCGGCAGAGGGAGCCCCGAGCATGATGCCGAAGGCAGTGCCTCGTTCCCGCGCGGGGAACCACTCCATCAAAGAGCGTGCGCATGCGGAATACACCGCTCCTGCTCCCAGACCTGTGATGACTCGGAGCGCAAATCCGGAATCATAGGTGGTGATATAGCCCATCCCGAAGGTGGAAATGCCTTCTATGATGAGGCTTAAGGCCAGTATCACGCGGACGCCGAAGCGGTCTGCCAAAATACCAGCGGGAATTTGGGTTATGATGTAACCCAAATAAAATGCAAACATGTATGCCCCGGCCTGGGTCATATTCATACCCAGTACGGGAACTACCACGGGAATCAGAGGAGGCCAGGTGAACCTTACAAAGAAGGTGAACACGAAACAGGACACCATCATGGCGAGGATCACCCACCGGTAGGGAAGGGCCTCAGATGTTGGAGTAGATACCTTTTCCACAAGATCCTCCTTTCTTGTCGTTGTGAATGCGTTCACGTGAACAGACCATTTTCGTCCGCATATGGAATACACGATATGCGGACGCTTTCCTTGTCGCTTCCTTTCAGCTCGCCACGGTCTCCATATCACCGCCTCAAAGAAGTCTCCTCTATCCAAAGCATTAACCGCAGACAACATTCTCCAAAAACTATGCGGTCTTTGGAGCTTGGTCGCACAACAACTTATGAAAGTGGCGACATTCCCCTTCTCGAGTAATCTCAAGAAAGGCGATGCGCTTTCCGCTACGGGCCGCGCCACGTGACTTCGCCTCAGAGAAACCTTTCCGTTGGTTTGAAGTTATGTCCTCTATGCAAATCGATATCAGAAGCCACGGCAATCGAGCCGGTTTTCGTAACGTAGTCTTAAGCAATAACGATGCCATCGGGGCATCCACCTTTGTTTAAAGGTAAATCTCAATCATGTTAACGAATTGGATAGGTTAGGGCGGAATGGTAGCTATCGAAAATACAGCTAAAGTTGGCAGAGGGAAACGTGCCTGACCCGCACATATCTACGTCAACTTCGCCTTCTGTATGAAATAACAGTGGCTTCTCATGTGCTGTTTAGGCACAACATCATGCCGCAGTGAGCTATTTGGGCACATCCAATTTGAGGGTCTTCATCTGCCGCCTCAACGCAAACCTGGAAACACCCAGCAGACTCGATGCTTTCTGTTTGTTCCCGCCTGCACGGGTTAATGCCTCTAAAATCAGACTCCGACGCACGTCAGTGACAACATGCACGAACGAGGGCTTAGGAGGGAAATGGATCGTCCAAGACCCGAGCAATGCTGCGGGCGCTTCGCATTCGAGAAAATCGAATTTCAGGTCAAGTCCTTCTGAAAGGATTACCGCCCGTTCAAGAACGTTTCGAAGTTCTCTAACATTCCCCGGCCATTTGTACGCGCAAAGCTTTGCCATGTCTTCAGCAGAAATGGAGGGCCTGCGCGGGAGCTGAAGCTCTTGATCCAAATGAGAAATAATCTGCCTGACGAGAGCGGGTATGTCTTCGATTCTTTCTTTCAAGGATGGCACTCTTATGGAAAGAACATTGAGACGATAGTAGAGATCGTGACGGAAGCGGCCTTTTGCAACCTCCTCTTCAAGATGACGATTCGTGGCTGCAATCAATCTAGCGCTCACTGTTACCGACTTTTCGCCTCCCACTCGGGTGAATGACCGTGTGTCAAGAAACGTGAGCAGTTTGGCCTGGAGGTGGAGAGGAAGCTCTCCTATCTCATTCAAAAGGAGTGTGCCGCCTTCTGCAAGTTCCAGGAGTCCTCGTTTCCGGCGTTTTGCTCCGGTGAAGGCGCCTGGCTCATGGCCGAACAGTTCCGATTCAGCAAGCTCGGGAGGAATCGCGGCGCAATTGATCGCGTAAAACGGACCGCTTGCACGTCGGGAATTGTCGTGAATGAATCGGGCCAAGTGATCTTTACCTGCTCCGCTCTCACCTGTGAGTAGTATTATGATGTCTGTCTTCGCTGCCATGCGAGCTTCGGCCAGCGTCGACCGCATAACTGTCGAAGGCCCTTCTTCAACCGTAGCCGCTTTGGCAGGACCCGTCTTGGTTCTTTCCGTAATATTTCGCGAGATACCGCAAATGCCCACAATTTGACCGTGCTCATTACGCATAGGCGCCCGCATATCGAGGAATGTCATGGGAATTCCCCTCACAGGTCTCGTATGCTCTGCCTCGATGATTTCTCCTGTCAATACGCGCAAATCCAGTTGGTGCAGATGATCTGCGGATTCAGATCCGAACAGGTCTTCATCTGTGCGCTTCATGATCACGGAAGCGCGCAGTTCCAAGAGATTTTCCATCGAGGGGTTGACCAGGGTGTATCGGAGATTCCGGTCTTTGATGAAAACACAGTCTTTAGCGGTCTCGAAAATGGCCCGGAAACGCTCTTCACTCTCCTTCAACGCTTCTTGGGTGCGTGAACGCTCAGCGATCTCTCTTTTCAACCTTTCATTGGTCTCCGCCAATTCCGCAGTTCGCTCCAAAACCCGGTGTTCCAGCTCATCGTGAGCTTTTTGCAGTGCTTCTTCGGCTCTCTTCCTATCTGAGATGTCGACGATGATCGCAACCGACTGCACTCGATTGTCAGGGCGATGATTGGCCGCTATGGAGGCGTCTCCCCAAAAAACTGAGCCATCCTTGCGAAAATAACGTTTCTCCAGTCGGTACGAGTCTAGTTGGCCACGAAAGAGCGCAGCCGCGTTATCTCTAGAAATGTCCATGAATTCAGGGTCTGTTATGTCTAGATGGGTCAACTCCAAGACTTCGCTCCTGCTGTAGCCGAACATGCGCTCGAAAGCAGGATTTACCTCGATGAATTTGCCGTACTCATCTGTGGAGGCTATGGCTTGAGCAGCGTTATTGTAAAGGGCGCTGATGAGCGCGTCTCTCTCTTGGAGGGCCTTTTGGGCCCTTTTGGTTTCGGTTATATCCACAATCACGCCGACGGCTGCTCCGACTCGGCGATCTGGGCCCGGCACAGGGGTAACGCTCAGATCAGCCCAGAAGGCTGTTCCATCTTTGCGAACATACTGTTTCTCCATGCGGTAAAAATCTAAGTCTCCCCTTGTCAAAGCCATGAGTTTTTCTTCTGACACTTGAAAGAAATCCGGATGAGTCAGGTCCAGATGGGTCAATTCAAGGGCTTCCTTAGCGGCGTAACCGAACATCTTTTCCCAAGCCGCATTCACCAACGTAAATCGACCTTTGTCGTTTGTGAGCGTGATGGCCTGAGCAGCGTTATCGAGGGTGGCCCGAAAACGGGCCTCAACTTCTCGGAGAGCCTCTTCGGTGCGTCTGATTTGCTCCTGAGAAATACTTGCAGATTGTTCCGCGATTTCCCGCTCCCGAACTTCTCTTTCCAGAAGGTTGGACAGTTCGGCCACTTCTTTCTCGCACTCTGGGAAAGAATTGATTCCTTGGTAATTTATTGTTCGGTCCCGAGGCGAATCGTCGCTTAAGCAGTCGTGGGAACAAGAGTTCGTTCCGGACTTCTCTCGTGCCGACGAGACTTTGCTCTTGGAAGCTTTTTTCATATACCGGTCTCCGTTCTGGGATCAGACGGATTGAAACGTCCACAAATGGTCACACGCTGAACGGATATTTCATCATGATAAGTCTAGCAGAACGACCGGAGCAATCAAATAGTGCTTTCAGGACAGTGTGAGTAGACTCTTGGGGAAAAGCTAAAACAATTGCCAAAGTCAGCGACCGGTTGACCCCAAAAACGACGTGTGAAGGCCGGAATGGTGGAGACTGTCATTGGGAGGGCGCAGGCCCGAAGCAATCCCCAAAACCGGCCAACGGGGATTGCTTTCCCGCGGAACGCGGGATTTCACCCTTTGCAACGACCTCGCGTTTCGCTGGAAAAGCAACCCCGACAACGGGCTTGCCCCTCCGCTCACATAGAAGGCACCCATGCTCAATAAGAACCAGGGTAAGGCGGCGTCTCAAGGTCTTTCCAGCTTGTGCCGAATTTCTTCTCGAAAAAGGAGCCCATGCGCTCGAACAACTTCGACCAGTGGGTGCGTCCCTCTTCCAGTTCTCCCAGGATTTCAGCCACGACTTCGGGTAACCTGTGCAGTTCTTCTTTAGGCAGGAAAGACACCGCACCCTCTCTCATGGCCTGGTTCAGACTCTCCACGTCGATGGCTTTTGAGGTGAGCATCGCGGCAGGCAAGTGCCGGTCACGGCAGGCCTTGAGCAGTTCAAAGCCTTTCACGCCCATGATGTCCAGAATCACGAGATCGAATATCTCTTCATTGATCAATTTGAGACCGCTATCAAAGTCCTGTGCGGTCATCACGATGGAACTCGGGAATGCTTCTTTAATGACTTCGAGCACATCGGGCTCGTCGTCTACTGCCAGCAATTTCTTCTCATCTAATAGGCTTTGATCATACATAGCGCTTCCTCCCCGGACAGAAGGGTCTCTCAACGAGAGCAGTCTATACAAAATAAATTTATGCTCGTGTTTTAGTCGGGTCAACCGACAGCATCAACAGAATTCCGATGATCGGCCCTGCTGCCATAATCCACCACACTGAAGAAAAAGATCCTGTAAAATCAATTGACCAGCCAAGAATGAAGGGTCCTATCATTGACGCCATTTGGAATATGAAATTGGCAGTGCCGTTTGCTGTGGCTGCCCATTCTCTTCCGGCGAACGCTGATATAAGGACCGTTAACTGGGGGTTGGCAACATAAGAGAAAAAACCTGCCAAAAAGCCGAGTATCACGAGCATGAACAGCGTATGCTGGTACCCGAAAATGATCGTGGTAGGCGCCGCTAACAGAAAAGCATAAACAATTAACCACTTGCGCTGGCCGGTCCAGTCTGAAACGAAACCGGAAATCAAAGGAGCAATGACGCCCCCGATCCCGTAGCTCGTCATAACGAGGCCCGCTTGAGCGACTGAAAACCCCAGTTTCTTGATATGGGCGTTTGCCCAGGTGGCAGTGCCGAGTTCCATCCACATCAGGCAAAAACCGGCCAGCGCCGTCAGAATTAAGCCCCGGCTGCCTGCTATTACCTTGAATCCGCCGAAGAAAGATTTGCCCCCTGACTTGACTGTCCCGCTTGATCGCATGAAGAGCAAAACCATTATGCCCGCGGTAATGGTCAACAATCCTACCGATTTGAAAGCTCCATGCCAGCCTACAAGTGCGTTTAACGAGGGAACAAAAAGATTTGTCAGCAAAGTTCCCCCGGACGGAGCAGCGAGAAAAATACCGAAAGCGGTTCCACGTTCTCGGGCGGGAAACCATTCCATGATGGCCAAGGTACACGAAGAGAACACCGCGCCCGCCCCTAGGCCTGCAATTATTCGGAGCATAAATCCTGTGTCGTACGTGGTGATGAACCCGAAGGCACAGGTGGATAAACCCTCCATCAACAGGCTTATGCCTAGAATGAATCTGACTCCGAAACGGTCCGCCAGCACGCCCGCCGGGATCTGCGTCACCACGTACCCCATGTAAAAGGCACTCATGTACGCGCCCGCTTGGCTCATACTGATCCCTAAAATGGGTACTACTACGGGGATGAGGGGCGGCCACGTGAATCGCGTGATGAACGTGAACAGGAAACAGCCCGCGACAAGTGCCAAAATTACCCATCGGTATGGAGCAAACTGAGCCTCTTCATGCGCAGAATCCATTGGCAAACCTCCTCTTTTTTCAACGTTAGTAGGTTTCTTGCTAAGAAGCCGCCCCCGGCCAACACATTCACGACAGCTTTGGGCGCCAACTTTTTCGGGCGTCTGCCGTCTTCAACGTGTGTAGTGACACGGCGCACCGTGACAACTGCGGCAAGCGGTCCGAATTTTTCCACTTAACTCACATTGCCCCTCCCGCAGCTTGTTAATCTACGAGATCCGATGTTCCAAATCTCATGACATATGTCGTAGCGAGCAGAATTCGGGCATTTTTCGCTATGGCAGGGACTGTTGCGCCCAGAGCTTCGATTTCATGTGCGAGCTTTTCGATACTTTCGATTCTGGAGCTCACTTCTCTCAACAGTGTTTTGTCGGGATATTTCACTTGGCTCACTTCTATGCCCCTCCTCTCTGATCTATGAACCTCTTTGCTTTAAGCGTGTGTCGGGGTAGTTCGTCCGGTGCCGCCACCTCGATAATGAAGCGTAAATTCGTCTTCGTTTTCAGCCGCTGGAAGAGCTTTTGGACTGTGTCTTTTACCGCGTCTTGCCCTGTATCCTTCTGCGGCTCCACCTTCAAACTGATCTCATCCATAATCCCTTTCTTGTTCACGAAAATCAGGTACTCGGTAATCTCCGGGAATTCCGCTCTAATAACTTCCTCAACCGTGACGGGGCTAAACAGTACCCCCCGAATCTTGGTGAGGTGGTCCGTCCTCCCGGAAACCTCGTGAATCATCATGGACGTTCTTCCGCACGGACAGCCATCTTTTCCTTTTCTGACTATGTCTTTGGTGTTGAACCTGATCAGCGGAAAAGACCGTCTGCCCAGCGGAGTGACCACGGCAACCCCGAGTTCCCCTTCCTCGACTTCCCTGCTCTGATCTTCCATGTCTAGAATCTCAACAAGGAAGAAAGGTTCCATGATGTGCAGACCCTTTCGTTCAGAGCACATGGCGCCCCAGGCACAGGGTTCGGTGCCGCCGATGTGGTCGTAAACTTCTGCTCCCCATGTGCTTTCCAGCCTTTTCCGTGTGGCTTGGGGCAGAGGCTCACCGGCACAAAGCATCCTTTTGATCCCCAGCCCGCGAGGATCCACTCCCATTTTATGGGCCTCTTCAGCCATATGGAGACCGTAGGTCGGTGTATTCAGTAGCGCTGTGGCCTTTAGCTCGCGAATTTTGCTTATTCTTGCCTGCGTATCGAGCGCTCCGCCGGGCACGACCATGCAGCCAAGCTTTTCGGCCGCATAGTGCCCTTCCCAAAAAGCGACATACACATTGTACCCAAAGGGAACGAAGACGCGGTCGGTCTCTCTGAAACCTGCCATCCAAAGAATGTGACACCAGACTTCAATCCGCCACTGCCAACTTTCCAGACTTTCAGGCACGTAAACAGGGGTGCCGGTGGTACCGGAAGTCTGGCGAAAGGTGGTGACTTCTTCCGTTGGCACGCCGGCAATCGTACCAAATGGAAACATCTTCATATTTTCCTGAGACTTTCTCAAATCCTCCTTGTCTATGAGCGGCAACTTTCGTACGTCATCCAGGGTCCCGATGTCCTCGGGCTCAATATGGCGATAATTCTCGCGATAAAAATCGCTATTGAGCTTGCAATAAGACAGGAGGCCTCGAAAGCGCTTGAGTTGAATACTCAGGATCTCATCTCTCGACAAGGTCTCCACGTACGGATTCCAATAGTTCCCGTGTCGGTTTCCCATTTCACCTCTCCCTGCAAACGTCTTTCTTGTTACTCATCGTCAATCGACTTTCCCTGCTGAGAGGCCCAAGCCATTAGACTCGTTCCCCAATTATCCATTTGTTGGATTCTTCGTTTCCGGACCTCACAATATCCTTGTCGCCGGCATTGCCAGGCATGATTCGACATCAGAAACCTGGACCGATAGTCGATTTGTGGCTCAGTATGTCCAGGTTATCCCGGAGAAAGGCGGGTATTTATCTCGCCTACGACCTGTTTGAACAATACTGATAGACCGGCAAGCTTCTCATCTGATACTTGGGCTCTCAAACCTGCTGCCCATATGGCGGCTTGCAGATCCCTCGCGTGGGCATTGATCGGCACTGAGACCGCCACTACTCCTTCGATGTACTCTTCCAGGTCATAGGCAACGCCCTGTTCTCGAATACTCACGACGGCCTTCTTATAGTCATTTACGTCTACAATGGAGTGAGGAGTGAATCTCTTCAGTTCATTTTCGGAGAGAATTCTGTCGAGTGATGAGTCAGGGAGAAGTGATAAAAGGGCCTTGCCTCCGGCCCCGGCAAAAAGGGGTAATCGCATCCCTACCTCTGAACTAATCTTAATGTCCACCGCGGCGTCGACCTTGTCGACTATCACCACTTTCAAGCCGAAGCGGACACCTAAGAAAGCCGAGAAGTTGGAGGCTGCGCTGATTTGCTTCAGAAATGGATGGACGATACGGATCAGGTCGGACCGGGAGCTTGCAGCTTTTCCCAAGATGTGCAGCCGAGGCGCAAAGTTCAAGTTGCCCACATTTGTGCTCTCCAGCACATGGAGATCCATGAGGGTGTGAATTATGTTGAAAACAGTGCTTTTGTTAAGGCTGAGTCTTTTTGCTATTTCGCTTATACCAAAAGGCCCTCTCGATCTTGCCATGAGATCAAGAATGCCGAAACACTTGTCGATAGCGGGGACTCTTTTGAAGCGACAGTTGACTGGACTCTTCATCTTTGGTTCTCCTGAGAGAACGATTGCCATCCATAGTGAACGCTCGGCAAAATGATGTCAAGCAAAAAAACTCGATCTGTCACCATTGGATTACCGGGGGACTTCCCCCAAAAAGACAAGAGGTCTCTCATCGCAGAGAACTCAGAGAGCGCAGAAAAGAGCCCACCTAACTATACCTCCGCGATCTCTGCGGTTAGACAAGCATTCTGTATGGTCCGGAACTCCCCGCGTCAGTGGATGCTTACTGACAGGCAGATTTTTTCCTTGACATCGTGTGACGCGCTGTTCAAAATAGAGACTAATAGTTTTCCATAGAGAACAGTTTCTCATGCCCAATATGCCAAAGTCAGCTTTCAAACAGGTTCCAGCAGTAAGAAAGTGCTTCGCAGTTCTGCAACTTTTTGCCAGCTCCAAGCAACCTCTCGGTCTAAGCGAGATATCCAAGAAATTGGATCTGAACAAGAGCACTGTGTTCAACTTGGTCCATACCCTTGTGGATCTGGGCGTTCTGGAACGTCGGCTCAACGGGAAGTTCGGCTTCGGCACTCAGCTATACCTTCTAGGGCGTGCCGCTGCGGCACAGGCCGAACTGATCAAGACAGTTCGCCCCTATCTCGAAGACTTCAGTCGAATTTCGAACTTTTCCAGCTTCCTTGGCATAAGATCGGGCCTCAAGGCGGTTATTGTTGACAAAGTCGATTCCGCTGTAGAGCTCCGGGTCTCCTCAGAGGTGGGAATGCGGTTGCCGCTGTATGCCGGGGCCGGTGGAAAGGCCCTTCTCTGCCAGCTTTCCGACCTGGAACTTGACGAATTTCTGGCCGAAACTGAGCTTGAGAAATTCACTCCGAGCGCGTGTATTGACAAAGTCAAATTCAGGGAAGCGGTCATAGAGGTTCGTAGAAAAGGCGTGGCCGTCGACGTCGAAGAATACATGTTGGGCATTGTCGCGGTGGCCGTACCTCTTAACACCTACAGACCAGGTCTCCAAGCAGCCATTTGGGCGGTGGGATTGACTCGACATGCTGCCAATGGAGAGATTCCTGGATTGTCGGAGCGCTTGAAGAGCATTGCGCGACAATTGGACATGCGTTTTTGCAATTTGTGACTTTCGCTCTTTGCTATAGTGGCGCTCGTTGAAATTCGCGGGAGAGTTCAACCAATGCCTAACAGCACGAACGTCGCACGGTGTCATTGCGAGGAGTAAGACGACGAAGCAATCTCTGATTTCGGCCTTTTATAGATTGCCACGGGCTTGTGCCCTCGCAATGACCCCTTGCAGCTTTGTCCGCGATCAGGATTGCCGCAAAATTCGGTGCGTGACACTGTAGGGACAGCACATGAGAGAGGCGCTTCTTCGGTCAGATGCGGGACCGGTTCAATGCGGCCTTTGCCGTCATCTGTGCAGGATCGATGATGGCAAGAGGGGAATTTGTGCAGTCCGAATTAACCGTGGCGCCTCGTTGTACACGGAACTCTCCGACAAAGTGGTCATCGCAAACGCGAATCCTATCGAATTGTTGCCGCTGTTCCTTCATCGCCGGGAATCCGGTGGACAAAGAAATCAAGTCTCATTGGGACGGCCGAACATGGGATGGGAAAAACCGGAATTATCAGTCGTCTCGAACGGGACGAATACATCCTAATTGTCCACCCGAATCCGGGCGATGAATCGCCTGGCTACTTTCAATCGCCCCTCTGGGGTTCTTAGCGGAGTAAGATAAACAATCCATCGAGCGAAAGGAGGGAGACTGTGAGGTTACCAAAATTCGAGTACAGGCGCCCTGAAAGCATCCAAGAAGCTTCGGCTATCTTGGTTGACGACCCTGGAGCGAGGGTACTGTCCGGCGGGACCGACCTGCTGGTAAACATGAAATTCAAGGTCGAGACGCCGTCTACCATTGTCAGTCTCATGGGTTTGTCAGACCTCAATTATGTACGCAAGACAAATGGCGCCCTGCGTATCGGCGCACTTACTCCCCTCAAGAGCGTCTATAAAGATTCATTTGTGGCTCAAAAGTTGCCGGTCCTGGCTATTGCCGCAGCCTCCGTGGGATCGTACCACCATCAGACTATGGGGACAATCGGAGGAAACCTGTGTCAGCAGACCCGGTGCAAGTACTTCAATCAATCCAAATGGTGGCGGAGTTCCAGAGAGATCTGTTTCAAAGCCGGCGGCGCCATGTGCCATGTCGCCAAGAAGGAGCACGTGTGCTACTCGACCTACTGCGGTGACGTAGCCCCCGCTCTTCTGGTGCTGAATGCGGAAGTGGTCTTGACCGGAAAAGGCGGTTCAAAGCAGGCTCCACTGGAGAGTATCTTCTCGGGTGAAGGCAAAACGCCGCTGAAACTGGAACCTGGAGAGATATTAACAGAGATCCTCATACCTGAGGAAGCTGCGGATGGATTTTCGACCTACAAAAAATTCGCCAATAGAGAAAGCATTGATTTCCCTATTGTGGGTGCAGCCTTCTGGACGTCAAGAAGTGCCCTGGAATCGAGGGTGGCCCTGACCGCTGTCGATCGTAAACCGCTGAGAGCGCGGCAGCTAGAAGATTTCATGAAAGGCAAGCGACTCGGGGATGAAGTGATTGAAGCAGTAGACGGCCTGGTGGCCAAAGAAACGAGACTGATGATGTCATCAACTGATTCCATTGCCCTCAAAAGACAACTTATGGGACGGTTGGTCAAAATCGCAATCAGGGAAGCCATGGGAGGTATTTGAAGTGAAGCACGTCATAACGCTGAAGGTAAATGGAGATTTTCACGAGATTCTTATTTCTCCAAACCAGACTCTTCTTGAGGTCCTCAGGGACAAACTGGGGCTGATGGGAACAAAGAGAGGATGCGATCTAGGAGCGTGCGGCGCATGCACGGTGTTAATAGACGGTGAGGCATATCTCTCATGTATCATGCTGGCTATGGACGCAACGGAAAAAGAAATCGTCACTATTGAGGGCCTGAGCGAAACTGGTGAACTCCACCCACTGCAGCAGTCGTTTGTCGAGGTTGGAGGTTTGCAGTGCGGCTTCTGTACACCCGGCATAGTCATGACGGCCAAGGCCATACTCGATGAGGAGCCAAATCCCACCGAAGAAAGCGTCAAGAAGAAAATGGCTGGCAATCTCTGTCGCTGCACCGGGTACAAGAAGGTCATAGAAGCTATCATGGGCGTACCCGCAAGGAAGGAGGGGCAGAGATGAAAAAGGAATTCAACGTGGTGGGCCACAGGTTGCCCATGATCGATGCAGCGCCCAAGGTGACAGGTTCGGCCCAATTTACCGACGATCTGGTGTTTCCCGGCATGCTCCACGGAAAAATCCTGAGAAGCCCGCTTCCTCACGCGAAGATACTTAACGTGGACGTTTCTAAAGCACTACGACTTCCAGGCGTCAAGGGCGTCGTGACGGGTGCAGAGATTCCGGATCGCCAATACGGAATAGTTCCCAAAGCGAGGGACGAGTATGCTCTCGCCAAAGGAAAGGTGCGCTACATCGGCGATGAAGTAGCTGCCGTCTGCGCCAATGATCAAGAGACAGCCGAAGAGGCGCTGGATCTTATTCAGGTCGACTACGAGGAATTGCCCGCGGTGTTCGATCCTCGAGACGCAATCAAAGAAGGCGCGCCGACCATACACGAGGGTGTGGCCAACAATACTTCGTTCGCTATAAAAAAGGAATTCGGGGACGTAGAGAAGGCCTTTGCAGAGAGTGATCTCGTTTCTGAGGACTCTTTCTATTCCCAGGCTGTGAACCACGCTCCGATGGAGCCGCACGCGGCTGTGGCGCAATACGATCCGCTGAGGGGACAGTTGGTGTTGTGGTCCAGCACCCAGATACCTTTCTTCCTGAGACGAAATCTGGCCGCCACTCTCCAGATTCCGGAAAGCAAAGTTCGCGTGATCAAACCCAAAGTAGGTGGGGGATTTGGCCAGAAGATAGACATGTTCGCCAAAGACTTCTGCGCGGCCTGGTTTGCAATGAAACTGGGCCGACCGGTTAAATTTGTTTACGACAGGGACGAAGTTTTTATCGCAACCCGCCAGCGGCATCCAATGTACCTCACGGTCAAGACCGGGATGACCAAAGATGGAAAAATCCTGGCCCAACAATTCCTGTCATATGCTGACGGCGGGGCGTATAACAGTACTGCTCCCACCATGATGGCTCTATCGTGCTTCTTTCTCATGGTTCCATACCACGTGCCCAATCTGCTCTACGAGGGCTACCATGTTTATACGAACAAGCCCGTTGGGGGGGCTATGCGAGGGCACGGAATTCCTCAAGCCCGTTTCGCGGTGGAACGCCAGTTGGACCTGATGGCGGACCGGCTGAATTTGGACCCTGCCGAGGTCCGCTTCAAGAACAGTATAAAAGCAGGGGAGCCGCATCCTGGAGGGTTCGTTATCAACACCTGCGGGTTTGCCGACAGCGTGAATCTGGCCGCCGAAGCTATAGGCTGGAAGGAAAAGCGCGGCAAGCTCCCCTTCGGCCGCGGAGTGGGGATGGGCGGCGCCTCGTTTCCCAGTGGGGTGACCAACATGAGCCACATCAGCTCCGGCGCAGTGGTCCAAGTGGGTCAGGACGGCGGGGTAAATGTGCTAACCGGCGCCGCGGACATCGGCCAGGGAGCTGAGACCGTCATCGCTCAGATCGTTGCAGAGGAACTGGGCGTCCCATTCGAGCAGGTCAGGGTCACCGCTGCCGACACCGGAACCACTCCACTTGACCCGGGCACCTTTGGAAGTGGAGTTACCGTGAGAGCCGGCAACGCCGCCAAGCTTGCCGCTGAGTCAATTAGAAAGAAACTTTTCGAGTGCATAGCGGACGAACTGGAGGCCAATCCCGCGGACCTTGTGGCCAAGGACGGAAAGATATTTGTGACCGGATCACCCGAGATCAACGTCCCTTTCAGCAAGGCCCTGAAAATATATCAATATCGGGATCTGCCAATGCCTATGGTGGGGAGGGCTTCCTGGATGGCCGACACCAAAGAGCCGACCACTCTGTTCAACGAACCGGGAAACTTCTCTCCAAACTACTCATTCATGACTCAAGCGGCGGAAGTGGAAGTCGATACGAATACGGGCAAGGTGAAGGTCCTCAAAATGGTGACAGCCCATGACTGCGGCCGGCCCATCAATCCTATGCTCGTTGAAGGTCAACTGGAAGGCTCAATCGCCGGTGGAATGGGACAGGCCCTCTATGAGGATGTGATCGTTGAAAAAGGGCAGGTGATGAATCCCTCATTCCTCGATTACGGATTTCCCACAACGCTGGAAATGCCGGAGATGGGGCTAATTGACATCGAAACTGACGATCCGGTAGGCCCATTCGGCGCCAAAGAGGCCGGAGAAGGAACCCAACTATCACCGGCGCCGGCGATAGTGAACGCTATATATGACGCTATAGGAGTTAACTTTAACGAACTCCCCGTGACTCCGGAGAAGATCCTCAGAGCCTTGGAGGAAAAGAAGAAACAGGGCGCGTGAGGCCGTTCGCGGGCAAACTGGTAACATTTATGGCGCCTTGTAGGGGCGCTCTGCTTGCTGCGCCCCTGCATTCGGTCATTCCAGCCCAAGCAGGTATTCAGCTTGGTAGCGCTGGCGTCCCTGCCGGCGGAACATTAGTGACCGGCGCGGAGGCCGGTCCTACCAGGTGGATTAAGCTTGCGTAGGCACAAAAATATTCGGCTCCCTAACCCTCCCCGTAAACGGGGAGGGAACTCTTGTCCCCCTGTTCAAGGAGAGACAACAGAGGAGCAAACATAGGAGTTCCGGGGCAGGGCCTGGTAGCCAGTCGCAAGTTGCACATCACTTCATTTTGCACCCTGTCTCCGCCAATGGAGTTTCCACGTCTTGAGCGGGCAGGACGATGGTGGACCCAAGGCTTCGTAGGATCTTTTTACCCATCGCCACTTCCTTCTGCTCGGAAACCCGCCCGGCAAAACCTGAATGGATCGCCTGGTGATCCTCTCGGCGCAACGTGATAGTCCCGCAAGGGGCCTCAAAGGTGAAGCCTTCAAGAGCATTGACTACGGCCTCTTTGTCAGTGGTACCAGTGTTCTTTAATACGCCTGCGTACGCCTTTACCGCGGCATAGGCAAATTGGGGGGGATAGGCCGGCACCGTGTTGTACTTTTTGAAGTAAGCATCCACGAAATCCTTGTTCGCTTTACCGCTGACCGAATGCCAATAGGGTGCTATGACCCAGAGACCGACCGGCGCCTCCGATCCGAGTGCGATAAGGTTGTTGACAGCTACTACCGTCGACAGTGGGGTAAGTTGAAAAAGATGGACACCAATGTTTGATTGAAAGATGAGACGGAGGTGTCACGATGGAAAGGGCAAGGATTCCCCACGGACGGTATTCTAAGGAGTTTCGGGAAGAGGCGGTGCGT
>JBKQMK010000361.1:0-4379 GCA_052146735.1 Desulfomonilaceae bacterium | reverse complement strand
CTCGGGACCCTACGACCGGCTAGATCCCCATGGATGGGTATCAATAATGGACACTATTGAAGATGGAGAGGAACAGATTCTCAAGCAGCGTGATAGGCAACGGCTTACGATTGTGAAGTAGCCCCATCGGCGGGCCTGCTGCGTAGCGTCTTCGCAATCATCACAACGGAGCCGCTGTTCATTCAGAGACTAAGCGGTCCGTGTAACAGCTCTCCCGACATCGGGAGAGTTGAATTGCGAACAGATTGCCTCAACAAATCACCTTTCTTTATTCAGTGCGAGGTTCATCGGACCATTTGCAGGGCCTCCAATCGGTCAAGGAAGTATCAACACTCAATCCTAGAGCAGTCTTAACGTCATTCCCCTGTAAAAACGAAACACATTGATGGCCATCAAGACCTGTCACTGGCGATGGTCACCCCAAAAGTAACCAGAAAAGTGGCGAGAGACTTCTTCCCGCCTCTTCGTGTTCCGTCTGCTCCGTCTCTGCTTCCAAGCAGAAAACTCAGCCCAAGCACACGTTGACACGTCAGATAGGATTGATTAGTCTCTGGGTGCAACTTGCTCAGTGGTACTAGCTTGTCCTCGTCGGCTTCGGGAGTATTTTCCGAGATGTCTAATCAGATTAGCTTGTTTCCCGCCACTTCGAAAACTGCTGCGGTCAAACCCGACATTGAGCGGGAGCCGAGTGATGAGCCTGAACCTACTGATGGGTCGCTTCCCCTAGAGTTCGCAAAGTTTACGCTGGGACAACAGCGCAGGATCACCCTGTATCTTGGTGATTGCTTCATTGGTATGGAACGGCTATTGGGGCCAGCGTCAGTAGATGTCGTTGTAACCTCGCCTCCTTACAACATTGGAGTCAAGTACGGCCGCTATGATGACCGTGTTCCTCGGCAAGCTTATCTAGATTGGATCAAAGGGTGGGGCATCCTTGTAAAAGAGGTTCTTAAACCTGACGGCTCCGTTTTTCTCAACATAGGATCCAAACCTTCTGATCCTTGGGTACCTTTTGATGTGGCCAATCAGTTTCGAGACATCCTGGTCCTGCAAAATGTTTTTCACTGGATCAAATCAATCTACATAGAAAACTCCAGCTACGAGGAAAGGACCTCTCTAACCGTAGGGCATTTCAAACCCATTAACAGTGACCGTTTCGTTAACGATGCTCATGAATATGTGTTCCATTTCACCAAGACAGGCAAGGTACCATTGGATCGGGTAGCGATAGGCGCCCCCTATAAGGACACATCTAACGTCACTCGATGGAAATCCGCAGGCAGTGGCGTGCGCTGTCGAGGGAACAACTGGTATGTTCCATATTCCACAATTCAGAAACGCTCAACTGATCGTCCACATCCAGCGAGTTTTCCTCCGGAGCTTGCTGAAATGTGCATCAAGCTGCATGGCATTCAGCGAGTGGCTGTGGTTCTTGATCCTTTCTTAGGAATAGGCAATACGGCCGTAGCCTGTGCTCGACTACAGGTTGGCATGATCGGATTTGATATAGACAAGGAATATCTTGAGGTTGCGAGTAGTGTTCTGGAGAAGCTCAATGAGTCTTCTGAGTGAGCAAGAAAAAGAAGAGGTCATATCGGGTGTTATCAATGGCTTCCGAGACGCAGGCCATGTGCATAGGCAGTTCCGAGACTTCACTCAAGGTGTTACCCTGCGGGCACTTGCACCCTCTCGAGTTTTCCTCGATATACTTCAGAAAGTTCTTGACCAGGAAGAGATCGAAGAACTTTCAGTAGAGGATCTTATTTCAAAGTTTTCCAGTGTCACATTTTCAAGAGCATTCGATCAGGAATGGACAAGAAAGACTGCTCAGACGAGGGTCGAAGGCAATCTCATGGCGTCAATTACGGCTATGTCCGTGGAAAGGTATCTGCAAAATGGACTGTTTTTCACCAAGGGAGAAAAGGCGAATGACTTAATGAGATTGTCGGACAGAACCAGATGGGAACTGAAAGGCGCAAGAGCAAGAAATTTTACCTTAACCATTAATCAATCCCACCAGGACATCGACCACACATACTTTCTTGTCTATAACGGATTCCCAGAAACGCGCACCATACATGGCATATACGCAGTTACCGGGGAACATCAGTGTTTTTCTCCACGCAGGGCAGGACTTAATTTGCGGACCTTTAGGAAGGAGTTCATAGAGACGCATGTGGAGTGCATCTTAACAGAAACTCGGCTTCCAGAGTAGTCCCCAACCCACCAACTTTCGCTTCCGATGGACACCATTTGGACACCAAAATCGACCCCTTCTCTTCTCTAGTGCACTGTCTCGGTCACTTCTCAGGCTCGCGTCTCGCCACGTCCATAATCCATCACGATAACAATTACTCGTGGATTTCCTTTGACAAAGATCGGAGCGTTACCCTATGCTTTATCAATTCGATGTCTGTGTGTTAGATCGCATTCAGCCTTGAAGCACATCCCCAGTCGCAGCTTTGCTGGAGAGGGGAAGGGTGCCCTATAGACATTTGTCGTGGAGTCTCGGGGAGGTTTCAGGGGCCTTGTGGTTGGTTTAGGAGGGCGCTATGGCTGTCTCACGTCGTGGGGTGGCACTGTTCGTGTTGGGGCCTCGCAAAACAAGCCCACTTTAGACAAATGTGACAGTCATGAGTATTATTATTTGAGTCTCCCACCAAACGATTTCACTGGAAATATTGACCGATTTAGCGGATTTGCTGATCTGTATGACAAATACCGCCCCGAGCCGCCTGCCATTCTAGCACCAATTCTCATGCGACTGGCTCAATCCGTTTTTCCTCAACGGGTGGTTGATCTAGGCTGCGGGACAGGTCTCTCAACACGGTATTGGACCGATAAGGTGTACGAGGTCATAGGGATTGAGCCGTCTGCCGATATGCGTCATCAAGCTGAAGTGCAAACCCGGGCTCGGAATGTTTCTTATCGGGAAGGATTATCTCACCAAACCGGTTTGCCTGACCAGTGTGCTCAGATTGTCACATGTTCTCAAGCGCTACACTGGATGGAGCCACAAGCTACCTTTCAAGAAGTAGCCCGGATTTTGCATCCTGGCGGGGTCTTTGCTGCTTATGATTATGACTGGCCGCCAACCACAGGGAGTTGGGAAGCGGATGCGGCGTATGAAGAATGTATGCGAAGAGTCCTGGCGTGCGAAAAGGCATTGGAGGCCAAATCATCCGTCAAGCGGTGGGACAAGAATCAGCATATAGCCCGGATGCAAGCGAGCGGTTGCTTTCGATATGTGAAGGAGATAGTAGTACATCATTTTGACAACGGCAATGCGGAACGCTTCATAGGCATTCTTCTAAGTCAAGGAGGTGTAATGACCTTACTCAAAAATGGGTTGAGTGAAAAACAGATTGGGATAGACCGCTTTCGAGAGATTGCGAAACAGACCTTGGGCACAGAAGACGAAAGTTGGTATTGGAGTTCCCGATTGCGGCTTGGGGTTGTTTAGGCAAAGCACCTCCCCATCGAAATTCATCCAATCAGCTGCGTCCAGCAAGTCCTGGTCGCTTATCGTAAGAGACAGACTTTTCAGATGCTTTTGCCTGTCTCCATGCCTCACGATCATGTCTGCTACGGCGGGGTGCTCGTTCGGGAAAGACCAGACATTCCGTTGCACAATAATTCAAGCGAGAGTGACATTCGGGAATACGTGAAAAAGCGGGCTCATCCGACAAGTGCGTATGTGGTCAGGTGGAGGAGAGAGCTTATTGAGGAAGTCGTTCATGTTTGATCCTATCTCACATCACTTCGGCAGCTAACATCGTTTATATGGATCGGCATAAGCCTCCCAATGGCAACTCAGAGCTCAATGGCATGATATGTACCCCGGCACAATGTCGAGCGCAATGTATAAGGCCTCCAAAAATACAATTTGCCAAAATCACCCATACTTTTCCCCCTTACCCATTTCAAAATATCGCTCAGAATTGATTACACTAAGCCTGAGAGGGCGCTGTGGAGTCTTTCCTCCATGGTTCCTGGCAAGCCCTTCTTTCCACCTCCCCACAACGTTCGCTTCCGATGGGGACCATTTGGACACCAATTTTGGAGTCGGCACCTCTTCGTTCAATACCACCTTCCCCGCCTTCAGACCACAGAGACCTCTAGATCCGGCAATCAAATTACATCTCTTGATAATCCACAGAATATCGTTGACACAGTCCCGTTCCCCGTGCACTAATTCGAACATTCTGAGTAACGCAGGCTAATTGAAAAGAGACTTTATCATTTCAATCGAGGTGGCAACGGTCGTCCACTGGGGGAGCACATGTCGGCGAATGGGCAGAGAAAAGAGCGTATCAAGGCAGTAATACGGGTGGCGTCCGGCAACTTTCTCGAAATGTATGATTTCATAGTCTATGGCT
>JBKQMK010000360.1:0-6050 GCA_052146735.1 Desulfomonilaceae bacterium | reverse complement strand
CACAAATGCCGGCTGGAGCGCTTTCTCCCAAAAGGTCTTGAGTATGAATTTGGGGCTGAGGGTGACCATACTCACCTTATGTTTCACCGCCGCCTGATAACATTGCCTCAGCGCAGACTTGTCGAGGCTACAATCCGCGTCGAGAAAAGCGAGCCATTTTCCTGAAGCATGTTTCTCTCCTACATCCAGAGCGTGGCTCTTCCCGGTCCACCCCTCAGTAAGTTTCCGCACGGTGATGATCTTAAAATTAGCTTCGTTCCTGGCCAAGTCGGCAGCTATTGAAGCGGTGAGGTCTTCAGACCTGTCGTCGACCAGAATAAGTTCATAACAGGGATAATCCTGATCCAACACGGACCGCACACATTCCCGGATCGTTGCCTGTTCATTGTGTGCAGGAACTATAACGGAAATAAGTGGATAATCTTCCGATGAATCTGTCTTAGGACCAGGCCGGATACGGGGAACCCATAGGAGGCTCTGCAGCAAGCCTCGGAGCCCAACAGCCCAAAAATATATTTGGAAAAGCAACACCGCAGCCGCCATCGCTACAAGAGGATAATTCAATCGAGTCACCTGACTTTTTAACCGGAATTATTCAAAGGTCTTGCCATTCTGCGGCTCTGCGGGCCGATAACGAGGCGACGGATGGTTCCCTGGACCCCGAAACGGCTCCGTATATCCTCCCAGAAGACTCGACAGAGACAAAACTGTCGTCACGTTGATGAAAAACCCGTTATTTCTTGGTGTTGAGAGTAACTCACCGCACGCCCCCCGGTCAAGCACAATCGTGCACGTGGCGTAACGCCTCAGTTACGCGGGGTCCGCATTTCTCCTACGGCATTCACTTCTGGTGGGGTTGGTTCATAAATAGATAATCGCTCACGTATGTGATCCCACGTGCGAACCGCTTAGCATCCTGTAGGTCGGTCAGTGCCGCCCGAATCTGGCGGAGAATAGTCGAAGGTCTCAAGTAATAAGACCTCCAAGCTTTATGCGCGAAAACATTTATCTCATCTCCCGAGAGATCGGGATAGTCATATCTCGCGGTTAAATGCCCCGAAGATGTGATCCCTACATCGTCTTTCAGATAGCCGTGCTCACGGAGGTAAGAGTTGAACGAGGTCCCCTCATAGGCAGCGGCTATGGCAAACTGGACCGTATCGGGCCTCAGTTTCAGTGCATATTCCAGTGTCTGAGCCATGGTTTCACGAGTTTCACCGGGCAACCCAAAAACGAAGCATCCGTGGACCCGCAATCCAAGGCGTCGGCATTCCGTCATGAATTCCTGCGCCTGCCTAGTGTTCAGACCCTTGCGCACTCGCTTCAGTATGTTGTTACTTCCCGATTCAAAGCCGACCACCAGGTTGCGAACTCCTGCTTCCTTCATTTTAGCCAGAACGTCGCCTGGTAAGTCGTGGCGACTGCAACAAGACCACGTGATCCCTTTACCCCGTAAGGCATCACACAGTTCCAGGACGCGCTCCCGGTCACAGGTGAATGTATCGTCCTCAATTTGGATCTCTTTGATTTGCGGGAGGTTTTCGTGAATCCAGATCAGTTCATCGGCAACGTCCCCTATGCTGCGCTTGCGATACCGGTGGCCGGTAAACGCCTGGGGCCAAAGACAGTACGTGCAACGACCGGGGCAGCCGCGGCCTGAAAAAATGGAAATGTATGGATAGTTTAGATAAGGAATCCAGTAACGCAGAAGCGGGAGATCCCGTCGGATTATTCGTGACACCCAGGGGAGCGAATCCAGATCATCCAGCCGGGGCATGTCAGGGTTCGCTACGATTTCTCTGCCGTCCTTCCAGGTTAGCCCCTTGATGTCCGAAAGAGGACGGTTGCGGCACAATTCCCTAAGGGGTTCTTCAACCTCTCCCCGTATTACCGCGTGGATGCCAGGAGCGGACACGACCTTTTCGGGAACTACCGTAGCATAAGGACCCGCAAAGATTATCAGTGAATTCTTTCGCGCTTCGGATAGGAGCAGCGCGGTCTCCAGGTCATAGGTGACGGTTTCTTGATTGCCATAAAAAACAAAAATATCGTATTGGGGGACGGTCCTGAGAAATTCTTCCCGAGTCAGGCCTTCGACATTACAATCCAGTGCGCGGCCTGTGGGAACAGCTCCGGCTGCGTAACAAATCCAGAGTGGTATCCAGTGGCTGGCCTTGCTTCCCGCCGCATTGTAGGTGGCTTGAAATCGGCCTCCGGCACAGGAATCCATGCTGGGGATGTTGGGAGGAACCAGAACTAGAGCACTTTTCATGGAACAATTGTCCTACCCGGAGTTATGAGGCGGTCTAGCCATTTCGGGGGCTCTGGGCCGAAAACTGCTCACGAATGGTTCCAGTGATCCCGAAAAGATCCCAGTATGATTCCCCTCTAGCCTCGACGTAGGTAATAAAACCCTCGTCACGCCAATAAAATGCCTATTTTACTCTGGTGTCAAGTGTGCCTCACCGCACGTCTTCTAGTCAATCAGAATCTTCGGTGTTGCTTCTCACCCGAAGGCGGCATGGTAAAGGTCGGCCAAGGGGAAGGCTAACACAACATCACGTGGCATTCGGTACTGGACGCGGGGATCTCGGACCAGGTTGAAAACGTTTGGACCAGAAAAGCGCTGATCATGAGCATCGCCCATAAAGCCCTGCGAACGATTCGCTGCGAGTCTCCATTTTCGGGCATATTGAGTATCCGCAAGTTTCGTACGCGCGTCTACGACGTTCTGGTTGTGCGAGAACGCGGGTGACAGCAAGATCTTCGGCGCACCCTTTCGGTTTCCCATCGGGATACGCACCCATTCTGGATCGGTGGAAAAATCACAAATCAGCTTCGATACTGGAATATTGCTTGTAGGAGCACGTGAAGCTCGGACAAAGCGAATTCTTTCAAAAAGGCACCCTAAGCACCTCATCAAAGAAACACGCCGTCGATGCAGCTACTGACATATGTCTGCAACTGCCATGATATCCTGGTAGTTGAGTCTCTGTTTCAATGGCTATGAGGCTATCGACCAAGAACATTGGCACAGTCCATATTTGTTGACGGAGGGCGACTGGACTGATAAAATCGCAAGCCATTCCAGGATAGGGCTACCGACCGAAGATACCAGGTTCTCATGGTTGGCATTACGAAGGCAAAGGGAAACGAGAGTTTCATTAATCAGCTGGATGAGACTATCTCTTTCTTCGAGGAAGAGCGCGCACGCATTGCGTTGCCAGTCGGTCAGTTTATGACCCAATTCCAATCGGATAAGATCCAAGAGGCCTTCACAAGGGCGACGGCGGCAGTCACTAGAATATCGGGGAAGGCTTCCTTTTATATGGATGAGATAAGAGCAATTCGTGGGTCCATGTACCATCCTGACGTCCAATTTGATATGATCATGGGGACATTAAGGGCCATACGCTCCGACCTTCAACAGGGCTATCTCCAGACCCTCCAAGAGCTAGCCCACGGCGATCTGTTCAGTGATTACTTGGAGATGGCGAGTTACTTGCTGGAGGAGGGCTACAAGGATGCCGCCGCAGTGATTGCAGGAAGCACATTGGAAGAGCACCAGCGTAAGCTCGCCGACAAACACGGAATTCACATCACTTTCACCGATAAGTCTGGAAAGGAACAGTGGAAGAAGGCGCAGCGATTGAATCAAGACCTGCTCCAATCTGGCGTTTATTCTGCGAATGATCATAAGTTGGTGACTCTGCTTCTTGCTTTGCGGACCTCCGCTGCGCACGGAAGATACGGTGAATTGACAGCTGAGCAAGTGACAAACATGATATCCTCCATTCGCGAAATCGTGAATAGGTTACCTGCCTGATATTGAATACGAAGTAAGCCGCCCTCGCTCCCATTGTATGCCGCGATTTCTTGTCAGAGATTACTCAAGTGAAAGCGACTAGTGTTCTGCCCTCGAATTACCTCGTCGATCCGTCTCCTGTAATAACAGATGGATAGATGGAGCAGAACCTCTAGTTATTTGAGGGACGGAGCACTAGGTAACGGGTAAGCCCAGAATAAGTATCTACGTGTTTTAATGATCGGAACCGTCTTCACAATGAAATCGGGGGCACTTCCCGATTCTACCGCTGTGCCTTTCCCAGCGAGGGTTCTTTTCGAAAGTTCGTCTCTTGTTAAAGGAGACAGTTCTAAATGATCGACTGCCTTTACGCACTTACGCAATTCAATTGTCACGGCGCTTCTTGTTGATTCCGTAAATTCTTTTCCTTCGGAGGCGCCATGTAAGGGTTCAAGTAATACAGCGACCTTCTTCTGATTGAACTTAACATTCCGCCAGGTCTTATTCCTTTCGCTTTCAAATGAGAACTTGTTGTCATTTCTGTATATCGTGATTGATTCCATGTCGAAACAGCATTCGCGCGGCGTGAGACATAACGTCCTGGTGTTTTTCTTGCCCCTATGATAGCCAGGCCGGGCGAGGGAGCCTACATTAGATCCTGAGTCTGACGCATCCGTAAAGTACGAAGACAGATCTAATCGGTCGTCTCCTCCGAATTCCCGCCGTTCCAGGCAGACATCATTTGGTCCATGGGAGCGTTGAAGGGCAGCAGCAATTCTTTGGGAAGATTTCAATGAGCTGCCATCAATTTCCAGGTGAGCCTGAAGATTCATTTTAGATTTTGTAGCTTCTGCAATTTCTCGACATATCACCTTAGCGGTGCCCGCAGGATCATTGACATCGCCCCTAAGTGTGGGAAGGATTTGAGGCTGGTTGATCGGGCCGGAAATCCTATCATAGCGTTGCAGTTCGACGGTAACAGATAGCTCCTCGTACTTTGGAGCGAGTTCATTTATTAATTTGGATGGCGCATCCACAACTGCGAGAACCGAAATTAATACGATGCCCACAAGGAGAAGAATGGCTGTTTTTTTGTTATTCTTGACACGATTTACCATACTGGCATAAAAAGTCTCGTCCGTTGAGTGCGTCACTTTGGTAACTTGTTGATTTTGGGGGTGACGGATTTTCTCACGTTTGAGTTTGATCTCTTCCATGGGTGGTCCGTCGAGGATGGTACGAGATGGGAAAAATATTTCGCTTATGACGGAATTTTTACCAAATCCACGAAGGTTCCGGTCTGAAACGACATTGAAATTGTCATCAAGAACAAAGACCTCGAAAGCCTCCCATTCAGCTATTTGGGGTCGGTTTGCCACAAGTTCGCGGCCTCCGCCGCCATTCTCCGCACAGACATATTGTCCGTTGTGAGCACGAAGTGCTATGTTACCGGCCCATAAAACTTGGATTTCAAATGTTTCCTCATGACCAATAGTATTGCGGTCAGCTATCAGTTCGCGTCTCGCACCGTCTCCGACACGGATATATTGGCCTTTGTGGACGCGAAGGGCAATTGAAGAGCGACCAAGTTCGACCATCTCGAAAGATTCCCAGTCACTGATTAGGACTCGATTCGCCACAATCCCTTGACCGCCGCCATTCTCCGCACAGACGTACTGTCCGCTGAAAACCCTAAGTGCAATTGGCACGGAGAACCTCCTCCTAGAAAGGCTATTTGTATCTGGAATTATGCTGAGGTCTTGCTTTTCCGGGTGTCTTCGGTCCGCAGCCGGGTCAGGGATGGTTCATCTGATCCCCCAAAGGTCACAGCACGACCTCCCCGAAGACCCTAGAGGGGGAAGACCGTTATCACGCTGCTGAAAAGGCCCGTTGCTTGCTGGTTTTGAGAGTAACTCACCGCACTGCTTCAAGTCAATTAGGATCTTCAGCGTTGCTTCTCACCCCAAGACGGAGGCTTATGACAGGTAATTACCGGTGCGCCAGATGGCGTAGCGGCTAACCAGATTACTCGGCAAGTGACCCAGAAATAAAATTATGGGCAGGCTAGAGGTCGGATAATTTACAACACATTGTAATTAAAGAAGAAGAATTAAAGATGGATTTGTGGTGCGCCAGGCGAAGCTTGGCGTCTCTTGCGGGGTGCAAGTCCCCGCCGGGTAAGGCCTAACCAGCCACCCGTATCGAGTGTTGCGGATATGGAGGAGGATGCAATGTAGGGCAAACG